>JBBSQD010000473.1:0-1647 GCA_038258185.1 Aggregatilineales bacterium | reverse complement strand
TTTTCCATCGCAATCTGGATATTGCCGTTGGTGATGTCATACTCGACATGATCGGGGTTATAGGTAGGCATCTAGCTTCCTTTTGCTTTTGCTTTGCTCAGTGCTTATATCCAAACGGCAACTTTACAACGTTAGACTGTAGGTTTCCTGCGTGTAACCATCGGGTTCGGCCTCTGGCCCCAGCGTCTTGACGGTATTTTCCAGCACCGATAAGACCAGCGTGCGATAACTTTCACGGTGCGCCCAATCGCGAATCGAGGTGAGCAGTTGCGCCGTCAGCGGCTTCGGTGACCAGCAGTACACATCGACATTGCGCGGCGCATATAACTGCTGCTGGCAACACAGCAGCGCCGGCTGACCCGCCGCGTTAAATTCCAGCCGATGCGTGCGCTGGCGCTTGGCAATTTCCGGCAGTGAGTCCCATGTGCGCGGCCACAGATTTTCCCACTGTTCGCGCGAACTGCTGATGCGTCCCAGCGCCAGTGACCAGTTTTCGATCTGCTTAGCGCTCACTTCGGGATTCTCCACCGCGCGATAAAACCCCTGTCCGGTACGGGCGGGCAGATTAAAACGGCGTAACGTCGCCAGCAGTTGAAACCCCTGCTGCTGATAAAATGGGGCTTGTTCCGGTAAGGTCAGGTTAATGGTTAGCCGCTGGCACTTCAGCGCTTTGGCTTTCTCGCTGAGGAAGGCCACCAGCGCCGCTTCCAGCGAATGATCGCTATAGTCAGACTGGACAATCGGGTGCTGCATGCTCAGATGATGGCCGAAAGGCGCAGGCTCCTGATTGATGTACGCTTCAGTATAAGCATATACCTGCCCATCCACCTCCGCGACGACTGGGAATCCGGCTCCGCGCAGCAGGTGGCTGAGGTGAATAGCGCCGGTTTCGATGCTCATCCACGGGCCGCCATGCAGCCAGCGTTCATAAATCGTCAGGTCGCTATAGGGCACATCTTCCACCTGTGCCTGGGGATTGATGCGCTGCCACACATGAATATGCTGCCGGTAAAGCTGGCTAATGGCGCTGGTATCATCCAGGTTGGCGGGTCGCACATGAATCTTCTGCATTGTGCGCTATAATCTCCACTTTGAATTCATACTTTGATTGTACCATTTTCGCCGCTGCTCGGCAGTAGTTCCGGTGCAGCCTCACACAAGGAGCGAGAACGTTGACTGAAATGGATCTGCCGGTTGATGAAACTACGGATTTTCTGGCCGGCCTGTTGAATACCCCCAGCCCAACAGGTTATTCGTCTGAAGCCATTGATTATGTGGCGATGGGTTTTGCCACATTGGAAATTCCCGGCATGGGAATTGACGTGACCCCCAAAGGCGCGCTATTGATTACGCTGGAAGGTCACGCCAGCAACCAGCGCCGGGGCGTGACTGCGCATGTCGACACACTCGGCCTGATGGTGCGCGAGATTAAAAGTAATGGCCGCTTAAAGACCAATCCGCTGGGTGGCATCATGTGGGGTGGGATTGAGATGGAAGGCGTGACTATCCGCACCCATGATAATCGCCGTTATCGGGGCACTATTCTGCCCCAGAATCCCAGCGTGCACGTCAACCGCGACATTCACAGCAGCCCCCGCAACGCTGATACGATGGAAGTCCGCATTGATGCTGTGACCAGCAGCGCCG
>JBBSQD010000472.1:0-1691 GCA_038258185.1 Aggregatilineales bacterium | reverse complement strand
CGGATTTCAGCCATCAGCGGCATCAGGTGCGCCCGTGCTGGCTCAATGACACAATCCTGCTCCATCGCTGCCGCCATCTGCTCAATATCGCCGCGATAGAGCGCGTCAATCAGGCAGGCCACGCCAGAAGTCTGCGCCACCATCGCTTTGAGCGAGATCATTTTGGGCAGCACCGCGCGGGCTGCCGCAGTCGGCACACTGACATGCGCCGTGACCAGCGCAAAATGCAGATTCTCCGGGATGGGAAGCTGACGAATATGGGCTGCATCGGTGCCGGTAATCAGGGTGATGCCACCGAGCAGACACGGCGCGACATTATCAGCATGATAGCCGCTCGCCATCGCTTCGCCTTCCATACAGGCCGGGAGCAGATCACCTTTGCTGAGGAGTGAGTCAAACAGTGCATTGGCCGCAACCACTGCGGCGACTGCGCTGGCGGCGCTGCTGCCCAGTCCGCTGCCCAGTGGCAGATTTTTTTGCAGGCTGATGCGGATACCCTGCTTGGCATCAATCGTTTGCAGGAAGGCATTGGCCGCGACGGAGGCGGTATTTTTGTCGGCATCCAGCGTCAGCACGCCGCCATCCCCCTCAATGGCCTGCATGACCGCACCGGGTTCATCCCGCAGTTCAACCCGCACTACATCACCGGGTTCGCAGAAAGCCAACCCCAAAATATCAAAACCGACCCCGACATTGCCCATACTGGCGGGTGCGAAGGCTTCTGCTCTGGCAAATGGCATAATCAGTGTTATCCTTAGTTAAAATGCATCTTTTCAGCACTGCACAGGTGGAAATATAACATGTTGAGCATCTTACAATGTATGGATTGTGGTCGGCAATACCCGGTTAATGAAGTCATCTTCAATTGCACCAGTTGTGGTGGCTTGTTGGATGTGTGTCACGATCTGGAAACTATCGGCAAAACCATCACCCGTGAGACTTTCGATCAACGCCTGGGCAGCCTGGACGCACCCTATAACAGCGGTGTCTGGCGTTACAAAGAACTCATCGCGCCGGATACGGACCCATCGTATATCGTTAGCCGCCCCGAAGGCAACACCAACCTGTACCGCAATACCAAACTGGCACAGTGGGCGGGTGTGGCGCATCTTTACCTGAAACACGAAGGCGAAAACCCGACCGGTTCGTTTAAGGATCGCGGGATGACCGGCGGACTGACCCAGGCCAAAGTGATCGGCATGGAGCGGGTCGCCTGCGCCTCAACCGGCAATACCTCGGCTTCGCTGGCGGCTTATGCGGCCTTCGGCGGTCTGGAAGGTATCGTCTTTTTCCAGAACAAGCAAATCGCGATGGGGAAACTATCGCAGGCGCTGGCTTACGGCGCGACCTGTGTTCAGATCGCGGCGGATTTTGATCGTAATCTCGAACTGGTACGCCAGATCGGTGATGAACTCGGCATTTATGTGCTGAACTCGATCAATCCCTTCCGGTTGGAAGGCCAGAAATCGATTATGTTCGAGGTGATGCAGCAGTTGCGCTGGCAGGTGCCGGACTGGATCGTGTGCCCCGGTGGTAATCTGGGGAACAGCTCGGCGTTTGGCAAGGCGCTGCACGAACTGCACGAACTGGGCTTTATCGACCGCATGCCCCGTCTGGCGATTATTCAGGCCGAAGGCGCGAATCCGCTCTACCAGAGTTATACGCATGGCTTCGAGGAATACGAACCGATG
>JBBSQD010000471.1:0-1838 GCA_038258185.1 Aggregatilineales bacterium | reverse complement strand
TGACTGCCAGCCGGTTGCACCGTGCACCACGCCGCTTGCAGCACAAACCGGTCACCGTACAGGGCGCGGACTTTGGGCAATACCGCCGGATGGTCGATCAGATTAGCAATTGACGGTTCCTTCTCGAAGCCTTTGCCGATCTGTAACAGGCGTTCTTTAGGCTGGTCATGATGCAGTCGCTTGGCTGCCTCCAGCACCTCATCACATTCATCCTCGCTCAACACGTCTTCGATGAGGATGTAGCCAAACCACTCGAAGACAAAACGCTCGGTTTCACTCATCGCACCCGGTTTGGCTATCGGATATAACTCGGTTATCTCATTAGCGATATTCATAAACAAATCTCTTTCATATATGCGGTGGGGTAGGGTGAGTCTAGCGAAAAATGGCCTTCAGGGGGTAATCCAATCTGGACAATGTGAAGGGAGCTTGACAAGCTGCGAGATTTGGCGTAGATTCTGAATGAATGTTCATTCAGAAATTATTGAAGGCTAATCAATGAAAGATGTAACCCACGAAGAACACATCACCACCCGTCGCAATCAGATTCTGGATGCTGCTGCTAAAGTGTTTGCTGCAAAGGGGTTTCACCCCACCACCATTAAAGACATCGCCAAAGAAGCCGGTATTGCAGATGGCACGATTTATAACTACTTCGACAACAAACCTGCGTTACTGATCGGTATTCTCGACCGCATGAAAACCACAGTTTTAGAAACAACCGACCTTTCGCAATTAATCGATGCTGATTTGCGCACCCTGATAAAAGCCTATCTTTATCATCCTATGCAGGCGCTGAAAGCCGATAACTTCGCGTTATTTCGGGTTATCGTGTCCGAGACTATGGTCAATCAGGAAATGCGCTCGCTCTATTACCAGCAAATTCTTGATCCGACTCTGACACTCGGCGAAGGCGTGCTGCAACAATGGGCGGAGAAAAACGCGATCAAATCTTTGGACATCAGCCTGACGCTGCGCACTATATCCGCGGTGATGCTGGGGCTGATGCTGCAATACGTGATGGGAGATATCACCCTCGAAGAGAAGTGGGACGAATTACCGGATTTTCTGGCAGACCTGTTTTTAGATGGCATTGGAGTCGATCATTCATGAAAATTACAATCGTTGCATCCGGTTCGCGGGGCGATGTCCAGCCGTATATTGCGCTGGCTAATGGGCTGAAAAGTGTGGGTTACAGTGTCAGAGTGCTGACCAGCATTGACTTTGAAGCACTCACACTCAGCTCTGGCCTGGAGTTTGCTTCATTGGGGGAAAGTGTCGAGGCGTTACTACAAACCGAAGAGTGGCGTAAATTGACCGACAGCGGCAATTTCCTGAGAATTATTCGGGCTATGACTGCGGCGACGAAGCAGCGCGCCGAAGGTTTAGCGCTGACGATGCCGCAACTGCTCGAAGGAACGGATCTGATTGTGACGGGTATGGGTGGGTTGGGTGGCACGTTTTCGATTGCCGAAAAGCTCAACATTCCAGTCGTTCAAGCTTATGTTTTTCCAATCACGCCTACCTCCGTTTTTTCCGGCCCATTAACCCCTACACTGCCTTTTGGCAATCTGCTCAACCGGCTTTCGTTTCTGCCCATGCGCCAGATGCTGTGGCAAAGTACCCGGGCTGCCGATGTCGCTACGCGGAAGCAACTAGGCATGACACCTGCATCATTCTGGGGACCGTATAGTGATTTAAAACGCAGGCAGATTCCGATCCTCTATGGCTACAGTAAACACGTTTTACCCCGACCAGACGATTGGGACGGGCTCAATCACGTCACGGGTTACTGGTTCCTTGACCCGCCTGCTGACTGGACAACACCCGCTGATCTG
>JBBSQD010000470.1:0-1970 GCA_038258185.1 Aggregatilineales bacterium | reverse complement strand
TAATACATCCCATAAAGTTCAGATTCGTTGCCAAAGAAAATGGGAACTTCGAGCCGACCGGGCAGCCGGATAGTCTGCGGTGCAATTGTCGGCGCGTTCTGAAATACTTCCGATGACTCAATGGCCGCGGCCTGCTGTCGCAGTGACTGATAGCGCATCAGGGCGGGTTGGAGGTGAATGCCGGTTTCTTTCTCAAGCTGTGCAATGACCTGAACGACTTGCAGGGAATGCCCACCCAGATCAAAGAAATTGTCATAGATGCTGACTTTTTCAACACCCAGTACCGACTGCCACGTAGTCACCATCAGCGCTTCGGCAGGCGTTTTTGCTTCCTGTGTACCTTCCTGTTGGGTGCGCTCGGTCGTCACTACTGGCGCGGGTAAGGCACGCCGGTCAACTTTCCCGTTGGGAGTCAGGGGGAACGCATCCAGCAGAACCAGGGTGGATGGAACCATATAATTTGGCAGTTTGGTGCCGAGATAATCTCGCAGTGGGCTGCTTTCCGGTGAAGCTTCACCTTCGCCAATCACATAAGCGACCAGCCGTTTATCCCCCGGCTGATCTTCACGCGCGACAACCACCGCTTTCTGAACGCTGATATGCGTCTCTAAAGCCGCTTCAATTTCGCCCAACTCTATGCGGAAACCGCGTACTTTGACCTGATTGTCCACACGACCCAGGCATTCCAGCCGGCCATCTGGCAACCAGCGGGCGAGATCACCTGTGTTATAGATCCGTCCGTCGCCAAATGGATTGTCAATGAAGCGCTCTTCAGTCAGGTCAGGGCGGCCAATATAACCACGCGCCACGCCAACCCCGCCGATATACAGCGCACCCGCCACACCCAACGGCACCGGCTGAAGATGTTTATCCAGCACAAAAACGGTCGTATTGGCGATGGGTCGTCCAATGGTAATCGTTTCCTCAGTGGATACAATCTGCTCGACTGTAGACCAGATGGTGGTTTCGGTTGGCCCATACATATTCCACAGTTCGCCACTGGCTTGCAGCAAACGCTCCGCCAGCGCTGAGGGTAATGCCTCACCACCGCACAGGATTTTGAGATCGCGTTTGCCCTGCCAGCCAGATTCCAGCAGCAGTTGCCAACTGGCGGGTGTGGCCTGCATCACCGTGACCTGATGTGCTTCCAGCGCCGTGGCAATCTGCCGTCCATCCCATGAGGCTTCACGATCCAGCAAAACTACACGCGCACCGACAATCAGCGGCAGATACAATTCGAGGCCAGCGATATCAAAAGACAGCGTTGTAATCGCCAGCATCACATCGTCGGCGTGGAGTCCGGGACGGTCACGCATCGTCAGCAGGAAATTCGTCAGGCTGTGATGCTCAATCTGCACACCTTTGGGCCGCCCGGTCGAGCCTGATGTGAAGATCAGATACGCGAGCTTATCCCCGCAGGGGTGATGCGCAGGATTAGCCGCTGACGATTGGCTGATGATTTCCCAATCGCTGTCGATACAAATGATTTTCGCATCGTGTTCCGGCAGTTCATTAACAAGGTGCGACTGTGAAATGATGAGCGGCATGGCGGCATCTTCGATCATGTACATCAGCCGTTCGCGCGGGAAAGCCGGGTCCATCGGCACATAAGCGCCTCCCGCCTTGAGAATCCCCAGCAGCGCCACCAGCATGTCAATGCCGCGGTCAACATGCACCCCCACGGTAGTTTCGGCTTCAATCTCCAGCTTGTGCAAGTAATGCGCGACCTGATTCGCTCGCGTATTCAGCTCACCATAAGTGATGCTTTGCTCATTATGAACAGCCGCAATCGCGTGCGGATGCAGCGCCGCCTGCTCTTCAAACAGCATGTGAACACCGCTATCAGCGGGGAAATCGACTTCGGTCTTATTCCAGTCGTAGAGATACTGATTGTGCTCGGTTTCTGTAAGCAACGGCAGCTCGGAAATGCGCTGCTCAGGATTGACCATGATCGCGTTCAGCACC
Organism: Aggregatilineales bacterium; assembly: GCA_038258185.1. GTDB lineage: Bacteria > Chloroflexota > Anaerolineae > Aggregatilineales > Phototrophicaceae > JAIOHN01. The sequence goes on along the minus strand of JBBSQD010000470.1, from coordinate 5 downwards.
TGCTT
>JBBSQD010000469.1:0-1998 GCA_038258185.1 Aggregatilineales bacterium | reverse complement strand
CGTGATCAGCGTCCCCAACAGCATCACCAGCGCCGACGCGACCCAGATGGCGCGTCCGACCACCCGTATCTGACTGCGGATGAGCAGCAGCGGCCACCATTCCGCAATCACTTTCAGACGTGAACGGCGCGGCGTGACCGCCATTTCCTGACTCAGCTGCTCGATCAGTGCGCTGGTAAGCTGCGACGTGGCCTGTGGTGCCGACCATTTGCGCAGGTGCATCACCATCGGCAGCATTTCGTCGGCATCTTTAGTCGTGCCCAGGTCTTCTTGCAGCATCTGATACAGTTTTTGCCGACTTTTTTCTTCGTGGTCAGCCATCAGCCGATTTCCTTTTCTAGCTGCGTTTTAAGCTGACGCAGCCCCAACGAAAGGCGCGATTTCACCGTGCCGACCGGGATCGACATCGCTTCGGCAATTTCTGCCAGCGACAATTCCTGGTAATAACGCAGAATCACCGTCTCGCGCTGATGCGCCGGCAGCACCCCCAGCGCCTGGATAAGATGCTGCTCTTCATCGGTATTCAGTACCGCATCTTCCGGTTCTTCAGCAGAGATATTCAGATCATCGGATTCGTTCATGTTGAGTGTATGGCGCTGGTCGGCGCTCTTGTAGTAATCGCGGGCGATATTAGTGGCAATCGCATATAGCCACGGCTTGAACGGGCGCGGATAGCGATACTGGTGGATGCTGCGGATCACCCGCAGAAAACTTTCCTGCGCCAGGTCTTCGGCCAGTTGCCGGTCACCCCCGCTCAGGCGATACAGAAAGCCAATTAACGCGCTGTGATGCCGTTCCACTAGCGGTTGCAAAGCGGTTTGATCGCTGTGTTGCAGGCTCAGGGCCAGATCTTCATCACTGTACAACGCTGCTGTCTCCGCACGTGGCTTTTAGTCGCTCTGTCCCTGTTACGACACTCGCGCGCAAAGGTTCATGGTTTGGGGAATTGGAAGGGGAAAGAGGGAAGGGGCGATTAATTTATAAGTACGGACAGGGCATGGCCTGTCCGTAAAAAAATATCAAATTGTGTAGGGACGAGGCCTGCCTCGCCCACTGTTCGGATAATCGCGTATTTAATCTAACGCCGCGCGCTCGGCCTTCGTCAGACCCTTGACCACCAACTCATAGGAATGATCGATCATCTCCAGCAGTTCATCATCGGGAACCGTGCCATCGACAATCACTGTATTCCAGTGGCGTTTGTTCATGTGATATGCGCCGGACACGGTGCCGGGATAGGTTTGGCGCTGCATTTCGGCCAGCACCGGATCACATTTCAGGCTGATGCTGGGCGTTTTCTCCACGTCACCCACCGGGATGAGCGCGAACATTTTGCCGCGCACTTTCAGCACGAGCGCATCTGGCCCGAAAGGGAATTCGGCAGTCGTGCCTTTTTTATCCAGGCAGTAAGTTTTCAGGTCATCATGATCCATCAGAAGTGGCCTTTCTGGTGATAGAACTCTTGTGCGGATTATGCCGTAACTCAGGGATTCGCGCTAGTAGAATGGGCGATAAAAATTTAAACCGCCAAGACACGAAGAACACAAAGTTTTATAGAGAAGAATTGCTATAGATTTAGCTCTGGATGGTCATAACGTAAGTTTGTCATGGTCTCTTTTCGTATTTCATCCATCCAAATTTCGAGAGAGGTCAAAGCCTCTTCTACCTGGCTTTTGACCTGTTCGTTTAAGTCATAATAGACAAGCGCATTTTTGAGTAGTCGTGTAAAATCCGCGTATTCGCCAAGAGCGAGTGGCCCAATCACGGTGCCGCCTTGGCCTGCGTAGTAGCGAACCAGGTCGTTACATGCACTTTCAAAGACATACCATTCAGGGCTGTCAAGCCACGAAAAATCCGTTTTGGTAATATCAATTACGCTTCCAGCTTGCTCGATAGCGATTTCTAGCTGTAATCTCACGCGTTCATCTGCCACAATTTGTCACCTCACACACAAGCACGTCTGATGATGTGATTTGTATGTTCTACTTTCTGATGTTT
>JBBSQD010000468.1:0-2022 GCA_038258185.1 Aggregatilineales bacterium | reverse complement strand
ATCCGTGACGAGCGTGATCGCACCCTTCTGATTCAGGACATTACCGATATTTTGCAATCCTATAACTGGCTGGGTCGCTCGATGGTCAACCGGACACCGACCCCTGCCGAAGCTGCCACAATTCTGGCGATTGGCGAGCGTTTGAGCGCCCGTTTACTGGCCGGTCATTTTCAGAATCGTGCTGTGCAGGCGACAGTCCTTAACGCCAGTGAGTTAATCATCACCGATGCTCAGACTCCCGGCGCTCAGCCGGATATCACCGCGACACAGGGACGCATCGCGGCACGGTTGCTGCCTCGTCTGGATGAAGGCTATTTAGTGATTGTCGGTGGTGGCATCGGCGGCACGCTGGAAGGCAAGACGACCCGGCTGACCGATAACGCCAATTTGTCCAGCGCATTGCTGGCAGTAGCCGCCCAGTCCGATGGACTGTGGCTGTGGAGCGATCAGGATGGCATCATGACCGCTGACCCGGCGCTGGTCACCAATGCGCGGACGCTGCCTGCGCTATCCGCGGCAGACATGGACGAGCTGACGCATTATGGCGTGAATGTCCCCTCAGCGCAGACATTAGCGCCTGTTCTGGATGCTAAGATTCCGGTGTTTATCCGCAACATTTATAACCCCTCGCAATCCGGCACCTATGTCCAGGGTGCGAGTCGTACCAGCAGCATGCGCGCATTAATCGTCAAGGATCGCCTGCGCATGATTCGCTTGACGGGGCAAAATCTTGATCCGCTGCGGGGAGTCGCTGCACTGAAGCGCCAGAGTACACGGGCATTAGTCGCGGTGGAAAATGCCGACGAAGTCTATTATTTCGTCAGTGCCGCGGAAACCAATTCTTCGCGCCTCACATTAGAAGATGCCTATCGTGCTAATCAGGCGGTGTGTTCTGTGACCGAGGGGCAGGTGGGTGTTATCACGGTGATTGGTGCCGATGCCCTCACTTCGACAGCGTTTACCCGCCAGCTTGAGAGCACCCTCAGCGACCATGAAATCCCCTTAATGCGCATCGTCCGCACCCTCGGCGCACATGATCCCCAGCGTTATGGACTTTCCATTGTTGTGTCTACAGATGACTTAAAATCGGCTGTAAATGCTATTCATGATCTGATTTTGTCTCAAATCCCATAGGATTTGGTAAGAATTGGGTTAGGGCGTTATGAAATTTTTTTGAAATCGCTCTCGAACGCATAGACAAATTACTCGTGTAAGTGGACAATAGTCCTATATCGACATTACTTACTCGAGGTGACCATGAAAACTAACAATTCAGTCTTTGTCATTGAGGACGATGCCCGTAATCTGGTGATCCTTAGCGGGCTGCTGGATCGTATGGATGTGGACTATCGTCGCAATACGTCGGGTGCACAGGCGGTTCAGCAGGTGCACAGTATGCAACCCCGTCCCCAGATGATTTTGCTGGATATGGACCTCCCCCAGGCCGACCCGTTTGGCATTTATGATGAACTCCAGGCCGAGCCGGAACTGCGTTACATCCCCGTGATTGCGATGGCAGGTGATACGCGTATGCGCGAAGTCCTGTCGCAGATCAATGCACGTAAATTTGCCGCAGTCATCACCAAGCCCATGCCGGAAAATCAGTTTTTTCAACTGGTCGGCCAGTTTTTAGATAACAACCGTTCTTAACCCGCCGCCCACACCAGATCCTGGATTGTACCCTCCTGGTGAAAAGTGATCTGAGTGGGTGTGCCGCCCAGACGCGACATTGTAAAAATTTGTTCAATACCATCTGCATCAAGATCAACAAAAGCCACCATTGCTGAGTCCGGACTCATGGTTGGCCGGGGGTCAACTTCGCCGCCGCTGTACAGCAGGATAGACGATCCCGTGGTTTGATTCTGGATCGTAACATCACCATCGCGGGTCAGCAGCAGATATTCTCCATCAGGACTAAAGCGCAGCGTATCATAAAAGACCTGGGCGCTGCGCAGCTCTGAGGCCGGGATTTCATTCCGTGCCGTATCAAAGAAAGCCAGTACACCACCCGTTTCACCCGTT
>JBBSQD010000467.1:0-2255 GCA_038258185.1 Aggregatilineales bacterium | reverse complement strand
TGTGTCACCAGGATAATCGTCGTGCCCTGCTCGGTATTGATCTGCCGCAGAATATCCCAGACGCGAATGCGGTTCTGCGGGGCGAGGTCGTTGGTGGGTTCGTCCAGAATCATCACGCGCGGTGAGGCCGCCAGACTGGTCGCCAGCGCGATCAAGCGCTTTTGGCCGCCACTTAAACGCATAATCGGCTGATGACGCATCGGGCCGATATCCAGCAGTTCGAGCAAACGATCACGCTCACGACGAGAATCGCCTCGGCTGAAGCCGCGCAGATGCGCAGCAAAATACAGCGCTTCGCCCACAGTGACATTATTCAGGGCGACACCACTTTGCGGCATATACCCCATCTGTTGCGCGGTGTATAACGGGGTGTGGTCGAGCGTTTTGCCAAACAGGCGAATCTCACCGCTGGTTGGCGTCAGCAGATTAGCCAGTTGTTTAATCAGCGTACTTTTGCCTGCACCATTATCGCCAAGCAGGCCGAAAAACTCACCTTCTTCAATCTCCAGCGAAATATTATCATTGGCAGGCTGGGTTAACGATGGATAAAACCGGGTCAGATGTTTGACTTCATAGGCCAGCATGAGCTTCCTCCCGATACACGAGGCAGGCTTTATAGCCTATCCTGCCGTAATTGACCACTACGCCTGCCCTACATCCCGGCAATTTCGATATTTATCATCCGCCTACCTGCCAGTATGATGGAAATTTATTTATACGCTCACTATGATTTTACATAGCACATGCAGAGGCTGATTATGGTAGGTTTGAAGCAAAATTTCGCTGATCGTTTCTGGATTTTGCCGGTCGGCGTGCTGCTATTGGCGTGGGCGGTCATGCTCCATCACCTGGCGTTGGAAAGCATGTGGTATGACGAATGGATCACGTGGGATTACAGCCGCAGTGGGCCCATCGGTTTATTACAGGCAACTGGCGAGGATGTCCATCCGCCGCTGTATTATCTGTGGGTATGGCTGTGGATGACGGTGACAGGCAGCCAGAATCTGTTCGTGCTGCGTTTAAGCGCGGTCATCCCGGCGTTGCTTTCGGTGGCCTTATCTTATCGGCTGGGGGCGCGGTGGTTTCGCAGCCGTTGGGCCGGGCTGGGGACAGCGGTCTTTATCGCCACCAGCGGCATCTTCATCTATTACGCCCGTGAACTGCGCATGTACACGCTCGTCGTGATGCTGGTCGCCTTAAGCTGGCTGATGCTGTGGCGCTATCTCACTGGCAAACAAAAATATCCCTGGGGCTACACCCTCATGGTCATAGTGATGGCTTACACCTACTATTTCACGGTCTTCATCGTGGCGATTCAGGCGCTGTCCGTGCTCATCTTTTACCGTCAGCGCTTGTTGAAGCTGATTGGTGGTTATGCGGTTGTGGCAGCCGCCATGCTACCGTGGATTCCGGTATTTCTGCATCAGATCGAACTGGAAGGCATTCGCGCTGGTCAGGAGGGGGCGATTGGTAAATTCGCCGCGACTGACCCCACCAACCTGACCACCATTAGCGAATTTATTCAGCGATATACAGCCGGACAGGTATCTTTCATGCTGCTGCTGGTCGGGCTGGCGTTATATATGGGCTGGAAAAGCACACCCGTGATACGCAACAACGTCATTATTGCGGCCTTATGGTTCTTCGGCACGATGGTGCTGTTTTTTGGTATCAACCTGTTTATCCCGTTGTATAACCTGCGTTATGTGCTGATGGTGATCCCGGCGCTGGCATTGCTTGTTGGCAGTCTGGTTGTGCATTTCAACAGAGCTACCCGACCCGTATTGGTCGGCCTCATCGGCGCGGGGGCGCTGATGTTTCATTTCAGCGCGTTTTTACCACCCAAGCTGGCCCACGGTGAACTGCTGGCGATGATTGACCAGCGTTATCAACCGGGGGATCGCATCTGGTACAACCTTACGGGGGGCGCTCTGGGCAGCACGTTAAGTCAGGAAGGTGACTACTATATGGAGGTGGTTTTCCCTGATCTGAATAGCGACTGGTTTATCTGGGATGCGCCACGTGAATTTGCTGATGTGGAGGATAACCCGCGCATCTGGGATGTACGGCCTTACTGGATTCCCATGCCGTCACAGGTTGAAACTGTACTTTTAGAGGGCCGGTCTCTGGTAAGTGAGGAAGTATTGCGTGTGTATACCATCAGTCTGTACAGCGCTCCCCCGCAGACTGAACCCGCGATCATTGATGAAAAGCTGGCGGTTCAGGTCAGCCCGTTAGCTGTGGAAACAGTTTCA
>JBBSQD010000466.1:0-2285 GCA_038258185.1 Aggregatilineales bacterium | reverse complement strand
GTATCTCAATCGGCAGTTGCTCCCACGGGATGTAAGGATTCGGCTCGCTCAGATGCAGGTGCGGCGGAATTTGCTGATGCTTCAGCGCCAGCACGACTTTTAGCAAACCGGCAATGCCTGCCGCCGCTTCCAGATGACCCAGGTTGGTTTTGACCGAGCCGATCATGAGGGGGGTGTCTGGTGAATGCGTGGCGCCAAACACCGTACCCAGCGCCTGCACTTCAATCGGATCGCCCAGCGAAGTCCCCGTACCGTGCGCCTCAATATATGAGACATCCTCAGGTCGCACCCGCGCATTTGCCAGCGCCGCCGTCAGCACATTTTCCTGCGATGGGCCATTTGGGGCGGTCAGGCCACCGCTGCGGCCATCCTGATTAACGGCTGAACCGCGAATCACCGCCATAATCGAATCACCATCCGCCAGTGCATCGGACAGGCGTTTGAGCACGATCATGCCGCTGCCTTCACCGCGCACATAACCATCGGCGGCGGCGTCAAATGTTTTGCAGCGTCCATCGGCGGACATCATCTGCGATTTGGAAAAGTTAATGCTGATTTCCGGTGTCACAATGATGCCGACACCCCCGGCCAGTGCCATGTTGCTCTCGTGCAAGCGCAGGCTCTGCACCGCCAGATGCACCGCCACCAGTGAGGACGAACAGGCGGTATCAATCGAGATATTGGGGCCTTGCAGACCAAGAATATAAGACAAACGTCCACCAGCCACACTGAGCGCATTGCCTGTGGTGGAGTAGACATCAATCTGGTAGATGTCGTTGAAAATCATGTGCATATAATCACTATGGCTGATGCCGACGAACACGCCTGTCAGGCTGCCAAATAATTCATCAGGCGATTGACCGGCATTCTCCAATGCTTCCCAGGTAACTTCCAGCAAAAGCCGCTGCTGCGGGTCCATGCTGACCGCCTCGCGCGGGGAAATGCCGAAAAACTGCGGATCGAACTGATCAATATTTTCCAGAAAGCCGCCAAAACGGGTCGACATCTTGCCGGGTTTCTGTGAGTCCGGGTCATAGTAAGCATCAATATCCCAGCGGTCTGCGGGGACTTCCGTAATCACATCGCGTCCAGCCTCAAGTAACTCCCAGTAGGACTCCAGATCATGGGCGCCACCGGGAAAACGTAACCCCGCGCCAATAATGGCAATCGGCTCAGACTGGCGATTTTCAGCCGCATCAAGTTTGGAGCGCATGTCACGCAGTTCAAGTAAGGCTCGCTTGATTGGCGACAATTCTTCATTTTGCATATCAACCATCATTTTCGCCTTTGCTTAATTGATCAAGTTCAGCTAACAGCAGCGCTTCAGCTTCTTCGTCCGTCATTTGCTGTAAGGCAGCGCTGGCCTCATTTTGCCCTTGCTGGGCTGTGGATTTATCCGCCGTGCTATCGTCGCTCTGTGCCAGCGCGGGCACATGCTTCATCAGATAGTTTACCAGAGCTTCACTGGTTGGATAATCAAACAGGAGGGTTGCCGGTAGTGAGGTGTCGAGCAGTTTGATTAAGGTGTTACGCAGTTCAACCGCCATCAGCGAGTCCAGCCCCAACTCGTTTAAGGGTTGGCGCGGATCAATCGAGGTGGTGGGTCGCAGCCCTAACACATGGATCACCTCTTCGCGGATAGTATCCATCAGCAAACGCGGACGCCGATTAGGCACCGTTTCCTGCCAGCGTCGTAGCAGATCAGACTGTTCTTGCAGTTCTGGCGCCGAGCTGACCGTCTGAGGTTTTTCTGTGTCCACCACCGCAGAAAAGAAGGGACGCATGCGGTTTGATTGGGCAAAATCCACCCAGCGCATCGGCAGAATAGCGATCTGTGCCGCATGTTGGTTGTGCAGCGTCCACGCCAATGCCTCAAGTCCGCGCTGTGGCGTCAAGGCGTCAATGCCCTCTTTCGCCCAGCGGTCTAGTGTGTTCAGGCCAGCGGTCATGCCGGTATTTTCCCACGCGCCCCAGTTGATACTGAACGCCGGCACGCCTTGAGCGCGGCAGCTATAAACCAGTGAGTCGAGCAAGGCATTCGCGGCAGTATAGTTGCCCTGTCCGGCTGAGCCGAGCAGCGCCGCCCCTGCCGAAAAGAAAATCAGAAAGTCGAGCGGGAAATCCGGCGCATGCTGGCTGAGATTCCAGGCGCCGTTGAGCTTGGGATTCAGCACATTGGCAAAGCGTGGCCAATCCTGCTGCAACAAAATGCCATCATCCAGCACACCCGCCGCGTGAATGATGCCGTGCAATGGCGGCATCGTCCGGCGGATGTCGGTCAGCAG
>JBBSQD010000465.1:0-2298 GCA_038258185.1 Aggregatilineales bacterium | reverse complement strand
TGCCCGCCTGCTCCAGTTCGGCATTAACTGTCCGCTGCACATGTTGCGTGGCAGTCAGAAAATTCACCAAGTAGTTTACAGAGGCTCGGCCACGCTGACGCAATTTCGGTTCCAGCAGCTCCATAATGCTTATCCTTCGGCTGTTTTGTAAGGTGTTCCGGTGATTTCCGCTTCGGTCAGCCTGTACCCGCTCAGTAGCCACACAGCGATCAGGCCAAAGACTGCTGGCAGCCACGAAACCGCCAGCAGCAAGGCGTTTCCGACATCGTCACCCTGCGGGACATCTGGCGCAAGTTTGGTATCGAAATTAGCAAGCGACAGAGCCACACCGATGATCAGCGGACCCAGTGCGGCGGTAACTTTTTCGACAAAGCTGTAGAGCGCAGTGTACGCGCCCTCACGGCGGACCCCTGTCTGGCGGGCATCCAGATTGATAATGTCAGTCAACATCGACATCGCCATCACCACATTGCCAACCATTGCAATGCCGACAAGGCAGGCGCGCAACGCAATCGCCCAGATAGGCTCGCCCGGCTGTGCCAGCGACCAGCTCAGTGAATAGGCAATGTTGCAGGCGGCGGCCAGATAGTAAGTGTTGCGCTTCCCATAACGTTTGGAAAACTTGACCAGTAGCGGCGCTGCAGTGATGGAGGTTGCAGTCATTACGATGCCGAACACCACAAATATGTCCAGGTTGAGCTGTAATGACTGGACCACGAAAAAGATCATGGCTGCCTGGGTTGTTTGCATGCCCAGCAATTGCGCGAACTTCACGCCGATCAACCGCATGAAGCGCCTGTTTCCGAAAATGGCGGACCAATCGGCAGACAGCTGGGTTACTCCCGTATTTGCCGGTGTGAATCGAGCTTTTGCTGTCGCCAGATAGCTTGTCATCATGCTGCCAAAGATTAGCGCAGCGCAGGTCAGGCCAATGGTCGCGTAACTGCTGGGCTCGGTTCTTCCCAGCCGCTCAAGCACAGCCGGAGCGATCGAGGCCGCGATAAAGCCGCCCAGGGATACGAACACGATGCGATAGGCGTGGATGGATGAACGCTCGTGGTAGTTGTCCGTCATCTCTGCTGGCATCGCCATATAAGGGATGTTGAACAGCGTGTAGCCGCCCGCATAAATGCACAAGGCCACCAATATATACGCAGCCGTCATCCACTGTTCGGCGAAACTCGGCGTGGTAAAGATCAGCGCAAAGCTGGCGGCGCTTACAAATGCGCCCCAGAACAGGAACGGGCGCCGGCGACCGCGCGGGGATTTGATCCGGTCACTCCAGAATCCGACCAGGGGATCGGTGAATACATCGAAGATCTTCGATATAAAGATGATCGTACCTGCCAGCGCAGGTTCAATCTTGAGCACGCCGACTAGGTAAAAGAAGATCAGAACGGAAATGCCGTTCATCAGGATCGCCACGCCAAACGCGCCCGTGCCCCAGCCTATCTTCAACGCGAAAGGCAGGTTGTGCGTGGCTCCTAATGGTTCCGGATTATGAACAGGCGCAACTAGGGCTTCGGCCATTGTCAGTTCGCTTCCGCAGATGAAGGTGGCAGACCATTGCGATCTGAAGGCGCAATGCCCCGTATGATTAGGTTAGGGACGATGCTGTTGTCCCACGGGCGGTCACGCGGCGGATAATTGCCGGTCCGCATGATCACCAGGTCCAGCGACGGCACGATGTAAACAACCTGGCTGCCGTTGCCGTCGAACAGGAACAAATCGCTCGCGGCGTAGGGTTCGCGATGCACGGTCCGGCCCATTTCGAACTCGGGATTCAAGGCTCCACGCCATTTTGTGTAAGGCTCGCCCGTCCATACACCGAGGCCGGCGTTGGGATTTTCCTTCGTCGGTGTCCGCATCGCTGCCACATAGCCTGCAGGCAGCAACCGTTTCCCATCCCACACGCCATCCTTCAATAGCAGGATACCTAGCTTCATCCAGGTTTGCGCTGGCATTTGCACGCAACACCCTGAATGAGCCACGCCTCCGGGCCGATTGACCCAGATCGTCCCCCCTGCCGCGCTCAGTGGTTCCAGCAGAGCCTTGGTCAGAAAGTCGGCATAGCGCATGCCAGTGGCCCGCTCGATCAGCGGGGCGACAAGCTCTGCATTGGCGTTGGCATAGTCATATCGCGTACCCGGCTGATTGATCAGCGGATAGTTCCGGATAATAATCTCGTCATGGCGCGGGTGGAGATATGCGCGCATCAGAATATCCTCCGGCGTATCCGGGCTGCCCTGCTGGCCAAGCAAACCAGAGCGCATATCAAGCAGATGGCGAACAAGAATT
>JBBSQD010000464.1:0-2374 GCA_038258185.1 Aggregatilineales bacterium | reverse complement strand
ATCAAGCACTTTCGGCACATCTTTTCTCGGTTTGACAAGCTGGATAGTTCCTATTCCGGTTTTCTCCACTTTGTCGGCGTTTTGATTTGGTTGCGTTGAAATGTCAACACAACCTAGCAAAGTCTACCTAAGCTGAGTAACATACCTCTATCTCAAAATCAAACCTCAGGAATGTAACATGACAACCTATAACTTTGATGAAATTATCGAGCGGCGCGGCACGGACAGTGGCAAATGGAGCTACTTTGATGCGGATGTTATCCCTATGTTTGTGGCTGACATGGACTTTCGCTCGCCTGAAGCAGTTGTTAAGGCGCTGCATGACCGCGTCGACCACGGCGTCTTCGGTTACGGTTTCAAGCCCTCACAGGAATTACTGGACACGCTCATCCAGCGGTTTGCGACCCGCTATAACTGGGATGTGATCGCGGAAGATTTTGTCCTGCTGCCCAATCTGGTCAGTGGGATTTATATCACCGCCCGTGCCATCGGCCAGCCCGGTGATCATATCGTGGTCAATACGCCTATTTACTGGCCGTTTGTCTCCGCTGCGGAGAAAGCCGAACGTCCGCTGGACATGGTGCCGCTGCGCCTGATTCAGGACGATGATCAGACCATGCGCTATGAAATTGACTTCGAGGCATTTGAAGCGTCCATCACACCGCAGACCAAGTTATTTATCCTCTGTAACCCACATAATCCGATTGGTCGTGTTTATGAAAAGTGGGAATTGGAGAAAATAGCGGAGATCTGCCTGAAAAATGGCGTTATCATCTGTTCCGACGAAATCCATTGTGACCTCATCTACAAGGATCACAAGCACATCTCGATGGCATCCCTCTCTCCCGAAATCGCCCAGATCACTATCACCCTGCAAGCTCCCAGCAAAACCTTCAATGTACCCGGTATGGGGTTGGGCTTCGCGGTGATTCAAAACCCGGAACTGCGCGAAAAGTTTAATAAGACTTATGAAACGCTGGGCGTACATCCCACCATTCTGGGGCAGCATTCCGCATTGGCCGCCTACCGTGACGGACAGGAATGGCTCGATCAACTGCTGGAATATCTGGAATGCAACCGTGATTTTCTGGTGGAATATGTGCAGAAGAATTTCCCCAAAGTGCATGTCAGTATCCCCGAAGGCACCTATCTGGGCTGGCTGGATTTCCGCGACGCGGGTATCCCCGGTGAGCCGTGCGCCTTTTTCCTGGAACACGGACGTGTCGCGCTGAGTGGCAATTGGGAAGCGCAGAACTGCGAAGGCTTTGCCCGCATCAATTACGGCTGCCCCCGGTCGCAGCTTGAAGAAGCGCTTGACCGCATGGCCGAGGCCTATTCACGCATCGGGCAATAAAACGAAATTACCACAGGGACATGGCCTATGCCGTGTCCCTGCTGGACTGCTTTAATCCCGTGCGGATGGCGTCTGCTGGGCAAGTTCGGCTCCCAAGCGCGTTGGCAGACAGTCGATACTGCTCAGATTTTTCCGGCGTTTATAATCTTCCAGAGCATCCTCACCCTGATTCTCTGCCCAGCGTGTCAGCGTATCGCGATCAGACACAAAATCCATGAACGGCACTGCGTAACCACATGAGGACTGCACCTTATCAATCTCGGCCATAATGATCTGGCGTGTATTGATGTACTGCGGAAATAGCGGGTTGAGTTCCGCCCATTCCGCGTCCGTCGGCAGAATGGTGCGGCCCTGTCCAAACAAACGCACGATATTGGCTGGCCCTTCAAAGGCACAGAACATCAACGTAATGCGGCCATTTTCCAGCACATGCGCCGAGGTTTCATTACCACTGCCGATCATATCGACATAAGCCACACGGTTAGGCGAGAGCACGCGCAGGCTGTCGCGGCCTTTCGGGGAGACATTCACATGCCCCTCAGCGCTCAACGGCGCGGAAGCCACGAAAAACATATGCTGCTTTTCGATAAACGCCTGTAATTTTTCATCAATGTGTTCGTAAAATGTCGCCATGAAAACTACCCTTATCTCATACGGTCACACGTTTAATCGACATTATCCCTCAAATCAGCTTTTTGCCATAGTAAAAGGGGTAAAAAAACAGGAACATGTCAGCATGTCCCTGTGGTTAATCTAACTTCGCTCACAGATGGGGTTAGTTCGGCCAATTGCCACTGCCACGCCGACCAAAGCCGCGTGAGCGTCGGTTCGCGTCGTCTCCGCGATCATCTGTGCTGGATCGGCTCAGCGCGCGTTTGGCCTTCTGCACATCACTCTCGTGCTTCAGCAAAACCGTCAGCGTGGTTTCCAGCGTGTGCTTGTCGAGGGTATCGGCATTGAGCATCATCAGGGCTTTGGCCCAGTCGATCGTCTCGGACACACTCGGGCTTTTCTTCAGGT
>JBBSQD010000463.1:0-2377 GCA_038258185.1 Aggregatilineales bacterium | reverse complement strand
ATTTTGTGCTGGAGCAGTTCGGCGCGGATCGGGTGATGTTCGGTAGTGATTGGCCGGTGTCACTGGCGGGCGGTACGTATGCCAGCGTGTGGGCGAATACGCAGCAGTTGATTGCCGACCGCTCGGATGCGGAAAAAGACGCGATTTTAGGCGGAACCGCCGCTAAGTTTTATCGCATCAGCTAGCGGCTGTTAGGTACGTTCCCCTCTAACCACTGAGCGCAGCGAACGTGCGTGGGTGAGGGGATATTTAACCCCATTAATCCAGCTTGAAATGGTCTGAAGACGGCTCTTTGGCCTGTTTTTTCTTCGCGCTTCTGGTGGATGCCGGCTCCGGCTCGTCGTCATCCATTTCGATGCTCTGGCTGCGCACCCAGGTCACGCCCATCATGCCTATAAAGATGACCGCGATCCCCAGAAAGATCAGTTCATCGGCACCGCCCAGGGCACCATGCGCGATCAGGAATGGAATAGTCACAAATATTTCTCCTGTTGTTTATGCTTCTATTATACGCCCAAACAGCGCGGATTTTTACGGGTAGACTTTGGGCTAACCCTCGCGATTTTAAGGGGTGCGCTGATTGCAGGATCACACAAACTGGCGCACAATAGCGTCAATTCAGGCGACGAACTATCGGAATGATCCATTTATGAAGCGGCGAATCCCCTCACAGGCTCAAAGAGAGCGGGTATCAAGAAGATGCACGACACTATCAAGATCGCAGTCATCTCCGATATTCAGGGCAATGCTGTAGCTCTGGAGCATGTGCTTCAGGAGATCCATCGTCATGGGATTGACCGGATCGTTTGCCTGGGTGATGTCGCCAGCGGGCCGGAACCGGCCAAGGTGATAAGTCTGCTGCGGGAGAAAAATGTGATGGGTGTGCGCGGAAACATGGACGACGTGATCCTGAATCCGCTGGCATATACGGGCAGCGATGAAGCGGAGCAGAAATACACGGTCATGGATCACTGGTGCCATCAACAGCTCTCCGCCAGCGACCGCGATTACCTGCGTGATCTGCCTTTAACGTACGCCTTAGACCTGGGCTTGCTCACCGGACTTTGTTTTCACGGTTCGCCCCATTCACCAGAAGATGTTGTTGAGGCCGTCACACCCGCTGATCAACTCCATGCGCTGCTCAGAGATACCCCACAGTCTGTTCTCATAACCGGACATATGCACCAACCTATGCTCAGGAAGTTTGGGGAACAGTTTATAATCAACCCCGGCAGTGTCGGCTTGCCTTATGGTGGCAGGCGGCTTATGCCAGTTTGTGCTGAATATGCCATTCTGTCAGTGACTGGCCGTGATCTCAACATCGCTTTTCAACAGGTGCATTATGACCCAGCGTTATTCAAACAACGGGTATTGGCTAGCGGTATGCCTCACTCAGAATGGTATTTATCAAAGTGGAATTTGTGAACTTAGAAACCGTAACTGAGCCATAAACGCCATTCTCTGCTGGCAGGGAAAGTAAGGTGGTGGCAAGAGGTAATGTCCCTTATGGACTCTATCGGCAATTGTGCCGCGCTGGTGGGTGGGTTATAATCGCCTTGTTTGCCGCTATATTGAGACAGTAGAGAAGCCCATCATGAGTAAACGAACCTCAGTCTATCCGTTTACGGCGATTGTCGGCCAGGATCGCATGAAAGCCGCCCTGATTTTGAACGCCATTGATATGCGCATCGGCGGCGTGTTGATCCGGGGCGAGCGCGGAACGGGTAAATCCACCGCAGCCCGTGCGCTGGCCGTGCTCCTGCCAGAAATCGATGTCATTGCCGACTCCCCGTTTAATGACGACCCCAACGCCCCCTCCACCTGGTCGGACGAAGTCCGCGAGCGCAACGAACGTGGCGAGAATATGGTCGTTGACCGTCGCAAAACGCGCTTTGTCGACCTGCCTGTCAGCGCGACTGAAGATCGTGTCGTGGGGACGCTCGATATTGAAAAAGCCATCCAGAAGGGTGAGCGTCATTTCGACCCCGGTGTGCTGGCGATGGCGAATCGCGGCATTCTCTATGTCGATGAAGTCAACCTGCTGGACGATCATGTGGTCGACCTGCTGCTGGACTCCGCTGCGATGGGTGTTAATGTGGTCGAGCGTGAAGGCATCAGCTTTTCGCACCCGGCGCGCTTTATCCTCATCGGCACCATGAACCCCGAAGAAGGCGATCTGCGTCCGCAACTGCTGGATCGTTTCGCGCTCTCGGTAGAAGTCCACGGCATCCAGAGTCCTGCCGAGCGGATGGATATTCTCGAACGGCATATCGGCTACGAAGCCGACCCCGACGCGTTCCGTGCAGTTTGGTCAGGTGAAGAACAGAAGCTCTCCGACCGGATTGCCGCCGCCCGTGAACTGGTCGATCAGGTCGCT
>JBBSQD010000462.1:0-2385 GCA_038258185.1 Aggregatilineales bacterium | reverse complement strand
CTCCATGAAGTTTTCGAGGTCGATCTTGCGGCGTTGCTCACGCACTGCTACCGCCAGCTTGCCGGTGCGGATCACTTCCAGTCGGGCGACCATATCCATGAGTGCGCCGGTACGGTACATATGAGTCGAGATGAGGCGGTTAAAGCCGCTGATGCGCTTATTCAACTGCTCGACAGTATCATCGGGTTGCATGCGCTTGATGCTCTGTGTAATGAGGTTGATATGCCCGGTAGTGGAGTCGACAGCATCTTTTACTTCGTTGCGGAAGCGCGTCATGATATCTTCAACAATCGACCAGTCCGGCGTATCAATGGTGACCATCGTAAATACATCACCGCTGTCTTTGCCGTGAATGGTCGCCGCCCAGCAGGGGGTATATTCGCCAGCACGGTAGGTATGGAAGCGCACGGGACGCGCGGATTCAAGGGACTTTTTACGTGCCGCATCCAGGTTCTGCTCAGGGTCGTGCAGGCCGCTGTTAAATAAGACGGTCGTTGCTGTCCAGCCTTCGGTGCGGATCAGTTTCAGATCCGTTCCTAAAATCGTACGGGCAGCCAGATTATCCAGTAGCAGACGGCCATTTTTGTCAAAGATCAGGACTCCCTGTCCCAGCCCATCGACCACCGCCTGAAGGTCAAGTTGCTTATCAAAATCCACGTCGTCGGGCTCCAAGGTTGCACAAAAGAATCGAAATTAGATTGTAACCCTTTTTCAGTTTTGTGCTATTTCGTTGGATTATTGACATGCAGTCGATACAAACCGCTGCCGTCCAGTTCCATGATGGTTTCCAGATCCAGCGTTTCGGTGAGCATTTCGCCACTATAGCGGTAGTTATAATCATTGCTGAAGGCATACCAGATAATGTACTGGTCGCTGGTTTGGGTCTGCGCCCACTTCTCTAGTGCCGCAAGGCTGCGCGGCAGAGCGTTTCCATAATAGCTGGTGAAAATGCGTGATTTTTCCGGCGCATTGTTCCAGGCAAACTCTTTTACGGGCTGGTCACGCAGCCAGGAAATAATCGGAGCTTCTTCCCATATCTGTTCACGGCAGCAGTTTTCCCGCAGAATGCCAAACTCGCGCAGCACATCTTCACTGCGAGTCAGCAGCAGAGCCAGCGTAAAAATCAGGCTGATGCCCGTAAAAACAACAGATTCGCTTTTGATAGGGGGCAGGCGCTGCAATATGGCTTCGAGCAGCAGAAAAATAAGGCCAGTCACCGGCACGAAAATGGGCGAATACATGCGATTATCCAGCGCCACCCGCGTCACCACAGCCAGCCCCATCGTAAGCCCTGTAAAGCTGACGATCAGCAGCAGCACTGCCAGCAGCAGATTGCGCCGACGCAGTTGATAGATCAACGCAACCGCGATACTAACCATCAGCACAGCGCCTATAATAACCTGCATGTTGGCACCACCACTCGGCAGCAGCCAACTCCCCAGCATTCTGCAAGTCTGCTCGATAGCCCGAACGATAGATTGCCCGCCAAGCTCCCATTCGCCAACGGCATTTCCAGCCACAAGCTGATTGTAAACGTTCCACAGCAGCAGGGGGGTAATCGACAGGCTGCCAAAAATCAGGGTATCGCGCCATTTTCGCTGACCGCTGCTGACCAGCACAATCATCACCAGTCCGGTTGTGATGGTGACGATGCCGCTGTAACGCTGTAAAGTCGCCAGTGTCGCCAACAGCGCCATCCAGACAAGCGACCTGCGCTGCGGCTGATCTATATAATTTGCCAGCGTCAGCAGGAACAGAACGACCAGCAGATTAAACAGTGGTTCGCTCCAGGCATGCACACTGGTGAGCACGAGCGGCCAGTTGAATAACAGGGTGACTGTAGCCAGTAAAGCCAAAAGCGGGCTGCGTATCAACCGCAGGAATAATCTGCCAGAGGCGAAGGTCAGGGCGGCATAGGTGAGCGCATTGAGAAACCGAATCGCTTCTAACAGATCAAGCGACAGGGGCGCAGTGATGACTTCCAGCGCTGCCAGAACCAGGGGATACAATGGTGGCCAACGCGCATAGACCACGCGGTTGTAACGCAGCAAGCCTTCACCTTCCAGCAGGCTGCGTCCGGCAGAGATGTAACTGCCCGAATCACGCGTGAGGATGACACCGCCCTGTGGGGTGAGCCATAGCAGTAATGCAAAGGCACCAAAACTCAGGCAAATGAGTACCCAGGTGGGCCATTTAAGTGGTTTGAAGCGGTTCATGTAAACCAGATTGGGGTGCGTCGCTACATCGAGTAACCCCGGATTAAACGTGTCCGGGGTTGTGATTTAAGCAATTTCTTTGATGGTGAAGATAATCTCGCCATCCGGGGCTTTCACTTTGACTTTTTCGCCGACTTTGGCACCCATCAGGGCGCGTCCCAGCGGGCTT
>JBBSQD010000461.1:0-2392 GCA_038258185.1 Aggregatilineales bacterium | reverse complement strand
TTACCTTGACCCGCGAATTCAACGCGCCCCGTGAATTAGTCTTCAAAGCGATGACTGACCCCAAACTCGTTTCCCAATGGTGGGGATTCCGCAGTACAACCACGACTATAGACAAACTGGAAGCGAAAGCGGGTGGTGTTTGGCGCTTCGTTGACCATGATGCGGATGGCAATGAATTCGCCTTTCGTGGCGTCTATCATGATGTCACCAGCCCCGAACGCCTGGTTTATACCTGTGAATTTGAAGGAATGCCGGGGCATGTTCTGCTGGAAACCATCCTTTTGGAAGAACGAGACGGCAAAACCTTCGTGTCAGATTCCTCTGTTTTCCAATCGGTGGAAGCTCGCGATGGCATGTTGGAAGCAGGCATGGAAAGCGGCGCGGAGGAAAGCTGGTCGATGATGGACGAACTGTTAGAAGCCATGAAAGTCTGAGCGACAATAAAATCTACGCAAGTTATAACCGAAAAGCGCCTGCATCAGCCAACGCCCCTGCTAGAACTTCCCCTCACAAACCGTGGTCTGACAGGTATAATCGGATCACATTAACGCTTGACCTGAGCACTTTATGGGATGATGAGAGTCATCCCTTTTTATGTTCTTTATCGGATGAGATTGTAGAATTTAATGGTTCGTTTCAAAACACAACTGACCCGTATCACCGGGCTTGTTCTGGTGATATTCGCGCTGGCAGCCTGTGACGGCCAGGGGACCCAGCAGGCTTTCCGCGTGACTGCCGCGCCGACAGAACTGCTGAATGCGGCCCCGGTCTACACACCCACCGCGACTTTCACGCCCACGGTGACGATTACTCCCAGCCCGACACTAACCCTCACGCCCTCGCTCACGCCGACTTTAACACCCACGCTGACTGTTACGCCTTCGCTCACACCGACCCTGACTCCGACGCTCACACTCACCCCCACCCTCACTCCCACGCAGGAACTGCTGACGCTGACGCCGGTCACATCGGACGGAGCGCCTGCCGCGGTCAGCCCGCAGGCGGCAATATTCGCTCCGACTGCCGGTTGGAGTTGTGATGATTTCCCCTGTGCGGATGATATCGAAGGCTTTCAGGAACGGATTCAGGTGCCGGAGGGCTACACGCTCAGTCATGTCGGGCGCTTCCCCGGCCAGCCCCTGCAGATTACCTATGGCCCGGACGGTCGCCTGTATGCAACCGTGCTGGAAAATGGCGCGAATCGCATCGGCGCGGTTTATGTCATGAATGACGATGGCACCACCGACCGCTACAGCGGCGACCTGATTTCACCGATTGGACTGGCATTCCAGCCGGGGACGGATGTACTCTACGTCAGCGCACGGATGACTCCGCTGGCTGGCGGCGGCGTCTGGCGCATTCCGTCGGGGGGTGGTGAGCCGGTGCCGGTGATCGAGGACTTGCCGTGCTGTTATTCGCTGATTGATAATCAGCCCAACGGCCTGATTTTTGGGCCGGATGGCTATCTCTATCTGGGCATCGGGGCGCTGACCGATCACGCCGAACCGCCTGACCCGCAGCGGGCGCGTTTCGCAGAGATTGACCCGCTGGAAGCCGCCATTCTGCGTATCCAGCCGCATACCGGCACCGTCGAAACTTTTGCGCGTGGCCTGCATAATCCTTACGATCTGACCTTTGACGCCAACGGCCAGTTTTACGCCACCGATCAGGGCTTAATCAGCGGCCTGGGGGATCGTGTGCTGACGATTAATGAGGGTGGGCATTATGGCTGGCCGTACTGGTATGGGCGCGGCTGTGATGAATGTCCGCTGCCACAGGGAGTCGGGGATTTGCAACCGGACTTGCTGGCCTTCCCGGATTACACCATTCCGCGTGGGATTGTCGCTTATACGGGCACGCAATTCCCGCAAAATCTGTTTAATCAGTTGTTTGTGGTGTTGTGGAACGCCAATGATTATGGTCAGCGCGTGATTCTGCTCGACCCGGCCAATCCGCCACTACCGCCGAATGAATTTGAACCCGCTGAGGCCGAGCCGTTTATCACCGGTTTAATCCGCCCGATTGATATCATCGTCGCGCCGGATGGATCACTGGTGGTGGCGGACCATATCTACGGGCATATCTGGCGCGTGAGTTATAGCGGCTGAAAATAAAAGGGGCGCAGCAAATGCCGCGCCCCGAAAGCCTGATATTTGCAGCGGTTAATTATCGTGATGCGCTCGGATGAGCAGCAGTGGCCGCTCGACACGCTGCAAGACTCCAGCGGCCACACTCCCATAAAACAGCCGCGATAGCCCGGTGCGTCCGTGGCTGGCAATCGCGATCAGATCGACATTTTCCGTATCGGCCAGTTCAGTGATCGTCTTGACAATATCACCATAGCGCAGACGCGTGCTGGCCTGTAAATTTTTCCCGCGCAGTTCACCGGCTT
>JBBSQD010000460.1:0-2483 GCA_038258185.1 Aggregatilineales bacterium | reverse complement strand
TTGTGGTCGCAACGCCCACACACACGCGGGTCGGGCAAATCACCAAAGCATTCTTCCAGACTGGTTTGCAGTTCGTTCGACATGGAGCATCCTTTTTTGCCCCATTATCTCTCAGCTTGCATTTTGAAGCGATTGCCCTGGACTTCCTGCCGGGCTGCGGCTTTAGACGAGTGAACGTCGGCCAAAGATCAAGGCAACCACGAACAGCACCAGGAAAACAACAAACAGCAATTGCGCGATAGATGCGGCTGTACCCGCAATCCCCCCGAAACCAAATACGGCAGCGATAATAGCCACAATAAAGAATAGCAGGGCTAACCTAAGCATATAAAGCTCCTTTCGTTCCCTGACAGACACACTTTCACAATTGAAAGTATGGTGAAACTTATAAAATAATACGGTATAAAAATCAGGATGGCATAAGATTAATGTGAGCGGTAATTAAAGGAAATTTTGAACAATCGCCAGCGCTGAAGATGCAAATTGGCAATAGACTGAACTGGTGAATGTGATGGGGATGGGGCACAATTTCAACCACGAGATTTATAGCAGGAGCAAAAAATGCCTTTATTGAGTTATTTCCACTTTAGCTTTACGGTGTCCGACCTGGAAAAATCGATTGAATTTTATCGTGACATCATGGGGTTAAAATTGGTTCACCGCATGATTCACGATCAGCCGTATACCAGCCAGCAAATTGGTTACCCCAATGCTTATCTTAAAGTGGCGTTATTCACAATTGATGGTATGCACCAATCGCCATCCGGCCATTTTCTGGAACTGATCGAGTATGTGCGTCCACGCGGGGAACCGCTGGAAGTGACGACCAATCGACCGGGGGCGGCGCATCTGGCTTTTCAGGTGGATGATATTCACACGGAGTTTGAACGGCTGAAAGCGCTCGGTGTGAAGTTCAAGTCCGAGGCGCCGGTCAGAATTATGGCCGGACGGCATACCGGCGGTTGGGCCTGTTATCTGCTGGACCCGGACAACATCACGCTGGAAATGAATGAACTGCCGGAAAATTTCCAGCCGGATGATCTGCCTTAGTATAAACCGGGGCATGATATGTCAATCATGCCCCGGCTTAAACACCTCTAGCCAATCACTTCCAGCCCACCCATATAGGGACGCAGCACGTCCGGGATTAAGACGCTGCCATCTTCCTGCTGATAACTCTCCATGATGGCGATCATCACACGCGGCGTTGCCAGTCCACTGCCATTGAGCGTATGCACAAACTGCGGACGCTTCTGTCCCTCGGCACGATAACGGATATTGGCGCGCCTTGCCTGGAAATCCTCGGTGTTACTGCATGAGCTGACTTCCAGCCATTCATCGCAACCCGGCGAATAAATTTCGATGTCGTACTTTTTGGTGGCGCTGAAGCCCAGGTCACCAGTCACGATCTCAAGCCGGCGGAAGGGCAGCTTCAGCGCACGGCAGATATCGCTGGCGGCTTCGGTCAGTGCTTCCAGTTCATCATAACTCTTTTCCTGAGTGGTAAATTTATACATCTCCACTTTTTCAAACTGATGCACCCGCTTGATGCCGCGCACATCACGTCCCGCGCTCATTTTCTCGCGGCGGAAGCAGGGCGTATGCGCCACATAATTCAGCGAAAGCTGGGCTTCATCCAGAATTTCGTCGCGGTGCATATTGGTGATTGCCACCTCGGCGGTCGGCACCATGTAAATGTCGGCATCCGCATCGTGATAGACATTGTCGCGGAACTTGGGGAACTGCGCCGAGCCGTACATCATTTCTTCCTGCACCATCAGCGGCACATAGAGTTCAGTAAAACCTTTTTCGCGTGCCATATCCAGGAAGAAGTTGACCAGCGCCCGTTGCAGACGTGCGCCCATTCCTTTGAGGATATAGGCGCGGGTGCCGCCGAGTTTCACGCCGCGCTCAAAGTCGATAATATCGAGCGCTGGCCCCAGATCCCAGTGCGGCTTGGGTTCAAAATCAAACTCGAATAAATCGCCCTCCGGCTTCCAGGCGATATTCGCTTCTTCACTGTCGAAAACCGGGACGCTGCTGTGCGGCATATTGGGCAGCCACAGCATATTCTCGCGCAGTTGCTCGTCCACTTCGTTAATCTGCTGGTTGTATCCGTTGACCTTTTCGCCCAGGTTACGCAGACCTTCCATCAGGCTTTCCAGTGCACTGTCCACATCAGCCTCGACAGCAGGGCCATCCGTGCTGCCACTTAACAGCGCATCCGCCTGGGCGTAATCGCCAGCGGTGAGCGCTTGCGCGGTGTGATAGGCGCGGGCGGCTTTGGCTTCAGGCGTGAGTTTTTTGTCGCCGCGCAGTTGACCAAAGGCTTTGTTCAGCTTATTGCGGTGCGCCTGTAACGTTTCCGATTCGGTCAGCAGTTGACGGCGCTGCTGGTCGATCTGCAAAATGGCATCAATGCGCCCCAGGGCGGTGGGGTCGTTCAGTTTGGTGATCTGCTCTTTTACCCAATCGGGCTTTTC
>JBBSQD010000459.1:0-2495 GCA_038258185.1 Aggregatilineales bacterium | reverse complement strand
GTGGTCACATCCAGCGCGGTGGTCGGTTCGTCCAGCACCAGTAAGCGCGGTTGTGTGCTGAGTGCCATCGCTATCGTGACACGCTGCTGCATCCCGCCGCTGAGTTGGTGCGGATAACTGCGGGCGACGGATTGCGGGTCGGCAATTTTGACGCTGGTCAGCATTTGCTCGGCGCGTTCCCAGGCTTGCTTGCGATTGAGTCCCTCATGCAGACGGGTAATTTCGGCAATCTGATCCCCAATGGTATAGGCTGGATTGAGCGAGGCCAGCGGGTCCTGTGGCACGAGATTCAGATCGTGTCCCCAGATTTTCCGCATTTCGGCGTCGTTTTTGGTCAGCAGATTGTCACCATCCAGCAGCACTTCACCGGCTGAAACCCGCGCATTAGCCGCCATGTAGCGCATCAAAGCCAGGGCCAGGGTGCTTTTGCCGCTGCCGCTTTCGCCCACCAGACCATGAATGCGCAGCGGATTAATCGCCAGCGAGACATCATTAATGGCGTTAATCCATTTTTTGTTGAGCAGATAATCAATGCTGATATTGCGCGCTTCGATTACGGGTTGCGGGTCGCTCATTGCAGTTGTCCTTCGTAACGGAAAATGCGGCGCAGGCCATCCGCCATCAGATTGATACCGATTACCAGAATGGCAATCGCCGCAGCGGGGAACCACAATTCCCACGGTGTGCGCGAGAAATTGGCACGGGCTTCCGCGACCATCCGCCCCCAATCCGGCGAGGGGGGTTGTACACCCAAGCCCAGAAAACCCAGTGAGGCTGTCAGGAAAATGGCATAGGAAAAACGGAGCGCCGCTTCAACCGTCAAAGCAGGCAGTACGCCGGGTAAAATTTCGCGGAACAGAATATAAAAAGTGGACTCGCCGCGTAATCGCGCGGCCTCGATATAACCCGCGCTGCGCAGATTGAGCGTGGCGCTGCGAATCACACGGGTGACGATGGGCACATACAGCAGCACAATCACCAGAATAATGCCGATGTTCGATGGGCCAATAGTGCCCAGCATGACCAGCGCCAACACCAGCGCAGGAATCGCCAGCAGGCTATCCAGCGCACGTGAGACGACTTCATCCACCCAGCCGCCATAATAACCCAGTGCCAGCCCCAGAATCGTGCCTAAAAACACGGCAATCGTCGTGGCGATGCCGGGAATCACGATAATTTCACGCGCCCCCCATAATACGCGGCTGAAAATGTCGCGCCCCAGGCGGTCTGTGCCGAAAGGGAATTGGAGAGAAGGCGCTTCACGCGAAGCACCACGGATGATTTCATCAAAGGTGTGGGGGGCGATTGTGGGGCCGAAGATGGCAAGCAGGATAAAAATCAGAAAAATGAGGGTGCCCACGAGGGACAGCGGACTCGCAACAAGCTGGCGCAGAAAGCCGATTATGCCGTTTCTCCAGCGCCCCGATGAAGGGCGTGGAGCCCCGGAGGACTCCACGTTTGATTCGGCGGCTGACAAATCAGCCTCCCATAGAAACGGTGCTGTAGTCGGTCAGGCCGGGGAAAGGTGCTAATTCCAACCCCTGGACGCTGTCGCTGGCCACACCGATGAGCGGTGCAAAGTAAGGAATAATGATCGGGCCACGCTCCACAAAGATATTGGAGATTTGCGAGTAGATGGCGGCACGGGCTTCCGGGTCGGCAGTCACGCCGGCCTCAGCGACCAGTTCATCCACTTCCGGATCCGAGAAACGGCTTTCGTTGAAAACGGTGGTGCAGCCTTCGCTGATGGCATTGGTGATATAAGCCTCAAGGAAGAACAACTGCGGCACCGGGCGGTCACCCCAACCGGTAATTCCCAGATCGACATCGCAGTAGTTGATTTCGTTGGTGGTAGTGTAGTACTGACCTGATTCGATGGTCTGAACATCCACTGTAATGCAGCCTTCTGCCCACTGATTTTGCAGCAGCACGGCCAGGTCAGGATATTCAAACACAATCGGGGCATAGAGGGTCATTTCCAGACCGTCAGGATAACCCGCTTCGGTCAACAGTTCGCAGGCACGTGTCGGGTCAAATTCCTGGGTAGGCACGGTGTCGTCATAGTAAACACTGTATGCCGGGGCGATAGGATCATTATTGCCAATCGTGCCACGACCATCCAGCAGAATGTCATTCAGTTCTTCGCGGTTGGTGGCATACTTGAACGCCTGACGCACCAGCGGATCGGTGCCGGGGCCTTCATCGGTACGCAGACGGATCACACCGTGCTGGCTGGTTTCCTGTTCAATGACCTGGAAGCCATCGGCCACACCTTCGCTGATCTGAGTAATGGGAATTTTGAACACCAGATCGACATCACCACTCAGGAGCGCATCATACTGGGTGACAGCATCCCCGGAGAAATAGATGTGTTCCATGCCGGACAGGGCAGGTGCACCCTTAAAGTAATCGGCATTCGCGCTGAAGACCGCGCGGCCACCGGGGTTGGCATCGATTGATTCCAGAATGAACGGGCCGGTTCCATTATAATCGGC
>JBBSQD010000458.1:0-2531 GCA_038258185.1 Aggregatilineales bacterium | reverse complement strand
CGCAAGTATGACCCCACCAATTTCTTCCGGCTGAATCAGAATATCAAACCGGAATAAATGACTTCTGTTGATCTAATTCTGAAGTCGAAAACAGGGCTGTCTCTATGAGCAGCCCTTTTCGTTTGGTTACTAAGCCAGATTAACCGCGTTGCTTAACGACTTCGACGGAAAACTTGCGACCGGGGTTCGGGATAGGCATAGTGTAGACGGTAATATCGAAATCTGGCGGGTCAAGGCGCAGATCGACCGCATGCAGCAAAGTTGCCAGCACCGTCATCAACTGGACTTCAGCCATCCCTGCGCCAAGGCAGGTGTGCGCACCGAGTGTATAAGGCGCAAAGGCCTGCGGCGTTTTGGGATGATCGGGATTCTGGTGACGATCCACATCGAATTTTTCAGGATCCGGGTAAAATTCCGGCAGATAATGCGTCACGCCGTTGGCGACCAATACTTCGGTGCCAGTCTCCAGCGTAAAACCGCCAAATTCAAACGGCTCCGTGACCGTGCGCGGGGTAAAGGCTGCCACTGGATAAAGCCGCAACGTCTCGATCGCCGCGCCGTGCAGCACTTCCATCTGGCGCAATTTTTCCGGCGGAAGCTGACCATCGACAAAGGCCGCGTCCAACTCCGCCTGTAAGCGTTGCAGCACACCGGGAGTTTTCAGAATGGCGTACAGCATGAAGCTGGCGGTAGAGGCTACCGTATCCATACCGGCGAAATAGGCCCCCAGCAGAGCGGCCATAATCGTGCTTTCGCTATAGGGTTCGCCATTTTCATCAACAGCATTCATCAGATCATCAATCAGGTCGGGCTGACGGTCAGTGGGTGGATTATCGCGGTGCCACTGCATGGCGGCACGAGCCAGCTCATTCGACCGGGCTTTCGCCCGTCCATAACGCGGCTGCTTCATAAAAATGCTGGGGTGCGTCTTCATGACATTGACCTTCATGTTCGTATTGAACAGAAATTGCACGTCATCGAAATAATCACCACAGGCACAATTCGTCAGCACCAAGGCCAGTTGTTCGGTAACAATATGCTGCATGCTGGCAAAAACCTGAAGCCGCTGCCCCGGCTGCCATTGATCGGTGACGGAACGCTGCAGATTGATGACATCCAGTAAACGGCTGAGAATCGCATCGCGCGAGTAACCCCGACGCTGCAATTTGCGCTGATGACGATGTGACGCGCCGTCCATCGCTACCATAAACGCATCAGACTTCAACTCACGCCCGAAACTGCCAAACAACTCTTCGCTGCCCAGGTAGCGCTCACCGTCTCGCGCCAGGAAGCGATTGGCCTCAAGTCCCGCCATAATCGTGTAGCGCTTGTTTAATAATTTCAAACGAAACACCGGACCGTATTCCTGATAGAGCTTGACCAGATACTGAATCGGAAAGGTTCGCATCTCCAGACCGTTACCGATGAGGGGCAGGCCGGGAACCAGCGGCGGTTGTTGAGCAGTGGTGCGGGTAGTTGTGACCATGGATGTTTTCTCCGTTTGCTGGTGTATTCAATGACTTTATCACAGGATATCGTAAATTTCATCAAGATTAACAATTGAATATGTGAGATCGATTATTTCGCCCTTCCCCTATAAACGCGCTAAAATCTGACCTGATTGTGACCCATTGGAAACAGGAACGTATGATGAACAGACAGGAAGTTCTGGACAAATTTCGCGCTCAACCAGAGGTGAGTGTATTGATTATTGGCGGCGGGGTGAACGGCATCGGCACCTTTCGTGAGCTGGCGCAGCAGGGTGTGGATGTGTTGCTGGTGGAAAAAAGTGATTTCTGCGGCGGGGCCAGTGCCGCATCGTCGCACATGGTGCATGGTGGCCTGCGCTATCTGGAAAATGCGGAGTTTCGGCTGGTGCATGAGGCCTTGATCGAGCGCAACCGGCTGCTGCAAAATGCACCGCATTATGTCCACCCGTTACCCACAACGATTCCGATTTTTAGCTGGTTCAGCGGCATTCTGAACGCGCCGCTTAAATTTCTGGGCTTGCTGGATAAACCCAGTGAGCGCGGCGCGATTATCATCAAAGCCGGGTTGACGATGTATGATTTGTTCACACGTAATTTCCGCATGACCCCCACCCACACTTTTACCGGGCGTGAGCAATCACTGGCGGAGCGCCCCGGCTTAAATCCCGATATTCTCTGCACAGCGACTTATTATGATGCGTGGATGCCCTACCCCGAACGCATCTGCATGGAGTTGCTTACCGATGCTGAGGCGCTGAGTCCACAGGCGCATGCGGTCAATTATCTCACTGCGGTCGATAGCAGTGCGGATAGCGTCACCCTGCGCGATGAACTCACAGGCGAAACCATCAGCATCAAACCGCAGATCGTCATCAACGCCGCTGGCCCGTGGATTGATTTTGTCAACCAGGCCGTGACCGAACCAACGAATTTTATCGGCGGCACCAAAGGCTCGCATATCGTGCTCGATCACCCTGAACTGCACGCGCTGTGCCGCGGTCATGAGATGTTTTTCGAGAATAAGGATGGTCGTATCACGCT
>JBBSQD010000457.1:0-2641 GCA_038258185.1 Aggregatilineales bacterium | reverse complement strand
GAGGTCAGCGTATCGACAATTTGTAGCGCATAATCGTGATACAGCCGCGCCCGGTTGGGGTCACCTGTTAATTTCGCCAGATTGAGCAAGCCACTGGCGGCAATTGCCGCGGCGGAGCTTTCATACGGCAGATCGGGATTCGGCTCGCTCCAATCGTTGGGAGCCACCCCATGTGCTGGGGTGTTCTCAATGTAATACTGAGCGCATAACTCGGCAGTCTGTAAAAAGCGCGGATCATGCGTAAAGCTGTAGACCGTACCGAAACCATACAGCGCCCATGATAGCCCCCGCGCCCATGACGAATCATCACGCCAGCCCTGATGGGTACTCTGGCGCAGAAACACGCCGGTTTCCAGATCGAACAGACCTTCATGGGAGGTGCTGCCATCCCCGCGCACCAGATAACGCCGCGTGGTGAGACTATGCTGGGTCGCGCGCCGCAGCAGTTCGGGGTCATTCTTCTGTTGCGCGGCGTAGAAGATAATACCGACATTCATCATGATGTCGATAAACAGGCTTTCATCGGCCACAAAAGAACGCAGATACTGGCCCTTCTCTTTGAAACGCAGCGCCAGTGTGCTGCCTGCCTCTACAACGATCTGATTCACTTCCGGGTCACCGGTCAGGTCATACCAGCGCTTCCAGGTTGACCAGAACAAAAAGCCCAGGTCATGCACATTGCGGTCAGTTTTACGGTGTTCAATCAGCCGGGAATAATGTTCGGCTTTATCGCGCCAGTAATCCTCACCATTCTGCTCATAGATCAGCCACAACTGACCACCCAGAAAGCCTTCACACCAGTTTGTCCACGATTCGCCTTCGTGCTGCCATTTGCCGGCTACGGTGTACATCGGGAAAAAGTCGGGATAGGTTTCGATGAGATGGCGAAGTTGTTTTTCAGCAAGTGTGAATGTGTTCTGACATTTTTCTAAAAGCGCCCGTTTATCAATCAAGTTTAGCCTCACATTAATTCAGATAAAAATTAAACCGAATATATAAAATTTGCCGTTCTACTTTTCCAGATAGCTGGTATAAGCCGCTAATGCCGCCTGATTATGCTCACGCACAACTTTCTCCAGGGCGTGAGTATCGCGCTTCTGGATCGCCTCGAACATGCGCCAGTGGTCTTTCTGCGCCGCGGTGATGCGATGCGAGAAGACATCTTTGAGGTAATAACTACGCAGACGATCCCAGTGATCGAGTGTTTTATCCATCAGCTTCTTGACCAGCAGCGTGCCAGATCGCTCACAGATAAACTGATGAAAACGCACATTCACCTGTGACCACTGGTCAGGCTCATCTAACAGATTATCCATCCACTGGAGCATGGCCTCTAATTCTTTCAGATCGGCATCGCTCAGGTTGACGCAGGCCGCCCGCCCGCTGACCACTTCCATCCCCTCCAGCAGACCAAAAATCTCGGAGATATTCGCCACTTCAATCGGCGTCACAGTCGCACCGACATAAGGCTCAATCGTCACGAAACCGTCGGCTTCGAGCTGACGCAACGCCTCGCGCACAGGGATCTGGCTCACGCCCAACTCGGACGCTAACTCATCAATCACCAGACGTTTCCGGGGTGCCAGTTCGCCGTGAATAATGGCGGTACGTAAAGAATCATAAACCAATTCATTTTTGCTGCGGAACGATTTTATGGAGCGCACAACCCAGACCTCAAAATCATATATCCTATATTATATAGGAAGCTCATATGATTGCCAACTTTCCTGAGGGTTCAGGTTAAGTCCACAATCAATCGTAAGGCTTCTATTTTCCAGATAAATACACTTGCGCCTATAGCCAATTCCGTTGGTTGCCCATCGAACACTCGTTACAATATGCGGCGGTTATCTCCCTTAAAATGAGGTTTTATACGATGCCTGAAATTCACTTTGATCGTTATTATCGTTATGCTGAACTGACCGAACTGCTCAACGCTTATGCCAGTGAGTATCCACAATTGGTGCAGATCAGCAGCATTGGCACCAGTTACGAGGGGCGCGACATCTGGCTGGCGACAGTGACCAATAACGCAACCGGGCCTGCCAACGAAAAACCCGCCCTGTGGGTCGACGGGAATATTCACGCGACTGAAGTCTCACCGTCCAGCGCGTGCCTCTATCTGCTCAACAAACTCACCAGCGAATACGGCAGCAGCGACGACATCACGCGCTGTCTGGATACGCGCGCGTTCTACATCTGCCCACGGATTAACCCTGACGGTGCGGAATGGGCGCTGGCCGATAAACCCAAAATCATCCGTTCCAGCACGCGTGCTTATCCTTATGATGAAGACCCGATTGGCGGCCTGCGCGAAGAAGATGTTGATGGGGATGGCCGCATGTTGCAGATGCGCATCCCTGATCCAAACGGCCCGTGGAAAACACACCCGGACGAGCCGCGTCTTCTGGTGCGCCGTGACCCGACTGAAAGCGGTGGCAGCTATTATCGCGTTCTGCCAGAAGGCATGATCGAGGATTATGATGGCATTCGCATCTGGATGCAGCCCAGCAAACAGGGCTTAGACCTGAATCGCAATTTCCCGATTGAATGGCGGCAGGATCATGATCAACCCGGCGCTGGCCCCTACCCAACCTCAGAGCCGGAAGTCCATGCCGTGGTTGATTTCTGCTCACGCAAT
>JBBSQD010000456.1:0-2664 GCA_038258185.1 Aggregatilineales bacterium | reverse complement strand
GTTGGA
Organism: Aggregatilineales bacterium; assembly: GCA_038258185.1. Taxonomy (GTDB): domain Bacteria; phylum Chloroflexota; class Anaerolineae; order Aggregatilineales; family Phototrophicaceae; genus JAIOHN01. Next base: position 2,658 of record JBBSQD010000456.1, on the reverse strand, counting down.
TGTGACCTTCAGCGAGGATGACTCCCGTATCCGTTCTGGCGAAAGCGCTGAAAACATGGCCGTGCTACGAGCGGTTGCGCTGAATTTGTTGAAGCAGGACCACTCCAAAAGTAGCTTGCGACAGAAACGCTTCCGAGCCGCAATGGACAATGACTTCCTGTTCCACCTGCTCACTCCAGTTTGAAGCGATTGCCCTGAACCTTCTGTTGATTGTGTGCTGGTTAAATGGCATAATCAATTATTATTCAGGCGTAAAGAGAGTATAAACTATGACCGATAATCCTACCCCGGCGCTTAAGGTGCTGGTAACTGGCGCAAGTGACGCGCTGGGACGTGAAGTGGTGCGCCAGTTGGTCGCCAATGGGCATCACGTTGCAGGCGTCACCACGACCGTACAGGGCGCAACCGAACTGCGCGAAGATGGCGCGTTACCGATCTTCAACAGCCTGTTACGCGCTGGTGAGATCGCCAGCAGCCTCAAGATGTTTGAAGCCGATGTCATCATCAACACCGCCCCGCAGATCATCAATTCAATCCCACCTTACCAGCCCGACTGGGATGCCTGGATCAACCTGCTGAACGAAGGCACCGCCGCGCTGGTAGAAGCCGCAACCACCGCTGGCACTAAATATATCGTCCACACCAGTTTCGCTTTTCTGTATGGCGACAAGCACGGCGCTGAAGTCAACGAAACCGCCAAAATCACTACGGATAACGATCTGTTCAAAGCAGCAGCCGATGCCGAAAAAACCGTGCTCAAAAGTGGCATTCCAGCCTGTGTGCTGCGCGCCGGTTTTATCTATGGCCCCAACAGCAGCACTATCATGGCGCTGCGTGATGGTCTGCGCGGCTCAGGTTCGCTGCCATTAGGCGACGATCACAATATCGTCAATTGGGTGCATACCAGCGATCTGGCACAGGCGATTGTCCTGGCCGCTGAACAACAGCCTGCCAACGAAATCTTTAATATCGTCGACGATCATCCGGTTTCAGCCGGTGCCTTTGCCGACTATTTCGCGGAACAGTATGGCGTGAAGAAACCCAGCCGTCAGCGTATGCCCGAAATGCTGGCGCAATTCATGGTCAATCCAGCGCAGCGCGCACTGCTGGATGTTTCCGCCAAAGCGGACAACAGCAAAGCCAAGCAACAACTTGGCTGGACATTGAAATATCCCAACCAACACGCAGGGGTGGAGCATACACTGCTGGCGTGGCGCGCCCACTCATAACCGGAGCAGCATTCAGGTATGTTAAAAGCAATTCTGTTTGATCTCGACGATACGCTGATCGACTGGAGCGGATTTGGTCGCCAGTGGGAATCGCGGGAACGTAAGCTCCTCACCGGAGTGTTTGATTATATTGGCCGTGACGTTCATCCGCTGGGCAAATTTCAACTGCTGGTGGATAACTTTGGTACGGCATCACGCACCGCCTGGGAAAATGGCCGCAGCAGTTTACAGGCGCCACATATCGGCAAAGTGCTGGTGGAAGCCCTGGTTAACAGTGGTGTACCCGCTGATCTGCTGGACGAAAAACGCTGTCTGGAAGCCTATGGCTGGGATGCTGCGCCGGGGGTAGTCGTCTTCCCGGATGTCCCGCCTGCGCTGAAACTCTTCCGCGAAAAAGGCATCAAAATCGGCATCGTCACCAATGCCTATCAGCCCATGTGGCTGCGGGATATCGAGTTAGCGACTTTCGGCCTGCTGGAATATTTCCCGGAATGCCGCATTTCTGCGGCTGATGCGGGTTATCTAAAGCCGCACCCGTCCATTTTTGAATACGCGCTGGAATGTATCGGCACCAAACCGGAAGAAACCGTATTCATCGGCGACAATCCGGTGGCGGATATTGCCGGGGCGCAGGGGATCGGCATGCAGGCAGTTTTGCGCGTGACGCATCCGACACCGCCCATGCTCAGTGGCTTAATCGTGCCTGACCATGCCATCAATAGTTTTGATGAACTCTACCCGTTGTTTGATGGTTGGTTTCCGGGTTGGCGTGAATGATCCCAACGCAGATTTTACCAGTTACTGACCGTAATCTCATCATCACCGGGTATACTGGCCCTTACCAGCCGATGATCGGTCGCAGAGTCGCGCAGATGCTGCGCATGCCCTACGTCAATATCGACCTGCAGATCGAAGAACGCAATGGCATGTCGCTTGAGGAAATCCGTACTTTATACGGCGAGTCGCGGCTGAAAACGCTGGAAACTGAAGTCGTCACTGAAGCTGTTTTACATCGTAATGCGGTGATTCGTGTGGGTGGTCAGACGCTGATCCACAACCGTAATTACGAGCGCTTTATGGAAACCGGCCCGGTCATCTGCTTGGTGGCGGAACTGGACGCGGTATTACAAAGTTTGCACCTGTCATTGGGCGCACGGTATCATGACCCCAATGAACGGGCATTAGCAGTCGGCCATATCCAGCGTGAGTGGGGCGTGCGTAAGCTGGAGGGCATTCATGAAATTAACACCACCTATATGACCGAGACGCAGATCGCGGAGCGGGTCATTAATGAGTGGCAGGCGGTTGTGGTTTAAGGGATAAGCAGTGTGGCAAAATTAAACATTAGTCTCGCCCAGATGAATATCAAGCTGGGTGATGTCCGCAAAAATCTGAATACCATGCAGCAGTTGGCGGTGGAGGCCGGACG
>JBBSQD010000455.1:0-2676 GCA_038258185.1 Aggregatilineales bacterium | reverse complement strand
GCCCGCTGGGATGGTTCTGACGATCTGCCTGTAAATCCGCTGGACTGCCCGATGGCCGACGGCGAGATGATGATGGAAGAAACTCCCGAAGCCGATATGATGGAAATGCCAGAATATAACGGTGGGCAGGCGACTGATGCACCAGATATGGCAGGACAGGATATCGTGCTGGTGGATGTGCCCAAGCTGATCGGCATTGGCTACTTCTCCGCCACCACTCAGGGTATGCAGCAAGCCGCTGAGGACCTGGGCAACGTCACGGTGACGACCGATGCGCCGACAGAAGCCAACATTGATGATCAGATCACCTTTATTGATAATTACATCACCCAGGGCGTGAACGGTATTCTGTTTGCTGCCAATGACCCAACAGCAATCGCTCCGGTACTGCGTCGTGCATTGGAACAGGGTATTCATGTTGTGGGATATGATGCCAACTCTGACCCGGATGCACGTGAATGGTTTGTGAACCAGGCCGAATTCAACGGTATTGGTAAAGCCATGATGGACAGCCTGGCCATGGAAAGTGGCGAAGATGCCAGCTTCGGTATCGTCACCAGCACTTTCACCACCCCGAATCAGGCCCGTTGGATTTCCGAAATGTGGGCTTATGCCAGCAAGTGCTATCCGGAAATGACCTGGCTGGAAACCGTGGAAGCGCAGGAAGATGCTGTCCTGTCCTTCAATCTGGCGACCACCCTCATCAACAAATATGGTGATGATCTGGACGGTCTGTTTGGTATGACCAGTGTGGCCACCCCCTCATCGGCTGATGCCGTTACACAGGCTGGCCTGTGTGGTGAGATCGCTGTGATTGGTCTGGCGACCCCCAATGACATGAAGCCCTTTGTGAATGATGGTTGTGTGCAGTCGGTCGTGCTGTGGAACCCGATTGACCTGGGTTATGCCGCAGTCTATGTGATGCGCGCTGTGGTTGATGGCACCTTCCAGCCCGGTGACACCACCGTTGAGGCCGGTCGTCTGGGTACACTGACCGTTGTCAATGGCAGTGAAGTTCTGCTGGGCGCACCATTTATCTACACCGCTGAGAATATCAACGACTTCGATTTCTAAATCGATGTTTATAAATGTCCCTCAACCCTGCGAACAACAGGGTTGAGGCACACCCCCGCTCGACGCAACATTCCTTCTACCGAATATCTCGTGAAGATAAAAGTGCGCCTGTAACGTAATCGTTTTCGCCTATCTGTATTTGGTTCCTTACAGTGAAATATCCAGGCTGTCCGCTGTCTGACGTACATATTCAGCGGCGGGTGCATATTCGGCCATCGGCAGATGTTCCAGCATAAGGGGAACATCTTCGAGGCGATCCACGCAGCGCAGAAAGGTGCGGTAATCTAAGGTGCCCAAACCGGGTCGCACTTCATCCAGATGAACGGTCAGGGTGCTGTGCAGGGTAATATCTTTGGCGTGACAGCTTTTGATGTAAGGGCCGAGCTTGGCAAAACAATCTTCCAGAAAAGCCGCATTTTCAAAATAACGCCGTGGGCTGTTGATCATATTGACAGGGTCGAGATGTGCGGCAAACTGAGGGCGGTCAATGGCTTGAATCAGTTCCAGATAGGTGTCCGGCGAATCGGGAACAATCCATGGCATGGTTTCCAGTGTATAAAAAGTGCGCTGCGGATTGACCGCATCAATAATTTTGCGGACGCGCTCCACAATCAGATCAAACGTGTCGGCTGAGTAATTATCCGCGTATGGGCCATCCCACAGTTCACCCCGCGCCCCGGCGATATTGACACAGCAGCCTGCGCCAATCTCATCTGCCATCGCCAACTGCTGCTGGCACTTTTCAATCGCGGCCTGCGCGATGGTGTCATCAGTACTGATCGGATTGCTCCAGGCGCCCACCTCAGCGATGATAATCCCAGCGCGCTCAGCAGCCTGTGCATAGGCACGACGGGTCGCAGAATCCGCGCTGGCATCCACTGGACAATAGGCGGCACGATAACCACGCTTTTGCAGCGCTTCGATCCAGATTTCTGGTGTCGAGGTTTCCTCGACAGGTGCTCCAAGACGCATAATAATTTTCTCCTGAAATTGATTTTTAATTACTAACCAGCAGATAGATATTATGACCTGTCGCGGGGTATGGCGCACCTGACCATTGTCGGTATCTGCCAAGGCTCTCTGATAGCTGCATAACATGCTCAACCCTTTGCTAAGTCAGCCGAGCGATATAATTTGTTGCAACTTTATTGCAGATTGCTGAAATTCAGTTGACTTGTTTCAGGTAGTTGCGGCAATATATCAGAAACAAATTTTTATAAAAGATAATTTTGAAATGACTTCTAAAAGACCTACTTTGCGGGATATCGCGCAGCACGCCAATGTCTCCGTGTCCACTGTTTCACGAGCGTTAAACAATTATCAATATGTCGATGATGAGACGCGGGCAGCGATTCAGGAAGCTGTCGATCTGCTGCAATACCCACTTGACCATCTGCGAACCGCCAAAGCGCCGCGCACAATCACCATTGCCAGTCGTAATCCACAGGGTCTCAGCGCTGGTAACACCGGTGGCAGTAATTTTGAGTATCTGGCCTCGCTCGGTGTTCGGAAAGAACTGGAAAGTCGCCAGCTCGATATCCAGACCCGGCGAATCTGGCTGGACAATAATAATTTCACCTCCATCCTGGAAGATACCGGCAT
>JBBSQD010000454.1:0-2680 GCA_038258185.1 Aggregatilineales bacterium | reverse complement strand
ATGCGGAACTGGCGCGCGCCGTGCAGACCGTAGCGGCGGGCGGCTCGCTAATGGGGCCGGGCGTTGCCTCCAAGGTGCTGGATCGCTTCGCGCGCCTGGCCGATGGTCCAGGCCCTCTCCCCGAGCCGCTGCTGGAGCCTCTCTCCGAACGCGAGCACGAGATTCTGCGTCTGCTGGCGCGCGGGTTGAGCAACCCCGAAATCGCCGCCCAGCTGCACCTGGCCGAGGGCACGGTCAAAAACTACGTCAGCAGCATCCTGCAAAAAACCGGCAGCCGCGATCGCACCCAGGCTGCGTTGCGCGCACAGGCGCTGGGGTTGTTGTGAAGAACCGATTTTCTTGGCGGCGAGAAGAGCAAGTATACACGGACGAACTTTATTCTGGCCCAGAAAGTGGACGGTACTCAACAGCATAACCTTCGGCAATATGTTAAGGTCATGGTGAGATAGATTTTAGTGCAATGTTGGGTACCAGCGAGATTTGTGCGTAAATACACGCTAAGGATTCAATGAGAAATCTTGTTAGAAGAGCCTATGGCCCACTGTACGCATCGGTTACCTCCCACCGTTTAAGCCCGCTGGGCCTGATAGCTTGTCGAAACTGTATGATGACCCGTCTGCGCATGATGCTCTTCACCGCCATGCCCACAGGGATCAACATGGATATTAACCAATGACAAATGGGGTTGATCGTGGAAGAGTATGTGGCGCACTTCCTCGCCAATACGGTGGCTTTCACGCGTCGGCAGATCTTCATTCACGGTGATGTGCAACTCGACCTGCAACCGATGACCATGCCAGCGCACCCGTGTATCATGCACATCCAAAACACCGGTGGCACCCTGCGCAACCTGTTCGACCCGATCCACAATCTCCGGGTCAATCGCATCCATCAGCCGGTACCACATGGTGCGGGTCGAATCCCAAGTGATGAAAATAATGGCAACACCAATGAGTAAACCGATAATCGGGTCAAGAATGGGGAACCCGAAATAGGTGCCGATGACAGCGAACAGGACAGCCAGCGATGTCAGACCATCGGTACGAGCGTGCAGCCCGTCCGCTACCATTGCCGCAGAGCCGATCTTGCGTCCCACGCGAATCTGAAACATCGCAACCGCTTCATTCCCAATGAACCCGATGATGGCAGCCGCAGCTACCCAGGCCAGGTCAGTCATTGGTTCGGGATTGATGAGCCTTGTAAAGGATTGCCATAATGCCACACCGGCGCTGACAGCAATGGAGAGTACAATGAAGATTCCGGCAACATCTTCCGCTTTGCCAAAGCCATAGGTATAGCGGCGGGTGGCAGCGCGGCGTGCTAGGTAAAAGGCAATCAGCAGTGGAATCGAATTCAGCGAGTCACCCAGATTATGCACCGTGTCGGCAAATAGGGCGACACTGCCGCTCATATAAACGATCACGATTTGAAGAATTGTCGTCAGTCCGAGCGCAGCTAGAGCAATCCAGACTGTGCGGATGCCCTCGTCATTATCAACCAGGGCAGGATCGGCGGCGCGCTGCAACTGCTGGGCACTGTGCCCATGAAAATGGAAGATGGTATTGATCCAGCCCCACAGCCCGGTGCCGTGGTGGTGATCATGATTCTCGTGCTTATGCCCATGAGGATGCGGGTGTGGATGATCGTGTCCATCATTGTGGGAATGATCTGAAGACTTGCTACTGTTTGTCATCATCTGGCTCCATAGTTCCGATAATATCAGTAGACCGCAACGAAACAGATGATTTCCTTCGTTGGCCCGTTCGCATCAGGGGATGCTCACTCCGCGATTGCAGGCTACTGAATATTCTTGATTATTCGATGGGGTAGGGGTGATCCGGCAGATTCTGGCGCACATGATCCAAATGATACAGCGCCTCCCGAAAGAGCGCGGCAACATGGGCGTCGTCAATGGAATAAAAGATCTGGTTGCCATCCCGGCGCGTCCGCACCAATCGGATGGCTCGTAAGCGCGCCAAGTGATGTGAGACGCCGGATGCAGTGATGCTTACCTGCTCGCTCAACTCATTGACGCTGTATTCGCCCTGTGTCAGTAAATAAATTAGCTGTGCCCGCGTCGTGTCGCTGAGTGCTTTGAAGGTTTCTACCACATCAGCCAGTAGATCTTCAGGCAAGATATGGGAATCTGATTGAACTGCATGTTGCTGTGGCATTATTTTGTATTTTGTCCAAAACCTGAATACCTATTCAGGTATTCAGGTATGAAATGTACTTCTATTTTTCACATTCTGCAAATTGGACTTATTTACCGTTGACTCTGCCAGAGTTCAAGCGGGTCTGCATCTTGTCGGACAAAATAGCGATAGGAACTATAGGCAAGAGGTTTATCCGGTAGTCTCCCGATAGGGAGTGGTTAAGTTACGGGCAAGGGAACGGCGCGCAACAGCTCGCCTACCGACCAGATGCGCTCGGTTAGTGTGGTGGCCATAGCAGGCGAGCGCTGTTGCCAACGGCGGTTCGGGTCATCGGTCAGCGCTCGGCGTAGCGACTTGAGCGGACGGGCAAAGTTATAGATCAAGTCCTCCCAGGCGGCAGCGGCCTTGTGCATGAAGAGCTGTTTGGAGAAGGCCAGCGTCTTGCGTACGAGACGATTAATGATTGGTGTTTCCCGTACTCGGGACACCCTTCGTTTGGGCAAAAATCGCCCACTTGTGCTAGT
>JBBSQD010000453.1:0-2693 GCA_038258185.1 Aggregatilineales bacterium | reverse complement strand
TTTTGGTAATATCAATTACGCTTCCAGCTTGCTCGATAGCGATTTCTAGCTGTAATCTCACGCGTTCATCTGCCACAATTTGTCACCTCACACACAAGCACGTCTGATGATGTGATTTGTATGTTCTACTTTCTGATGTTTTTGAATAATTCTACGATGGATTGATTATTTTGGTAATTGAAAAGGGTATTTGCAAAGAGATAAGCTAAAAATAAACCAACACCTATCAAAATCGGGGAATTCGAGGACAGAATTACTGAACAAACTCCCGCTACACCGAAGCCTAATCCCCCAATCCCGGTGATTAAGTAGAGTACACGAGCGGTCTCCCAACTCATACGTTTTCGATCATATCTTTCCAGTTTACGTATCCACTTCCATTCATAGACAGCACTCAGTATATATAATAGAGAGACTACTGCCATAAGTAAAAAGAACATCACAATCTCCTTAGAATTTCTTCATTGAAATAGTCTCTGCGTCTTGGCGGTTGAATCTTTGACTCAGCACTCAGCACTAAAAAGGGACAAATGACCGGCCATTTGTCCACCCTGCCGACCCCAAAATCCCGTATACTAGAACTTCATCGTTGCACTGAATCTGTTGCCAATTGCTGCGCACATTTTTTTTCGCGCAGCAGCAGCGACCGAAGGAAGTCCCTATGGGGCAACAAATTAAACTTTGCGTTGAGTCTTTGACTAAGGACTTGGGACTAAAGACTATGGACTACTGTTGCCATTGCCGCCGCACCCCCCCCGGCGGCAGCGGCAAAGAATAAGGAGCTTACGATTGCAGTCTATCCCTCGCCGCAGCAAGCCGAACACCCAGATTCGCCAGCGACTCGCGCTGTTCGCAGCGGGCAATCCAGTTAGGGGGAATCGCCGCCAGTCCCAGCCGCGCACCCAGGATGCCCCCCGCAATGCAGGCAATCGAGTCGCTGTCACCGTCCGTATTGGCCGCGCGGCCAACACAGGCGACATAATCATCGGGGTAGCGCAGCACACAGTACAGCGCCAGCGCCACCGCTTCTTCACCCGTCCAGCCCTGACCGAGATGCGTTAACGCTGCTTCTTCGTCCACCCAGCCCAGCACATGCCCAATTCTGAGCAGGGAATGATCCAGCTCGTCGCTCAGGCCATCGGTAAAGGCCATCGTCTGCCGGATGAACGTGGCCGGGGAGTCACCATCCAGCGCCAGTTTGACCAGATACGCCGCCGCCACACTGGCCGCAATCGCGGTCGGATGACGGTGTGTAATCACGCTGCTGGCAATCGCGATCTCACGCAACCGCGCCGGGTCATGCTGGTACAGATAACCAATCGGCGCGACACGCATCGCCGAGCCGCAGCCTTTCGACCCCACAAGGCCGGATTCGTGCCAGTCCATGCCTTGCTCATAACGCTCGATGCCAGCCAGACAGGTCGTGCCGGGGCTGCGATCATTTTCCGGGCTGTGGCGCCAGTCGATGAAACGGCGGCCAATCGCCTGTATCTGAGTGTCCGTGTCCGCGGTTAACCCGGCATCCAGCAAACCTTCCGCTAGTGCCAGCGTCATCTGCGTGTCGTCGGTGAACAGCGCCGGGTCGGGCGGCTCCTGAATGCCTGCCGCACCATACTGCGCTTTGATGGCGGACAAGCGCTTAAATTCGGTGGGGCTTCCCAGCGCATCGCCCAACGCCAATCCGTACAGGATGGCCTGTGCCGTGTGAGTACTCATATCAACCCTCCGCTTACCGGACTCTCATGCCGTGTTTACCGTTATGAAATTTGTTCAACGGTATACTATATAATAGCTAAACTAGTATAGGCTTACTCGGAGTTATTGTATGAATCTCAAACGCGGTCTTCTGGCAATCCCCAGCCAGTTACAAATGATCCTCATCGCCGGCGTGATTTTCGTCGCTGGCTTTGTCCTCGGCGTGCAGACCACGTCGATTACGGCGCAGGGACTAATCACCTCGCCACCCCCGGAAGCGGAGGAATTATTCGCGCCTTTCTGGGAAACCTATAATCTCATTCACAGTCAGTATGTTGACCCCAATGATAGCGATATCACCGACGAACAACTCTTGGATGGGGCGATTAATGGCCTGATTGACTCGCTGGGTGACCAGTTCAGCGGCTATATGTCGCCGGATGTTTACGCCATGCAGAATGAATATCTCGAAGGCAACTTTGAAGGCATCGGCGCGACCATCCGCTTCAACGAAGAAGCCAACGCCATTGAAATTGTCGGCGTGTTCGAGTCCAGCCCGGCCCAACAGGCGGGCATCCGCCCCGGTGATCTGTTCATGACCGTGGATGGAGTCGATGTGCAGGGCGAGAATCAGTCCGAAGTCGCCTTCCGCGTCCGTGGGCCAGAAGGCACTTCGGTGGAAGTGACCATGCGCCGCGGCGAAGAACTGATCGACTTTACGATTGTTCGCGCTCGCATCGAAATCCCCAATATCGAGGCCAGTGTCGAAGCGGATAACCTCGGTTATGTGCGTCTGTATCAGTTTACTGGCAACGCCCGTTCTGAAATTGACGACGCGCTGGCCGAAATTGACATTAACAGCCGTGATGGTCTGATCTTCGATCTGCGCGGGAATCCCGGTGGCTTGCTCACCAGCGCCATTGATGTCGCCAGCCTGTTTATCGAAGAGGGCACCGTCCTGACCGAAGACTTCGGCCCGGGTCGCGACCCCATCGTGT
>JBBSQD010000452.1:0-2697 GCA_038258185.1 Aggregatilineales bacterium | reverse complement strand
CAACCCCGCCCAGGCCGCAGCAGCCTGGAGTGTGCAGGATGGGCTGAGCGCGCTCAGCCCATCCTGCACACTCCAGGCTGCTGCGGCCTGGGCGGGGTTGCTACTTCAGCAGCAGCGGCAGAAAGATCGTGCGCAGCACCAGCACCGCCTTCATTTCAATGGCGCCCGCATCGCAGCGCGCCACCATATCGTCATCGCCATCAGCCGGCCGAGGTAGACCGCGCTGATCAACTGCCGGGCAGACCGCCGCTCCCTCCGGCGCCATATCGATCGCCGGGCTTCCCGGCAGCAGCATGTAGTACACCGCATAGGGTGTGGTTTGCTGGGGGCCAACGCCTGCATCCGTCGTGATCACATCGCTTGCATTCAACGGCAGGCTGCAACCCTCCAGCACGTTGAAGCCGCCGCTGGAAACATTGTCGGTGCAGTCCGACAGGCTGCCAGCGGCGGAAGAATTGTTGCTCACAACGCTCAGCGTCAGCTTAACCGGACGGGTTGCATTAGTATCAATGGCGCCGCCGCTGCCCGCCGCCGTATTGGAGTAGATCGTGGTTGCGGTTATGCTGATGCTGTGCTGGCCAGAGACTGAGAACGTGGCCAGCGCACCGCCGTTGGTTGCCGCGCTATTTTCTGCAAAGGTGGAGTTTTCAATCTGGACTGAGCCACTACCGCTGACCAGCAGCCCACCGCCGCTCGATAAGGGACAATCTGTCTTATTCTTGATGGCGTGATTGGCGATCAGGCTGCTTTGGGTCAAAACGAGCGTATCAAGGCTGGCGATACCTTACTGCATGACATGGCCTTTTGGCCCTAAAATACAATGCTGATTCCAGTGCCACATCGGGTATGATAGTGGTGTCAAAAACAACAATCATCCCGGAGGACCGATGGAATCAGCATCCGCAGTATACATCAATTCGCCAACCGCTCAGCTGGTCGCCCCCTGGATCGCCGAGCATCTGCCCGATCTGGATCCGGTCGTCCAGCATCGACTGACTCAGCTGACCACCGGCTTGATGGAAATGACCGATGTTCGCATCGAGCAGATTGCGCAGGGAAGCGCGTTTCAGGCTAAAACAACGAGTAATGAAACGCAGGTCCGGCGTATTATGCGTGATCCACGCCTATCACTTGATGCGGTGTATTTTCCACTCATTACCTCGCTGCTAGCAACCATTCCGAATGATACCATCTACATCTGTATGGATGAATCATCCCATACGAATGTGCTTAATCTCTTTCAAGTGACGGTAGTTACAGATGCCATGGCACTCCCACTCAGCTTTTTTCTCTACGAGCCAGGCGACGCATGGGCTGATGATGCCCGATCCTGTTTAGAGGCACTGGCATCATGTATACCGGACGAGATGAAGGTCATTATTCTGGCAGATCGTGTCCATGCTGGGTATGCATTTATTACGTGTATAGAAGCGCTGGGATGGTCCTATGTGATTCGTCTTGCAAAAAATACCTATATTGAAACCGAGGCAGGATGGAAGCGGGTGCAATCATTGCATCCACGGCGCTATCCGACCCGACGCTGGGAGAAAGTCAGTATCTGGAAACAGAATACCGTACAGGCGAATATCGTTATTCATCGGCATGAGCCGGCAGGATTTAAGCCGGTTATCTGGTATGTGATCACGAATCTTCCACCCACGCAGATGTGCTGTGTGCTCTATGCCGTCCGATGGTGGCAAGAATGTGGATTCAAAATCACGAAAAGTGCCGTATTTGATTGGGAGCAAAGCCGTATGCGTCACATGGCACGGGTTGAAGTCCTGTTAATTGGCGTTGCGTGTGCGACCTGGATGCTGTGGATGCTTGGGCGAGACCATGAGCAGCAGCCACGGCTCAAGCCGACAACTCAGAAACCACAACCGCGCCGTGTGCGGATCATCCGGATTGGGATCAAGGTGTGTCGTGATCTCTGTACAGGTCGTCGCACGCTTGCGTCCATCACGCTCCCGCCGTTGCGGGTTTTGGACTACGAACGAATGTTCGCCCCGCCGGAATAACCCATGTCATGCAGTAAGCTGGCGATACCGCCGCCCATGAACGCACTATTGTCGCGGATCAGGCTGCGCTGGATATTCAGCAGCCCAATGTTCGCGATTCCGCCACCAAAGGTACAGACCTCGCCCTCGGCCATGTTACGCTGCACCACAGAATCATTGAGGACGATTAAACCCTTATTCCATATACCACCGCCATATTCGGCTTTGTTTGAATCAGCATTTAGATTTTTGATGACCATGCTGGCACCTGAACCATTATAAATCCCACCACCATAAGACGGGCTATCATTAACAATAATGCCAATATTCAAAATGATATCACTGTTATCAAGCTTAAATAGACTATTATTATAAATTCCAGAACCTAAAACCGCTTCATCATCTACTATATTAAGTGAATTAGCCTGAACTGTTCCTTTATTGTTGGAAATAGCTCCACCTTTAGAGATAATTCCACGTTTGATTATACTACCGCTTTCACTGGCACTATTAGATATAAATTGGGTTTGCTGGATGTTCAAAACGGCCTCGTTGTAGAGTGCCCCTCCGTCCACTGCGGTGTTACTATAAAAGCGTGTATGATTTACATGCAGCGTGCCAGCATTGAAGATCGCACCACCCAAATCAGCTGTATTATGAGCCATCTCAATGTGGTCTAGACTCGCGGAAGCCGCAATCT
>JBBSQD010000451.1:0-2724 GCA_038258185.1 Aggregatilineales bacterium | reverse complement strand
TTTGTCTCTGCTTGTATTGGCTCTGGTCATGAGTCTGTCATGGACAGTGAGCGCCCAGGATGGCGAACTGCTGTCGCTGACCGCAGATAGCTGCGATTACGGCGGCGCGTTCAAATCGATTGAAGCGGTGGATGCGCTCACTGTTAAGTTTACTTTATGCAACCCTGACCCGGCTTTTAATTATAAAGTCGCTTCAGCCGGGTTAGGCATCTTCTCCACAGAGCAGTTGGAGTCAACCGGCGGCGGTGGCCCTGAACTGCTGGACAATCCGATCGGCACCGGCCCGTATAAAATCTCGAACTGGGACAAGGGCAATGAGCTGGTTCTGGTACGCAATGAAAATTACTGGGGCGAACCCGCTGGTGAAGAAACCCTGATTTTCCGCTGGAATGCGGAGTCGGCTGCCCGTCTGGTCGAACTTCAGGCCGGTAATGTCGATGGTGTGGATAATCCGGCACCGGGTGATTATGCTTCGGTCGAGGCGGATTCCAGCCTGCAACTGTTGAGCCGTGCGGGCCTGAATGTCATGTACATGGGCATGAATAATCAGTATCCGCCGTTTGATAATGTGAAATTCCGGCAGGCCATTGGCTATGCCATTGATAAGCAGCGGCTTGTCGATAATTTTTACACCCCCGGTTCTGTCGCTGCAACGCAATTTTTGCCGACGATTGCTTTTGGCTACACGCCAGAGGTCGAGCCGTTCCCCTTTGATCAGGACAAAGCCCGCGAACTGCTGGCCGAGGCCGCTGCTGAAGAAGGCGTGGACAGCTTTGAGATTACCCTGAGCTACCGTGAAGCCGTGCGCAGTTATCTGCCGCAGCCGGGAGTCGTCGCGCAGGATATTCAGGCGCAGCTTGGCGAAGTCGGTATCAATGTGACGCTGGAACTGGTCGAAAATGCGTCTTTCCTGGATGAAGCCTACAGCGGAAATCTGGAAATGTATCTGCTGGGCTGGCTGGCGGATTATGGTGATGCGACTAATTTCCTTGATGTTCATTTTGGTGGTGGCGCACCCGAGCAGTTTGGCGAGAAAATCCCCGAACTGGTGGAATTACTGGCTGAAGGTGCCGCGCTGGCTGATGAAGATGCGCGTTATCCGATCTACCTTGAAGCCAACACACTCCTGCGTGATCTCGCGCCGATGCTGCCGGTCGCACATGGCAGTTCTGCCGTAGTGTATGCCGCGCGGATTGTGAATGCTAATGCGCATCCGATTGGTTATGAGAGCTTCAAAGTGCTGGAAGACCCCGACGATGACAACATTGTGTGGATGCAGTCGCTAGAGCCTGCCGCGCTGTTCTGTCTGGATGAGATTGACGGTACGACGCTGCGCAACTGCCAGCAGATTAACGACTCGCTGCTGGGGTATGAACTCAACAGTGCCGCTGTTGTTCCGTCACTGGCGACGGATTTCACCGTCAATGATGACCTGACCGAGTGGACATTTAATCTGCGCGAGGGTGTGTTGTTCAGTGATGGCAGCGCGTTTGATGCCAACGATGTCGTGCTGACGTATATTGTCGCCTGGGATGCCAGCAACCCGCTGCATGTGGGTCGTGAGGGTACCTTTACCTATTTCCAGGCATTCTTTGGCAGTCTGCTGAACGCGCCTGAATAATCGTTAAATCAGGGGCGAACCTGTGTTCGCCCCTGTAAAAATGTGGATGCAGTTGTGACCCATCTGGCTTAAGTCTAATGGGTCCATATGTCTTGACAAGCCTGCCCATTTGTCATATCCTGATTTTCGACAGTCAAAGTCATTTAAGAGGACTGTTTGGACTACCCTTAATGCGGTGACGACCCCGGTCGCCAACCGATAGGGAATGGGTTACGTAAAGAACCACTGGAACCAGGCATATCTACCCCCGATCACTGTCTCCGCGCCTCGCGGTCTTAAGTGCTGCCAGATGTGCCTCTCAGATTTGAAACATGTGCCCGTTTCCCTTGCGAACATGCTACTGACAACGATAAACTATTGCCCGTGAATGGGCTGAACCGGACTATGGAAATGAGACCGACCATGATAACCTCCAATCTGCAAATGCCTAAGCGTATCTGGATTGAAATGATGGACTCCGCTGTGCGTGATGCCTGCGATGTCATTATTGAAATGGAAAGTGGTACGGTCTTTACCGCGATGTTTGTCACGCTGGATTATCTGAACCGTCAGATGGATTTCACCTACGAAATGAGCAAGAATCTCCCGGACATTCAGCCTGTGCGTTTTGTGGCGATTGAAACGCCACACGTCATGGTGCAGAATCTGGGCCGCGATACCATCGAAGATACAATCGATAACCTCCTCGCAATGGATGTATTTGAAGGCTTCTTCACCCAGGTCACTGAGGACGAACCGGACAACGTTCGAACTACCACCCACGGCAAACGGGCTACGACCGAAGTAGCGGCGGTTGTCATATCGGAAGTTCTCAGCGTTGAAAGTGACTGATACAATCAGTTAATGTTTTGAGTCGTATTTGTTTGTGACATTTTAGGGTTGTAGTATTTGCCCCTCAACCCCGGCCCTTCTCCCACTGGGGGAGAAGGGAGTATGGCTTGTTATCAAGTCCCTCGCCCCTTGTGGGAGAGGGATTTAGGGTGAGGGGTAGACAGACATAGCCCCTTTAGACTGGTTAAATCCTGACCAACAAATACGCTCAGTTGACCTGAATATTTAAAGAACCAATCGGAGACAATTTTATAATGTCAGAGGAACGCTAC
>JBBSQD010000450.1:0-2725 GCA_038258185.1 Aggregatilineales bacterium | reverse complement strand
AGAGTTCCAAAAGCTGTTTCGCTTCCGCCGTGAGCACACAAAACTTTTGTATATCCCCAGCCTTCATGTCCGTGTTGGCGCGCAGAGCAGAATCGGTTGCAAACCGTTCGCGCTGAATGAGCCGCGCAGCTTCAACCCGCGCTCGTACCACCTGCGACGACTCACCCTGCTCCACACCCATCAGCTTATCGTAATCGACCCGCTGAACATCCACATGAATATCAATCCGATCCAGCAAGGGGCCAGATAAGCGCGATTGGTAACGGGTAATCATCGTTGGGGTGCAAGTACACGGCTTAACTGGATCGCCATAATAGCCACATGGACACGGATTCATCGCCAGAACCAACAGGAAATTGGCCGGAAATGTGAGTGTGCCATTTGCGCGGCTGATGGTGACGAGTTTGTCCTCAATTGGCTGGCGCAAAACCTCCAGCGTACGCGTGGAAAATTCGACCACCTCATCCAGAAACAGCACACCACGATGTGCCAGCGTGATCTCACCCGGACGCGGCACCGACCCACCTCCGACCAGACCGGCCTGACTGATGGTATGATGCGGGGCGCGAAACGGTCGGGCTTGAATCAGCGGTCGATTGTCCGGCAGCAAATCGGCAATCGAGTAAATACGGGTGACTTCTAAGGCTTCGTCCATATCGAGCGCCGGAAGTATCCCCGGCATCGCCCGTGCCGCCAGCGATTTACCGGCGCCGGGTGGCCCGGTCAGAATCACATTGTGATTCCCCGCCGCCGCGATTTCGAGCGCGCGTTTAACATGCTCCTGCCCTTTAATATCGGCATAGTTGACCAGACCATCCGCCAAAATGTCTGATGCCAGAGTCAGCGAATCCGAATTGATCCAGGGAGAAATCGGATCTAACTGATACAGATGCTCTACCAGTTGACCAAGTGTATTAACCGGAATCACCGTAATACCTTGAATCAGGGCCGCTTCACTGGCTGCTTCCGCCGGGACATAAATTGTTTCATAGCCCAGCCGATAGGCAGTATGCGCCATTTCCATAATGCCGCTGACATGGCGCACCCGGCCATCCAGCGAAAGTTCGCCGATAAACATCGCCTTCTCCAGCATGTGGAGCGGCACCTGATCAGTCGATGCCAGTACGCCAACGGCCACCGCCAGATCATAAGCGGGGCCATGTTTCGGCAAATCGGCTGGTGATAAATTCACCACATAGCCTTTATTGGGAAATTGCAGGCCGCTGTTTTTGACAGCCGCCCGCACACGTTCCCGGCTTTCGCGTACTGCCGAGTCCGGCAGCCCTACAATCGAAAAGCTGGGGATCCCAGCGCGGGGGTTAAAATCCACTTCAACTTCGACCAACTGACCTTCTAAACCCACAATCGCGCAGGCATGAGCAATCGCTAGCATTATTTTTTTCCAGACGGAACACATGAGAAAGACTTATCTCAAAAGCATACCTTGAAATTGGTTTTGTGTGCGAAAGGGTTTTGAGGTTAGGTCACACCCGCACGACAAAGGCAATTTTGGTGCCATCTGGTGATCACACCGCATATTTATCAGCGGCGAGACTGGTGCCGACCAGCAGCTCACCACTACCACAGTAGGCGTGGGAGTACGCGTCGGCAGGACGAGTGATTCAACCGGGACCATATGAATATGGACATCATCCGGATCAGCAATCTCACCACCGTAAGCGAGTTCACTTCCATCCGGGCTGTAGGCAACGGCAGACACGACCTGGTCGCTCATAACAATACTCCCTGCGCCAGACGGCCAGTTCCACACTCGCATGGACTTGTCCAGACTCGTGCTGACAAGCTGCGTTCCATCTGGACGCCAGTCAAGGTCGAGAATGGCACCCGTGTGTCCTGTCAACTCCTGTATGATCTCACCGGTATTTGGGTTCCATACCAGAATTCGTCCGCTATCATCACCACTGGCAATCAGATTAGTCGCAGCGTTCCACACAAGGTGCTGCACAGAATGATTATGCTCTGAAAAGGTAGTTTGTACAGTACTGACCTCGCGCGTGGTGTCCCAGACAAAGATAGATCCTAGCGTAGTACTGGTCGCTACTAACAGCCCATCTGGACTCCAAATACTATTTACCGTTCGCCCTTCCTCAGAAGAACTAATAAGTAGCTCTGTTCGCCCAAGGTTGCTTGAGGAATACCGAGTTATGGGATCATATGTGCTTGCTCCCAGTACTTGAGTCAACAATAAAAGATCCAAAGTGGGATGCCATGTCCCATCGATAAATGCGATACCATCTCCTGGGCCAACAACGAGTTGTTGAGTTACCAGATTGAATACTTCACGAATTGGTCCCACAAAAACCAGGTTGCCTGTAGGACTGACTTCAACATTGCCGACTGGGTAACGAAAATTCAGAGAGAAGACAATCGTGCCGTTCCGTTCAATCACCCGTGCTATCCCGCCTTGGGAGCCATAATCACCCCAAGGGGGGATAATTTGCCCTGTGCCGTAAGCAAGCAAGGAACCGTCATTGCTCCAGTTTAGAGAAGTCACGTAGGTGCCGGGTAAAATAGTGGGAATATGCGTCGGCAAGAGGAGTGATTCAACCGGGACAATCTTAATCTGTACATCATCTGGATCAGCAATCTCACCACCGTAAGCCAGTTCGCCTCCATCCGGGCTGTAGGCAAGGGCAGACACGACCTGGTCGCTCATGACAATACTTCCTTCGCCAGACGGCCAGTTCCATGTCCGCATGGTCTT
>JBBSQD010000449.1:0-2760 GCA_038258185.1 Aggregatilineales bacterium | reverse complement strand
TTTGGGGTTTTGGACAATTCCAATTTCAGCGAGTTTCATCTGTCTTTTCAAGTCCTAATTGATTTCTCGGATAGATACTTAGAAAAATAGCTCAAAAAAACGCATTTTTCTGAAAGGATCATTTTCTCTATGCTTACGCGCTACAATGCTGTCGATATCGAAACCGCGTTAATTGAAGAAACGCCACTGCCTGCCTTCCCCCCGGCGGCTGACCGTACAGCCTGGGCGGAAATCCGCGCCGGTGCAGGTGAAGACCAGGTGCAGGAAATTATCAGTGCTGCGGAGGAAGCCGCCCAGAGCGATATTCCGTCATTGACCGCCTCGCATTATCTGGTGTTCAAACGCGAGGGGGAGCGTCGAAGTTATGAGGCACTGATTCAGCGCCGTCGCTTCATGCTGGCGCAGCTCACGCTGGCGGAATGCCTGGAATATGAAGGCCGCTTTCTGGATGCTATCACGGATATTGCCTGGGCGACCTGTGAGGAAAGCAGTTGGTCGTATCCGGCGCATCAGAGCGAACTGGCAGATATGGAACATCAGATTATCGACCTGTTCGCCTCTATGACGGGCACGCAGCTCGCCGAATTACTGATGCTGCTGGAACCTGAGCTTGATCCGCTGGTGGGCAAGCGCATTCGCTATGAAATGAATAATCGCATATTTACGCCGTATCTCACGCGCCACGATCACTGGTGGCTGTATAACACCGAAAAGCGCAGCGTCAATAATTGGACGGCGGTCTGTAACGGTAATGTGGTGAATGCCGCGATCCGGCTGGAGCAAGACCCGGCACGGCTGGCGGAAATTATCGCCCGTGCCGGACGCTCACTGGATGATTATATGCAAACCTTTGACCCGGATGGTGGCTCTACGGAAGGGCCGGGTTACTGGGCGTATGGTTTTGGCAATTATGTACTGGCCGCGCAAGCGATTGAGCAGCGCACCAATGGCCGCATTCGCTTTATGGATGGCGATCAGATTCGGAATATCGCGCAGTTTCCGCTGCGTACATTGATGAGCCCCGGCTTTTACGTCAACTTTTCCGACTGTGACCCGATCATCGTTTTTCCGACCTCGTTGCTGGTGTATCTGGCTGAACGATTGGATTTGCCCGGCCTGCTCACATTGAGCAAACAACAAGACAATAAAGGCAATGCCAGTCGCAACAGCGAATTAAACTGGGCTTTGCGCAATCTCGTCTGGCAGGTGCCGCCGGTTGAAGAAACGACTTATATCCCGGCAGAAAACGATTGGTACAACGGCATGGTGTGGATGGTGGCGCGGCGGAATCCGCAAGACCCAGATGCCCTTGTGCTGGCGGCCAAAGGTGGTCATAACGGCGAAATGCACAACCAGAATGATGTCGGCAATTTTATTGTGCATCTGAATGGTGAGTCGGTGGTGGCGGATATTGGCCGTGGACGTTATACCAAAGCCTATTTTGATCACCGTCGTTATGATCATTTCATCAATCAATCGCTGGGGCATTCATGCCCGGTGCCGAATGGTCAGATGGAACTGCCTCACAGTAACCCCCGCCGTGGCGCGGGTAACACCGTCATCAATGATCCTGACTGGGTTTCGCCTGCAAACTATGCTTCGCAACTGATCGAACATCAGGCTGACAATACGATTGATCTGCTCAGGATCGAGATGAAAAATGTCTATCCACAAGAAGCAGACTTACAGTCGCTGGAACGTACGATTGCGCTGCATCGGGATACACCTTCGGGGTGGGTCGAGGTCATTGATGAAGTTCAGTTTGAGAGCCAACCTGGGACGCTGGAAAGTGCGCTGACGACTTTCGGTGATGTCGAACTGCACGAGGGTAGCGTGACGCTGAAAGGCGAAAACGCCAGCTTAAACGTGAGCTATGATGCGCAAAACCTGACCGCGCGTGTGGAGCATATCAAAGATGTTGACCTGGCAGCCAGTGAACGCGATGTGAACCGGGTTGTGTTTGCATTTAAGCAGCCCCAGCAGAATGGTTCGATCCGTCTGGAAATCCGGCCTGCTTAAATCAGTTACGCTGGTCAATCGGCACAGTTACATCCCGATTGACCATTAAAATCAGTCTGTTGGCTGATTGTTGACCATAAAGTAGGCTACAGTCAGCACGATGGCAAAAATCAGCAGCGGCACACTGCTTAACAGTGGCCCAATCAGCCCGGCTTTGGTCACAAAATCATCATAGATGTGATTGAAGCCGTGCAACCAACTGGCAATCACTGCCAGCAGGATGACCCCGCGATGCTGAAAAGGACGCCGCGCCGCCACCAGCATCATGACACCAATGGCTAATGTAAAGGTGCCTGTATCCCCGGCATAATGCCGGTTGTAGGGCGGGAATGTGCCGACATTCTCATAGAACCACACAGGCGCAAACAGCAGCAGTAATCCTACCAGTGTATAAAATGCGCCGCCTGCGGTCATGGTTGCGCGGACAAAAGCAAATTGGAACGGAGATATTTTCCCACGAGCCGGTAATGGAGTCGTCTGACTTGCACTCATTGTATTTAACTCCCTTGATGCTGTCTGTGTGTAATCGGTTGATTTTGGGGCTGGGTGTGCTGTTCAACCCATTGTTTCCAGGTGATGCTGCCCTGCGGATTGTGCGGAACGGTGTTATCGCCCCGGCTGAATCCTGCTGACATTTTGCCCGGGATGGGAATATAGATCATGGGTTTACGAATATGATGCGCCTGTCGCCAGACAGGGGCAATAGCGCGTGTGTTCAGGACTTGCGGCCCGCCGATATCC
>JBBSQD010000448.1:0-2791 GCA_038258185.1 Aggregatilineales bacterium | reverse complement strand
TTGAGGGAATATCTTACGAATACAGGCTGTGTTTGTCCGTAAAGTTTATACTGTGATCACTTTTACATCGCCTGCGAAAATGTTAAACTGATGCGCGAACCAAGCCGCGCTGTAAGCTGTATATTATCCGAGTACGAATCGGAATAGAGCATAAAATTATTTTGAACAATGAGCTTCAATCACAAAGGAAAAGTTCGTTATGAAAGTTCTGGTAACCGGTGCCAATGGCCTGGTCGGGTCTGCCACCGTGCAGTATTTGCAGGAACACGGCCATGATGTTCGCGCGACAGATATGGCAGAAGAATCGAAGGTAAGCGGCGTGGAATATGCCGCCTGTGATATTCGGGATTTTGATGCCATCCGCGAGCAGGTGCGCGGCTGTGAGACGATTGTGCATCTGGCCGCTTTGCCTTCACCGACCATCAATACCGGCGCGGTCACGTTTCATATCAATGTGACCGGAACCTATAATGTGTTTGAGGCCGCCTCAGAGGAAGGCATCAAGCGGATTGCTCAGGCCAGCTCCGTCAATGCGGTGGGGATGACGTGGGGCATGGGCGATTTTGTCCCCGACTATTTACCGGTTGATGAGGGACAAACCCGCTCGATTACCGACCCGTATTCCTTCTCAAAACATATGATAGAGGAAATTGGCGATTACTACTGGCGGCGTGATCAGATCAGCAGCACTGCTTTACGCATGCCTGCCGTTTATCGGGCAAGTCACCATAGGAGTGAAAGCTATTATGCCAACCGTGACCGTATATCGACGTTTCTGGATGAATTCTTAGCGTTGCCCGAAGATGAGCGTCAACGTCTGCTGGCGATGACCCGTGAACGCGTACTGGCCTTCAGACAGGCGCGTGGCGTGGAATTTGGCACACGGCTGGAGTGGCCTTCGGCAGAGGCGCTGGGTGAAATTTCGCCGGTACTCTGGGAAACGTATATGTGGCACCGTTTCATGGTCTGGGCGCTCATTGATGTGCGTGATGCGGCGCAGGCATTTATGAAGTCACTGACCGCCGATTTCGAAGGGTCTCATCCGCTGTTCGTCAACGACACGGGCAATTTCGCGGAATATGATGCCCATGCTTTAGCAAGCATCTTTTTCCCGGGCGTGCCCGTTAAAGAGGGTGAAATGAACGGCAAAGCCTCCCTCATCAGTATCAAAACCGCCCAGGATTTAATCGGCTTTGAGCCGGTATACTCGGTTCTGGATCGTTAGCGCACTTACCAATATCATCCCTCGTCAGCCGGGTTGTTGAGTTTTGGCTTAACTTCCAGGCTGCTCTTCGTCGAGATACATCAGCGATTGATCGGCGTACACATCACCGTCACAATCTGATATGTTCAATGCACATTGCCATCTCAAAAAATAGGCCAGAAGACGGATGATAAACATCTTAATTTCTCTTACCGTACGTTTACTATACAATGTAGTGTAGCCAAATTTAGTTTGATAAAGGAAGCCTGTGAGAGTATAAGATGAGAAGCAACTTCAACGAGTGGTGTTACGACACATTTGCCATATCTATGGAAAGAAAAGTTCATGAAATTAATGCGACAAATCAGTCTCATGTTTCTACTTCTGGCGTTAATGATTCCAGCCGTCTCTGCACAGGATGGCGAGCTACAAATTGAAGGGGGTGAAGTCATCGCTACCGGCCTGAACTTACCCCAGGGTGTGCTGGTCGATGCTGATGGCAACGTCTGGGTTATTGATAGTGGTGTAGGTGGTGAAGATACGGTTAATTTCTTTGCACCCGGTGCCGCTGAAGCTGCGCCCTCACCGTTTGGTATGTCCGCGCGAGTCATCATGATTTCCCCGGAAGGTGAGCAGAACGAATTTGCTTTCCTGCCATCAATTGTTGCTGGTACAGATATTGTGGGTGGCGCGCGTCTGGCTGTGCTGGACGGTGCGCTATATGCCACCAGCGGCCAATGGATTGAGTTCAATGGCCCTGACCGCGGTGATCTGATGGGATCGGTTGTAACCTTCGCTGAAGATGGCACCCCATCGGAAGTCGCCAGTACCTGGGCTTTTGAAGAAGCCAATAACCCGGATGGTTTCGCGATTGATAGCCATCCGTATGGTCTCGCAGCCGGTCCTGATGGCTGGTTATGGGTGGCCGATGCAGGTGCCAATTCGTTACTGCGCGTCGACCCGGCTACGGGTGATACTGAGCTGGTGGCGAGCTTTGAAGGCTTGTTTGGGCCGTTCCCGAATGCCGAACGTGGGGACGCAATGGAATCTGACCCGGTACCGACCGGAATCGCCTTTGATAGTGATGGGAATGCTTATGTTTCATTATTAAGCGGTTTCCCCTTCCTGCCGGGTGGTACTAAAGTTGTGACCATTGGTGAGGATAATTCCGTCAGTGACTACGCAACCGGCTTAACCATGCTGACTGATCTGCGCATGGGGCCTGATGGCGAAATGTATGCGGTTCAGGTGGCTCAGTTTGGTGAGCAGGGTCCCGTGCCGAATTCTGGCGCGATTATTCGTGTCAAAGCAGGGGAAGAGTCGCAGGTCGTCGTGGACGGTTTGCCAAGCCCTACCTCCATCAGCTTTGATGCCGATGGCAACGCCTATGTGACCGTCAATGGCGGTTTTGCCCCTCCAGGCATCGGCGCATTGGTGAAATTTGCCGGGCTGACCGCTATGGAAGGCACCCCCATTATGGAAATGGGTCAGTAATTCCCCTTATAATCAGATATTGATCGGGCAGGGGCTAAAACCCGCCCGATCTTCTCCCAGAGTGATATATGAAATCGATTGGATTGAAGCAAC
>JBBSQD010000447.1:0-2833 GCA_038258185.1 Aggregatilineales bacterium | reverse complement strand
TGCCCAGTATCAAACAACTAGGGCCATATTTATCGTCAGGGTAATCTTCAATAATTTCTCCAACATTTACAACATCTTCTATATCAGCACTTGAAATAGCACGTTGCGCGGCTCGATCAGAGGCGTGAGCAGTGAATAAATATTGCTTTTCCTGAAACTGTTTGCGCAAGAGTTCTATATCAGCAGGCATCTCGATATTATAGCACTAAAAAAAGGCACCCCCATGCGGAGATGCCTCTTAAACGTGTACTGCAAAACTTAGCGCGTCAGTTGATCGAGGCGCTCGACGTAATCGGCCAGAATCGCGAAGGCTTTCTCTACCGGGGCGGGAGTCGCCATATCCACGCCAGCCAGCTTGAGCGCATCCACCGGATACAGGGCGCTGCCGGTGCTGAGGAACTTGACGTAATCCTCAGCGGCGTTGGGGACACCCTCTAAAATCCGTGCGGAGAGTGCATGCGCGGCGCTGATGCCAGTCGCATACTGGAAGACATAATAATTGGCGTACAGATGCCCGAACTGCGCCCAGGTGATGCCCACCCGTTCGCGGTCAATGTGCATCTGGCCACCATAACCTTCTTCAAACAGGTCAGCCATCAGGTTAATGAGATCATCAGCGGTGATGCCCTCACCGCGTTCGACACGACTGTGCACTTCCAGCTCAAAGCGCGCCAGGGTCGGCATGATGAAGAAATAGCGGTGAATGTTATCCATCGCTTCTTCGATCAGGGCGATCTGGAACTGCGGATCATCATTGGCCTCAAACAGATGAGCGCGGGTCATGGCCTGGTTAAAATTCGAGGCGACTTCGGCCACAAACAGTGAGTAATCGCCATAGGCATACGGCTGATTATGCCGCGTCAGATACGAGTGCATGGAGTGGCCGAGTTCATGCGCCAGCGTGCTCATCGCGCCGAGGGTATCGTCGTAACTCATGAGGATAAAGGGGAAGGTGTCGTAAGTGCCGTAGGAAAATGCCCCGGCGGTCTTGTTCTTGTTGGGGTAAATATCCACCCAGCGATCCTGCAAACAGCCCTGCCGCAGCGCATTGACGTAATCATCGCCCAGCGGCTTTAAGCCTTCGCTGATCCACTCCACCGATTGGGCGTAATCCACTTTGGGATTCTCTTTGGCGATGGGTGCCCAGATATCATATGGCTCCAGTTTGTCCACCCCCAGCGCACGCCGCCGCACGGCCCAGTATTTGTGCCAGGTTGGCAGGTTTTTCTTAAAGACTTCGATCAGGTTATAAAACACCTCACCCGGGATGTTGTCATCGAACAGTGATGCCTCCAGCGCGGAGTCATAGAGCCGCGCCGACGAATAAAATATATCGCGTTTGACCGACGCGGTGTAATTGCTGGTGAGCGTATTTTTCAGCGACAGATAACTGTCGGCGTAACTTTCCCAGGCGGTGCGTCGCGCTTCACGGTCAGCGCCTGCCAAAAAGGTGCCGATATTCCCCTGGCCGACTTCCACCGATTCGCCGCTGCTGGTGGTCGCTGGCTTGAAGGTCATGTCGGCGCTGGTCAGCATTTCCTCGGTGCTATCGACTGCGGAGAAAGGTTCACCCGCCATCGCCAGAATCTGCTCGACTTCACCAGAGCGCACATGCTTCTGCTTACGGAACAGATTGTCGAAGTGGTGTTCGTAAATTTTCAGTCGTTCTTCACCGCGCACCCATGACAGAACCGTGTCGCGTCCCAGTGAAAGAATCTCCGGGTCGGCAAAAGCGGCTGCCGCACCAAAACGGGCAAACAGACCCCCCGCCTGACCGGTCATGCCGATGGCTTCCTGATTGGTGGTTTCCACCGCGACCGACATGCGCGCGTAAAAGTAGAGTTTTTCCACACGCCGTCCCAATCCGCTAACGGTATCGAGCCAGTCGGCCAACCGCGTCGGGCTGACTCCCAGCGTGCCGGGATATTCATTCAGCGCGGACAGCCCTTCGTTAATCGCCTGATATTCCGCCTTCCAATCGGCGGTAGTCGCAAAGACACTTTCGGCATTCCAGGTATGTTCATGAGCAATCTCACTGCGTGGAGGCAGACTTGTTGTTGCAGCCATGGAGCATCTCCTTCAAATTTATTTAAACATTCAGTAAAAGTTGTTTGGAGCCATCCTATTATAGCACTTTTGTGCCAGAATTGGTTTTATATCCCCTCGATAAAATGGTTTGAGTAAACAAAAAGCGACCTCACGAGTCGCCTTTTGTACTACTAATTTGAACCTGAGGTTCAATCAGGCGTTTTCGAGTGACAGATGCGGCATGATCTGTGCTTCAATACGGCTGCGCGGTTGATAACCGACAATTTTCTGGACGGGCTGGCCCTTCTGGAAAAGAATCAGCGTTGGCAAGCCCATCACGCCAAACATCTCCACCAGTTGAGGATGCACATCGGAATCAATTTCGCCAATGCGCAGCTTACCGGCCAGGCTGACCGCCATTTCATCGAGCAGCGGCGCCAGCATCTTGCATGGAGGACACCAGTCCGCACCAAACTCGACCAGTACCGGCAGGTCGGACTGTAAGACCTGTTCCTGAAAATTATCGGCGGTGACTTCAAACAGATTCTGAGACATTTGCGGCTCCTTTAAGAACGATTAAGCGGACATAACGCGTCTAACGATTTAAACTGTAAACGTTCAAGTGCACTTGAAGTCAAGGAGCAAATTTCATGACGGATCTGAGTATCAGCACGGTAGCCCGCCAGATGGGGATGCGCACGTCCACCCTGCGCTATTATGAGAGCATCGGTCTGCTGGAAGAACCGCTGCGCATCAACGGACAGCGGCGTTATGATAGCAGTGTGCTGGAACGGCTGGCCGTGAT
>JBBSQD010000446.1:0-2836 GCA_038258185.1 Aggregatilineales bacterium | reverse complement strand
CATCCGTGTAAAAGGTTTCGACGCGCCTATCGAGTACTACACAGTTCATGGCAAGCGCAGTCATGATTACTCCCCGCTGGTATCGCGGCACATCGCAGGAATACCCACGCCATTTGTCGGGCGTTCCACTGAGCTTGAGCAAATCACCCGATCATTCCAAAATGCTCTGGCGCAACAGCATTTTCAGGTCATGATCCTCTATGGCGATATTGGCATCGGCAAAAGCCGTCTGCTACAGGAAACGCTGGATGAGATTCAAACTTCCGCTATCAGGACGTTTACCATGTCCGCCAGTTATGAAAATCGCACGACGCCTTACAGCTTCATTCATGACTTGCTCGGGCAACACTGCAATATCAGCGAAGACACGCCTGAAGACGTTGCAGAAGCGCGCATTATCCAGTTCGCCTCGGAATTATGGCCCAATGATGACGCGATTATCGCCGCGCATGTCATGGGTTTCGTCGCGAAATTTGGCTTCAAAAACAGCTTACACGTCCACACCTTAAAACTGGGCAGTTCACAGTTGAAGCAGACGGCCTTCCCGTGGATCAGCCGCTGGTTTCAGGCCGTAGCTCAGTCCGCCCCACTGATTATCGCGGTCGACAATTTACACTGGCTGGATTTTGAATCACTGGAACTGCTGGAATATCTGGCGCAGGAATTACATCAGGAAGCCGGCCTACTCATTACAACGACCCGCCCGAATTTTGATGATTTCTTCCACAATTTTATGGATTTTTATCCACAGAAGAGTGAAATCGTCCTCGAAAATCTGTCGCCTACTAGCATCTCTGCGCTGATCAGCACGGTGCTGGAACCGGTCACGAATGTACCGGAACGCCTTGAGCAGCTTATTCAGGAACGTGCTGAGGGCAACCCCTTATTTGTCGAAGAATTTCTGCGCATGTTATTTGATAATGGCGTATTTGAAAAAACACAGGATGGCAGCTGGCAGACCAACCGCCTGCTGTATGCCACTTTGGAATCGACCCTACCCAACGGACTGCTGGCTCTTTTACAGGCGCGTCTGGATGAATTGCAGCCCAGTACAAGGCGGGTTATCCAGATTGCGGCAGTCATTGGGCAGACTTTCTGGGAAGGTGCGTTAATTGCCGCCGGAGCCCCAGAAAATATCCGCGCAGAACTGATTAATCTGGAAAAGCGCGACATCATTGTGCAGCATTCCGAAAGCAGTTTCGATCAGGATCGGGAATATAGCTTCCGGCACATCCTCTATCGTGAAGCGGCTTATTCCATGCTGACGCGGCCTAACCGCAGGAATTACCATCAGCAGATTGCCCGCTGGCTGGAAAATCTTGTGATTACCCACCCGGATTATCTGGAAATCCTGGCAGAGCATTATCTCAAAGCGAACCAGATGCAGGATTCATTAACCACGTATCTGTCCAGCGCGGAAAATCTGTTTCAACACGGTTTACTGCCTAAAACGCTGCGGGTTATCGAAACAGGTTGGGATGTGGCGCGGAGTGTCCCCAGAGAATTTGCCATACCCATTGTCAGCAAATTGTGGTTGCTGCGCGGGCAGGCGCTGGAAGAACTCCATGAATATCAGGAAGCCAGCGCTGCCAGCAATACCGCACTGATGCTGATGGAAGAATTGCCGCTGCAAGATATGCTTGAAGAACGCGTGCTGGCATCTCTAACACTGAGCAACAGCCAGACCCATCTCGGTCAATACGAAGAGGCCCTTAAGGCGCTCAAAATCGGACATATTGTGCTGCCCAAAGACGATATCCGGCTGCATGCAGCAGTCCTGCGCAGCTTTGGCATTCTGTATCGCGCTCAGGGGAAAATTAACGAAAGCCTCGCTTATCACCAGCAGGCGTTTGATTTAGCCGAGGAAAGCAATGATCACCGTGAAATTGCGCGTGTGCTGGCGATGCTGGCGGATATCGCTTTAGAACGGGGTGATTTCGCAACTTCCCTGTCCTATATCCAACGGGCGCTGGTCATGAACCGCCAACATGGTAATCTCTATCATCAGATTCTCGATTTACGGCATCTCGCCAGTATATACCGCTGCCTGTTTGCCTATGATCTGGCACTCAAAGTCTGTGAAGAGGCCGATCAGTTACAGGCTTATATTCATCATCAGGATGCCGTCATTGACCTCAATCGCGGCTTGTGCCTGATTCACAAAGGCGATTTCGAAACAGGTGCCGCTTTTATCGAACAGATCAATCAGCGCGATTATCAGAATATCTACACGCATCACAAAGTCAGACTGGCTTATATTCAAAGCCTGTTTCTGACCCACGATTATGAACAATGCCATGAAGTCGCTACCAGCCTGCACGACGAACTTCTCGCCCACAATCCGATTCTCTATGGCCGCCTGCTGATGTGGTTAGGTGCTGCCAAAATCCATTTAGGCGATGAAAGCGGATATGATCTACTGCAACAGGCTTTGCAGAATGAGTTGGATTATGGCGGGCGTGATGGCTGGATCTGTTATCAGATGCTGAGCAGCGCATCGCGCACACCCTCGGAACACGATCAATACCGGCATAAAGCCCTGACTATCCTTGAAGCGGTGATCAGCAGCCTCTATGCGCATCCTGACCTGCAAAAGATTATTCAAAATTCAGACGCGGTGCAGGCATTGCGCAGCGATACACCTTTCGATAATCTGTAAATTAACCCTGTATTTAGTTCAATTTAAGGTAACAGCGTTACTATGTGATCAGGTTTAGGTATCTAAACCCTGTTTTGCATGTCACACTTTATCTGTTGATTAATCAAGCGAGTCATAATCCTTTGAACCTTCGATCCTTTGCTTTCATCTCGCTCTTTGCGATCTTTCTTATATCTG
>JBBSQD010000445.1:0-2897 GCA_038258185.1 Aggregatilineales bacterium | reverse complement strand
TGCTGCCTGATGAAAGCGATCATTCGGCACAATTACGACTTTACGGCCAGAGTGTGCTGCTGGCGCTGCTGATGCTCGCTGTCAGTCTGCTGGTTGCGGCCAGCGGCGCCCGTGTGGTCGATTCGTATTTCAGCCGCATCGCTTTTGGGCGGATCGCCGGGTTAGCCTTGTTAAGCGTCGCCCTGATTTTCGGCTTTACCCACCTGCTGCGCCTGCGTTACGCACCCCTGATCGCTGCGGTGCTGGTGGGCATCATGATTATCGGGCCGGGTTTTACGGCCTTATGGACGTATCAGGCTACGGCTCACGCCACCTGGAACAGCATTGATGACCTCGACAATCTCATTCAGGCGCAACGCGGTAATTACGGCTCACCGCTGCATCTGATCCTGCTGACCGCGCCGGATTGGCCGGGTGGGCGTTTCCATGACGCGGCGGATGTGGTGATTTTCGAGCTTCAGCAGAAATTGTGGCAAAATGGTGCGGATGCCACTGTCGATATTCTGCATGTCGGTGCATATCAGGATGAGTATGTGAATTTCCCCGGCACCTGTGAAGCTCAATGGGGCGAAGATTCCGCCGGGGTGTGCCTGAACAACGATCAAATTGAGGCCAGCCGCTGGGCATTTGATGCCCACCCCTATGAAAATGTGGTAGTCGTGCGTTACGATCATCACCAGCAGACCTTAACACCCATCCAGCGCGTGACACTGGCGGAATTAGCGGATTATAATATCACCACTGCCGGACGGGATGTGCTGGAAAGTAACCCAGAGCGGGTACTCATCCCCTTTAGCAATTGATATTTAACTTTTCGATAAGGAACAGACTATGGTTGACCAGAATATCCTAGACCAGCTTAAAACCCGCGTGGCTGACCAGCGGGACGACATTATCACCTTTTTGAAGGAACTCTGCGCTATTCCCAGTTATGACAGCCAGATTCGCGACGTTGGCGAACGGGTTGAAATCGAAATGAAGAAACTTGGTTTCGACGAAGTCTGGTGGGATCGTATGGGCAATATCGTCGGGCGCATCGGGGATGGCCCGGTCAAACTGCTTTACGACAGCCACATTGATACGGTCGGTATCGGCAACCCGGCTGAATGGGAATGGGACCCGTTCACCGGCAAGGAAGAAAATGGCGTGTTCTTTGCGCGCGGTGCCTGTGACGAAAAAGGCAGCACCCCCGGCATGATCTACGGGCTGGCGCTGGCAAAAGAACTCGGCCTGCTGGACGGTTTCACCGGCTACTACTTCGGCAACATGGAAGAATGGAATGATGGCATCGCGCCGCATGTACTGGTCGAAGTCGAAGGCTTAAAACCGGATTTTGTCGTCATCGGTGAGCCGACACGCATGCAGGTTTACCGCGGGCAAAAAGGCCGTGTGGAGATTCAGGTGGTCGCGAAAGGCAAAAGCGCCCACGCTGCCGCCAATCATCTGGGCGATAATGCCATCTATAAACTGCTGCCCATCATTGATGCCATCAGTAAGCTGGAACCGGAATTTAAGGATGACCCCTTTCTCGGCAATGGTCGCATCACCGTCACCGATATGGAAGTCGATACACCGAGTATTAACGCCGTGCCGAATCAGGCCGTGGCGTTTATCGACCGCCGCCTGACCTTCGGCGAAGACCCGCAGGAAGAACTGGCACGCATCAGGGGGCTGATCGGTGACCGCACGGATATGGAAGCCTCGATTCTGATGTACGATGAGCCCAGCTACACGGGTTATGTTTTCCCACTCGACAAAATTTATCCCGCGTGGGCGATGGATGAAAATCATCCTTTCGTCACCGCCGGGCAGGAAACAGGCGAAATGCTGTGGGGCAGTATGCCGCCGTCCTATAAATGGAACTTCAGCACCAACGGCATTTACTGGCAGGGTAAAGCCGGAATACCCAGCATTGGCTTTGGCCCCGGCGATGAGGTTCACGCTCACACAGTCATTGATCAGGTACCGCTGGATGATGTCGTGCGGGCAACCGAATGGTATGCCCTGCTGCCCGCCCTGATTAAGAGGCAGTAAAACAGCCCGGCGCCTCCCTTGCGCCCCTCTGTCAGTCTGCTAAAATGCAGCGGGCAGGGCATACGCCACACCGGCAAGGAAACAGCATTTTGAACGTACTACCGCTAGAACATGCAAAACTCATCACGCAGGCCATCGAAGCCGCTCAGGCGGCAGGCGAACTCCCTGCGTTTGAAATCCCGACGATTGAGATCAAGCCGCCCAAACGCCCCGAACAGGGCGATTATGCGGCCTCAGTCGCTTTACAACTGGCAAAACCGGTGGGCAAGCCGCCGCTGGAGATCGCCAATCTCATCGCCAGAAATCTGCCCAAAGCGGATTTTGTCGCCTCGGTAGAAGTCGCGCCGCCCGGTTTTATCAACTTCCGGCTGGACGAAAGCTGGCTGAAAACTCAGGTCGAGAACATCATCCGCGAAGGTGATCAGGTCTTTAAGCTGGATACCGGCGCAGGCAAACGCGCGCAGGTCGAGTTCGTCAGCGCCAACCCTACCGGCCCGCTGCATATCGGGCGCAGCCGTGGCGCGATTGTCGGTGATACCATCGCCCGTCTGCTGGAAGCGGCAGGCTGGACAGTCGAGCGCGGATATTACTTCAACAACGCCGGTATGCAGATGCAGAACCTGGGCAAAAGTATGCGCATCCGTTACATGGAAGCGCTGGGGTTGCCGCTGGACGAGGGTGACGAAGTGCGCTATGAGGGCGAATACCTCATCGACTTCGCACAGGAACTGGTCAAAGAACACGGCAACGCCTGGGTCGAGGAAGACTGGAAGCCTTTTAAGGAATTCGCCGAAAAGAAGATGTTCGAGATAATCCGCGAGACCTTAAAGCGCGTCAACATCCATCACGATGTCTTCTTCAAC
>JBBSQD010000444.1:0-2900 GCA_038258185.1 Aggregatilineales bacterium | reverse complement strand
TGCTCAGTTCTTCATCCAGCGCCAGTTCTTTAATTTCTTCGGCAGCGGTCAGCAAACGACGACGCGTGGCCGCACGTTGTACCAGCTTGCCGTAAACTTCAGCCATCGCTGAGGAGGGAGTGTTATTGACCAGTTGGAGCAAATAGGCGATGCCGCCGATTTCCTCAATATGGCCGGTATCCTGAAGTTCTTTACCGACGGTCAGGTAATCATACTCTTCGTTACGCGCGGTAATACGCTCAATCGCCTGCCAGATCCACTGGTGACGTAGCAGGAAAAAGTCATCCCCTTTGAGGAAGGATGCGACACTAAAATAGACGTTGGGATTGGTCAGAAGTGCTCCCAGCACCGCTTCTTCCGCTTCCTGGCTGAAGGGTGCTGGTTGTTGACTACCGTTATAAAATTGATCGCTCATTCATCACCATTGAAAACAAAACGGCACACAGGAATTTGAGTGCCGTGATGTACTTACGACTGGGTGAAACGGCTATACAAGCCGGGTATTAGTCTTCGCTATCTTCTAAATCATCGAGATCGAGTGTATCCAGAAAGTCGGCAAAGGCGCTCAGTTTGGTCTCGTCGCCTTCGGTTTCGGTATCGTTCTCGATATCCTCTTCTTTGGTGATGGCGGCTTTATCCATAACAGTTTCATCGACAAAAATAGGTGATTTGACCCGCACAGCCAATGCAATCGCATCACTGGAACGGGAGTCGATTTCAAGCTGCTTGCCACCGACATCAATGACCACACGGGCGTAGAAGATATCATTGCGTAAATCGCTGATGAGGATATGAACCACTTTACCGCCCAGCTCACGAATGACATTTTTCAGCAAATCATGCGTGTTGGGGCGTTTCACCTGCTGTTCCTGCAATTCGACAGTGATCGCATCGGCTTCACACTGACCAATCCAGATCGGCAGGTAACGATCGGTGTTGATATCCTTTAAAACAATCAATCTTTCCTGTGACATCAAGCTGACACGGATACTGTCAATGACTACTTCTATCATGATTAATCTACACTTTTACTCTACAGCGCCGGAATGACACGAACCTTATTGACATGGTCTCTAGTGGATTATACACTGAAGCCCGCATAGAGCAAGAATATTCTCAAAAAAACCTCATTCCACACAAATTTTCTAAGGTGAAACCATGCAAATTAAAGCGGCCATGCTGCTGAATGCCGGACAGCCCTTCCAGATTGAAGAATTAACCCTGCAACCGCCCGCCGATGGTGAAGTGCTCGTTCGCATCGCCGCTGCGGGGGTGTGTCACAGCGACTATCACGTGATGAGCGGGACGACGCAGCATCCGATGCCGTGTGTGTGCGGGCATGAAGGCGCCGGCGTGGTCGAAGCGGTTGGCCCGAATGTCAGCCGAGTCAAAGTGGGCGACCATGTGACGCTCAGTTGGGCGCCGGACTGCGGTGAGTGTTTTTACTGCCTGCACGGCAAACCCAATTTATGCGATACCTATACCGAGCCGATCTGGGCTGGCACCATGCTGGATGGGACACCGCGTTTATCATGGCGTGGCGAGCCGGTTTATCATTACTGCGGGCTGGCCTGTTTTGCGGAATATGTCGTCGTATCAGAGCGCAGTTGCATCCCCATTCGCAAGGATGTACCGCTGAATGTTGCGGCGCTGGTCGGCTGCGCGGTGGCGACCGGAGTCGGCGCGGCTTTTTATACCGCAGGCGTGCGCCCCGGTGAGAGTGTCGTCGTCTACGGTGCCGGTGGTATCGGCCTGAATGTGCTGCAAGGGGCGGCGCTGTGCGGTGCCAGCACCATTATCTCGGTGGATACCAACCCGTCTAAAATGGATATGGCACTCACTTTCGGCGCGACTCATACCCTGATGTCCGATAATCAGACTTTGACC
The DNA here is from genome assembly GCA_038258185.1 of Aggregatilineales bacterium. Classification (GTDB taxonomy): domain Bacteria; phylum Chloroflexota; class Anaerolineae; order Aggregatilineales; family Phototrophicaceae; genus JAIOHN01. Next base: position 1,013 of record JBBSQD010000444.1, on the reverse strand, counting down.
GCGATCCGCGACCTGACCGGTGGACGGGGTGCCGATCATGTTTTTGAAGCGGTGGGCGTCCCGGCTGTGCAGGAAATCGCTTTGGAGGCAGTGCGTCCGGGTGGCACCCTCTCACTGGTGGGACTGTCACCGATGGGCACCGGCACGAATCTGCCGGGGGCGATCATCACCCGTCAGGAAAAAACCATCAAAGGCAGTTATTACGGCACGGTCAATGCCAATCGTGATTTCCCGCTGTTCATTGATCTGTTCATGTCCGGTCAGCTCAAACTCAAGGAACTGATCTCGCAGGAATATCCGCTGGAAGCCATCAATGAAGCCTATGCTGCCATGCTGACCGGTGGCGTGGCACGTGGTGTTATCGTCTTTTAATTTATCCCTGCATTGGTTATGCTTGCTGTCCCGGCGGGTTGTTCCTGCCGGGATTTTTTAATTACCGGATGAGTGTAAACAGGTAATGGTTGTGCGTAAAGTAATGCTATGGGCGTTGATTGTGCTGTGGGTGGCCGGTTGTGCGCCAAAGGAACCAGATGGCGGCCCGACCCGCAGCGTCATCACGGGCAACCAGCGGACATTCTATAACTTTAATACATCCGCTGGCGGTTGGGATATTTATACTGTGCCCAACGAGCAAGCGCAGTTCAGCTTGAATGCGGGCACATTGGAAGGTGCGGTGATTCCTGATCGCGGTTACGTCTGGTCACTTGACCACGAAACACACAGCGACAGTCTGATTAATGTGGAACTTCATCAGACCGATGGCTGGCTCGGCAGCGCGCATGGGGTCATCTGTCGTGCGGATGAACGCGGCAATGGTTATTATTTTCTGATTTCCGGTGACCAACAGTTCAGCATCAGCGTAGGCACCGATGCGCGCAATGATCTGTTTCAGTTGGTGCCGTGGCAGTACAACAGCCACATCAAACGCGGTTTTGTCAGCAACGAGATTCGGGCGGTATGCGCCGGGGATTATCTGGCCATGTTCATCAATGATGTGTTCGTCGGTGAAGCGT
>JBBSQD010000443.1:0-2905 GCA_038258185.1 Aggregatilineales bacterium | reverse complement strand
GCATCATGCGGGTCAATGCTGGGGACATTCGTCAATTCCCACGGGCGCGCGCCAAAGCGGAAATCGGCTGTGGTCAGGGCGCCCACCGGGCAGATATCGGTGGTGTTGCCGGAGAAATAGGTGTCAAAACCGGGGTCACTGTTGGTGATAATCTGTAAGCGGCGACCACGATCATGGAAGGCCAGCACATCGTCGCCGACGACTTCATCCTGAAAACGGATGCAGCGTGCACATTGAATGCAGCGTTCTTCATCGAGGAAAATCAGATCACCCAGCGGCACGTGTTTGTCCAGATGCTGCTTGTCTTCATAATGCATGCGAGTCGTACCCGGCCCATGTTCCATGGTCAGGTTCTGCAGCGGACACTCGCCACCTTTGTCGCAGATGGGGCAGTCCAGCGGGTGGCTGGTCAGCAGAAATTCCAGCACATTCTCGCGGGCTTCGTCCACTTGCTCTGTATTGGTGCGCACAACCATGCCATCGCTTACCACCTGGGTACAGGCGGTCTGCAACTTGGGGAACCAGCGTACTTTGGCATTGCCCTTGTCATCCAGAACGACCTCGCCTGTAGCGCGATCTTTCTCGATGCTTCCTAATTCGATCAGGCACATGCGGCACATCCCGACAGGTGACATCTTGGGATGATAGCAAAACACCGGGACATCATTGCCGATGCTCTTGGCAGCGTCTACCAGATTAGCCCCGGCAGGCACTTCATATTCTCTATCGTCGATAACAATCTTGACGGTCTTCGCCATTCAAGCCTCCAAAAGCCCTGTGCAGTACCATCCACACAGACTGCATCTTAACAAATCATGCTGATCTTACGGGGTCATGCGTTCCCGTGCACCCACATAACGCGTTCGGCCACTATTGTGCCGTATGATGGGTGACTTCGCTAGAATTTAAGGTTGTTTCGTGTTGCTTTTGCGCTTCAATTGGGTTTCAGCGGCTGTCAGACCCACTAACGCCCGATCCTGCAACGTCTGGGCGATAATACCCCAGTCTTCCGCAGCTACTTGCTGAGTAGCCAACCTTAACCCGATGTCAAAATATTCGACGGCCAGTTGGTATTCGTACAGTTCAGCAAATAATTCGCCCAGCAACACATAATTTACAGCTTTGTCCGGATATTCTTTAATCGCTGCTTCAAGCTCATCCAGACGTTCATCAATATCACTGCCCTGCCTCGAAAAAATCGAACGCAGGCGTTTCCACAACGAAACCGGCGGCGGAGCGCTGGTCTGCTCAGGTGCCACCGGCTCTACCGGTCGATCATCTATAAGTGGTTCATTGTCTTCCGGCAAATCCAGCGTCACGCCTGCTTCGTCTTCCTGTGAAGTGGGCGAAACAGGCGTTCCGTCTTCATTCATAAATTAATCCCCGGCCTGAGCCGCCGGTTGCTTGCCACGACCAGCAGGTTTCTTGGCTGGTGCTTTCTTCTCTTCAACTTCCTTCGGCTGGACATGCTGTGCAAAGTCCTCCGGGAAGTTTTTAATGGTGTGAATAATGGGATTGGCTGCAAAATCTCCCAGTGCACACAGGGTTACACCCGCCATATTCTTGGCGACATTATCAATCAGCTTCACATCTTCCGGCTTGCCTTCACCTGCGAGGATGCGGTCAACGACTTTATCCAGCCAGTAAGTGCCTTCACGACAGGGCGTACATTTGCCGCAGCTTTCATGCTTGAAGAACTTAATCGCCTTGGAAGCGACCCAGGTAATATCCACGGTTTCGTCCATGACAATCACTGAGGCCGAGCCGAGGATCGTGCCGATTTTGGTCATATCCTCATAACTCAGTTTGGTGTCCAGCACTTCATCGTTCACGCGGACAATCGGGCCAGAACCGCCAGAGGGCAGAATGGCCTTAAAGCTGTGACCTTCCATCGGGCCACCGGCATGATCGTAGAGCAGTTCGCGGAAAGTCGTCCCCAGCGGCAGTTCATAATTGCCCGGTTTCTGGACATGACCACTCACGCAGAAAACCTTGGTGCCTGCGCTTTGCTCCGTGCCGATTTTCTTATATTCTTCAGCACCGTTGCGCAAAATCCAGGGGGCGTTGGCAATCGTCTCAACATTATTGACAACCGTGGGCTCTTTGTAGAGGCCGCCGCCTTTTTGTGCCGGGAATGGCGGACGCACACGCGGCTGACCGAGCATGCCTTCAAGGCTGTTCAGCAAAGCGCTTTCCTCACCGCAGATATAAGCACCTGCGCCAAGATGAGTGTACAGGTTGCATGTCCAGCCGCTGTTGAGAATGTTCTCGCCAATGAAACCCGCTTCATAAGCGGCATCAATGTGTTTGTCGAGTTCGTGCGCCACATCCCAGAATTCGCCACGCAGATAAATATACACGGCGGTCGCCTGAATGGCATACGCGCAGATCATCGCACCTTCAATCAACTGATGGGGGTTATTTTCCATAATCTGGCGATCTTTAAAAGTACCGGATTCGCTTTCATCCGCGTTGACGACGACATACTTCACCGGCTCACTCTGCGGGATAAAGCTCCACTTCACGCCAGTGGGGAAACCTGCGCCACCACGACCACGCAGACCAGATGCTTTGACGATGTCGATCACTTCAGCCGGGGTCATGGATACGGCTTTCTTAAAGCCTTCCCAACCGTCGTTATTCATGTAGACATCGAAGTTGTTAATATCCGGCACGTCTTTTTCGCGATAAATGATATTTATTGACATTGCTTACGCTCCAACTTGTCTCAACCGGATTACTGCTTCGCTTTGGCGGCTTCGGCGCGCTTTTCTTCGACAAACGCCTTCATCTTATCCATGTCCAGGTTTTCCATAAAATGGAAATTGCACTGGAGCATGGGGGCTTTATCGCAAGCGGCCAGGCACATCACATGCTCGACGGTAAACAGGCCATCGTCGGTTGT
>JBBSQD010000442.1:0-2910 GCA_038258185.1 Aggregatilineales bacterium | reverse complement strand
GACGCCAATTTCAGCCAGACTCTTTTTTAAGATCACAGCAGAAAGCAACCCATGGGGTTCATTAAAGGATTCGTTAGGTAGGCCATTTGCGATAAGCCGCTCGAACAGCGGTTCTGCTTTACGCTGAAAGCTTGATGTAGCTTTGCCGATATCATGTAGACCGGTCAACAGAGCCACCCACTGCTGCGTGTGCTCGGCATCAAGTCCTAGCAAGTTTTCCAGCCAAATTCTCTGTGAATTGCTGAGCACGCGCTCCCACATCACCCAGGCAACGGCAGCCACATCAAGTAAATGGTACAGCAGCACATGGTAAGCTCCAGTTCGACGCTCATACTTGGCCCACACATGCATCAATGCATTATCGGGTTGAGCCGCTTCCAACGTAAGACCGTAAGACTGGAGCTGCCGTTGCAGGCTCCAGATAATGCGCTGGCGGAGTGCATCCGGTTCAAGGACGACCACGCCAGCCCCCCAGCTTCTGACCCAAGGCACCATTTCCTGCGGCTCTGAAACAGTCACCGAAAACTGCACATCACCATTGGCATCCACCCGGATTTCCTGAGTGGGATGCCAGGTGGTTTCCAGTAGTCGATCATAATGGCGCGTCTCAAATTGCAGCGTAACCCGCGTAGGGGGACGATCACTGTTCCAGACACCCCAGGCTCGGCCCTCATAAGTCGCCAGGCGGGCTGCAGCGGCGATTTCAAAGCGTCTATCCGTTAGCTGAACATCGAGAATACGATCGAACTTCAGACTTAGCGGGATGAATTGCTGGCCGTCCCTGGAGCCTTCACACACTACATAAAATCCATCGGAGAGAGGATTGCTGCTGAATCTGACAGGCCTGATCAGCCAGCGGCCTGGTTCAGCGCGGTTGAGCGCATGATAAGTCACTATCACCTCAAGACGTTCTCTCCTGGCATGGGCTAGAAGCGAGAAGTACCGATCGCTTGGTCCGAGCGGGTGATCCGCGTCTTGTCCGCTCAACAGCAGATCAGCCAAAGGCATCGTCATTTTGCCGGTCAATTTGTGCAGCAGTGAGCGCATCGGCCCCCAGCGATACTGGTGAAAGAACACCGCACGTTCCAATGCTAGGTAGAGGAATTCACTCTCTTCAGGTGTCAGTGTGAATGGCGCAAAGTAACTTTCATCGAGGTAATACCGTTTGCGTTCGGTATAGATTGGAATACCGGCTTGTTCGAGAATATCAATGTACTTTGGCACGACGCGGCGGCTGATGCCGTATTTGGCGATGATTTCACCTGTGCTGATCCCATCCGGGGAAGTCGCTATATCCTGGATGAGGCTCAGGAGGATCTGGAAGGTTTGCGCTAATTCCATACATATTTCTCCTTACTACATCCAGCTTATCTATGTTTGGGCACGGACCATGCCCAATTGCATAAGCGTAGAAATAATATAGTATTGTTTCCTTAATCGGTGAAGCATCTCTGTAAATGCTAGGACAGGGGCATACTACTTATAGGGAAATCTCCCATCTACAGGATCTTCCCTGATCGCAGCCCCTTAGAGGCACACGTTGATATGCTGTGTCTACGCACATCACTCGCTGTCAGAGTCCAGAGTACCAGAGGACAGAGACGCAATAGGCGGAGAACACACTAACCGCATACCATAGGAGAAGTTATCATTCATCGGATCATGGGCGGGGCGAGACGACGCGGCCGCGAAAGTCTGATGGTGGTAGAAGGAACCACCCCGTAGCGACCGCATGTCCTCGCTGTCGTCCACAGTCAGGTGTTCCGGTTTTTGGTACTTGTTCAGACACCATTCCCAGACGTTGCCGCTCATATCCAATACCCCATACGGTGATGCGCCATCTGGAAACAGCCCGACGGCGCTCGTCTGCCTGATACCGGTGTCATGGACATTGCCTTTGGTGGGGTTAAAATCCGGCCCATAGGGATAACTGCGCTCATCCGTGCCCCGTGCCGCATATTCCCACTCCGCATCGGTTGGTAGGCGGATTTCAATTGTCCTATCGATCAGTCTCGCATCTCGATATTTCGCGGTTGCCCAACGTGAAAAGGCTACCGCCTGATACCAGTTTAAGCGGTCGCGCGGGTGATTAGCGTAAGGGTTATACTGCTCATCCATTTGCTGCGGTTGGTATGCTTCTGGAAAATCGCACCACCACTGCGGATCATTAAACTCACCGGAATCGACAAAGGCCTGGAATTGCTGATAAGTGACAGGATACTTCGCCATTTTGAAGCTGTAGGGCATTTTGACCTCACAACGCGGGTTGCCGCCATGATCGTCTGCCCCCATTATAAACACGCCATTGGAAGGAGTGGGTATGTCGCACCATTCGATCTGCGGCAGTGCGGCTGTTTTTCCCTCAATCTGTACTGTCATTGTCCCGATCCCAGGTCGGGTATCATCGAGCAGACTCAGTACCCGACCACAGAGGGCACGCTCGGCTGGCGGGAGCGCCTGCGCGGTCGTTATCAGGGCAAGCAGCCACTCACGCAGTTGGTTACCAACTGCTTTTTCGCTGCGACGCAGTTTGTCATTTTCAAGCAGCTTTTGCTCTTGCACGATCATACTGGCAAGCCAGACCGTCCACCAGCTCGAATCATCCGCTGGAAGCGCTTCCGGTACATCGTCATCCAACAGATCATCAAGTAAATCCCACAGTTCACCGCGCCGATCCGTATCGGCCAGGACATCACCTGCCAGCACGCAGGGCACGCGCCACACCTGCGGTTTGCTCATGATGAGGTCGCGTACCAGACCAAATGAATCCGCTTCAGCACAACGAGTCATCAAATGCGCCGCTGCCAGATATTCCTGAAAAGTACGGTGAGCGAAGTGAAAGACATCTTTTTCGTTATCCTGCCCCGGACACACCAACACCCCAGCATTTTCGCTTAGATAGGGGATGAG
>JBBSQD010000441.1:0-2930 GCA_038258185.1 Aggregatilineales bacterium | reverse complement strand
ATCACGGTTATTCGTACTGTATCTCCCAGATTGACGACCAGATCGGGGTTAACAACACCATCAATTTCACCACCGACACCGATAAACGCCATCGCTGGTTCTCCCCCAATCCGGGTTCGAAGGGTAAATTCGACGGTGTTGACCTCGGCCTGAGCGACAGTCATAGCCTGCGTATGTTCAGGTTCCTGCGTTTGCTGTGCGTCGACCTCATTCCGGGCGAATTCAATCCGAATAGGAAGTGCGGTCAGGATCAGGATCGTGAAGCCAATTAAGATGGCCGATACAAAATTAGGGTTGAGTGGTTTATTCATTTTTTTCCTGCTCTCTGTTTGTAGATTTAACAATTAAAAAAGGTAGTTCAATCGCCCCAAGCGGGCAGCTATCTTCGCAGCACGTGCAGTAGGTACAAAGTTCTGGCTGAAGTAAAACAGCCTTGCCGGCCAGCTGGCCTAAAGCATGGGTTGGGCAGAGGGTGATGCACAGACCACATCCGTTACATCTGGCCCGGTCAATTTGCGGCATCCATTGCGAAGTCACAGGGTTAATAACCTGTGCTATTCACGCCCAATTTCGCCACCGGTTCGTTCTGATCGCATATGGTCTGTGCTCTGCAGGAAGCTGATGAAAATTAATTCCTCATCCAGAGCACGCACGGTATGCAGCTCATCCGGTTCGAAAATCAGTAGCCAGTGGGGGCCATATTCCTGTTCTTGCGCGTCACTCCCCGCAAATATTCCTCGTCCTTTGATAATCACCACATAAAAAGGAGAATCGGGTACTTTATGCTGCGCGATTTGTTGGCCAGGTTTTAACATCCAGCGCAGAATGCGGCTATTCTGATCGACCAGCAGCGGTTGAGCAAAAGGCACTGAGTCATGGAATTCGAGATTTTCCAGTAGTTGTTGGGATTTCATGGGATATCCTCTCCATTAAATAGCAATGAGATAACGCACAGATCAGAGACAGAGTGACCTGATCAAAAAATGACCAACCACTTCTACTCATTACCTATCAGGGTAGAGGCTGAACATGACTTTGTATTTAAGCTGGATTAAAAGGTGAGGGTTGTGTGACGAATGTCACGGAAAGTGTATGACAGAGCTTAGAGCATCGCTATTGAGCGCAGAATACCCTCATTCACAATCCTGATATGGTGGCGATCAAACTGAATAGCCCCGGTTTCTTCTAAGGTGTGCAACACGTTGCTGATGGTTTGCGGGGTAGTATTAATATGTGCCGCGATGGCAGTACGGGTTATACCCGGCCCACTGAGAGATGAATCTTCTGCCTGCTTCAGCAAAAAACGCGCCAGACGGACAATGACAGAATAGAGCGCCAGATCTTCGATCTGCCCCACAAGTGAGCGAACACGTATTGCGAGTAATCGAATGACGTTTAATGCGACCTGAGGATTTTGTGCCAGCACAGTAGTGATGACGATAGAGGGGATCAGCCAGACCTGAACTTCGGGACTCAGAGCGGCGGCGCTGGCTGGATTATGGCCGCCATCTAATGCGCTGATGTCATTAAAGGATTTTCCCGGGCCGCGCAGATGCAGAATATGCTCGCTGCCATTGGGGTTGAGTTTGAAGATTTTGACGTTGCCCTTTTCGACAATCCATAATCCTTCTGCTGGTTCGCCCTCTAAGAAGATCACTTCGCCGTCGCTGAAAGTCCGTAAGATGGCTCGTTCAGTAATATAAGTGAGTTCATCCTCAGCTATGTCTTCAAAGTAGATCACTGATTCGATGTAATTTTGAACGCTGATCATTCCAGTATCTCTGCCTGCTTGACTATTCTCGCTTTAGCATACCCGAAATAGGCTTATAGGCCACTACCCTGCTCGGTGTGTGAAGGCAGCGTGGAGATGGAAATGGCCGTTAAGGGTTACTTCACACGAAAACGTTTTCGGAGTTCACTTATAGGGTAGCGCCCCGTTAGGATCAGTGTCCTGTTCCCCTCATCCCCTTCACGCTCAATTAAAAGTGGAAGCAATCGCGGAAAAGAGGCCCAACTGTTTTCTATAGAAAGCGTTTAACTTCATCACCAATGCTCTATGAGGGCATAAGCTCCTATAATGGAAGGATACTCAGCACAGGGAGAATATGGGCATGCTGCGGATGTTCGCGACAATCGTCAAGTTTATGGTGCTGGGTTATCTGGCACTCGCTGTTCAGTGTCTGGTACAGGTACAGCGCGCAGACTCGTTATGGCGCAAAGGCCTGAGTTTCGCCGGCGCAGCACTGTTGTTTGGGCTGCCCATAGGGGTGGTGTTGGCCTGGATACCCAACCCATCGCCCGCCCCCACGCCAGTTGAAGAGATGACTCCTCCTGCTCCGGTTCACACGCTGACTCCATCTCACTCTAGCCGCGCAAAAGTCATCGCCGTCATAGATGGCGACAGCCTGGAAGTCCAGATCGGCACAGATCATATCGAGCGAGTGCGCTTGCTGGGGTTGGATGCGCCGGAACGTGGGATGTGCTTCGGTGACGAAAGTGCCGCTGGAGCGCGTAGCCTGTTACAGGAGCAGGAGGTCATGCTGGAAGCCGATAGCCAGACCCCGAACCGTGACAAGTTTGGCCGGCTCTCGCGTTATGTCCGACTCAGCGATGGTCGGTTGGCGAACCAACTGCTGATTGAAGCCGGTTATGCCTTTGAATACACTTATTTCAGCCCCTATGATCACGTCAACGAATTCCGCGCCGCCGAGCTGCAGGCCAGAGCGCAATCTCTGGGACTGTGGGGTGAAACAAGCTGCACCCCAGTCGAGCGACCAGAGCATCTTCCCCAGGCTATCCACTCCACCTTACCGGCGAATGTCACCGCAGCTAAAGTAGTGCGCATTGTCGATGGTGATACTGTAGAGGTCAGTCCGGGTGGTTCGGTACGGTTGATCGGCATCGACACGCCGGAAAGCGGACGCTGCTAT
>JBBSQD010000440.1:0-2933 GCA_038258185.1 Aggregatilineales bacterium | reverse complement strand
TTCTGCAATATTTTTCTGGTGAGCAGGAAGCGGCTTTAGAGTCGTTTGAGAAAGCGGCGCAACATGCTATGCCAGCCATGTATGGGGTACGTATCTATTATCATCTCACGCAGGCTTATCAGAAGCGCGGTGATACCCGTGAAGCGGTTCGGGCCAATGCCAAGATGATGAGCGCTCGCGATGGCCTACAGGCCTGGAAGTCCGGTTTGAAGGCTTTAGAGGGAACGGCATACGGCCAGACCATGCAATATGAAATCGCGGCGATTGAGCAATCTCTTGCTGATGCTGACGCGGGTAATCTGGGATAATTATGCGTTTAATCGCTTTACTTCGGCAGTGGGATCGTGCCACACAGATTGCAATGGGATTGGCGCTGGCTTTTCTGGCGATTGCCTTTGGCATTTATGTCCTCAACATACCGGATACCAGAGGGACTGCTATTGTCGCCATTTTTGGTCTGTTGATTGTTATCCAGATTATTGTCATGTGGGGTAACCGGGGCATGGTCACGGCCTATACCCGCGCACAGCGTTTTTATCTCGATGGTGAAATCGGGCAGGCCATTGATCTTCTAGAGGCTGTGAGAAAACAGGATAAGGCCGATTTCAGGATGCTGACCCTGTTAGGGAATGCTTATCGTCAGGTGGGTGACCTGGCCGAAAGCGAGAAAGCATTAAGACAAGCCGTGGCAATACAACCAAATCACCATTTTCCTCAATACGGTTTTGGGCGTACACTTCTTGTACAGGGTAATTTTGCGGAAGCGCTTGAGGCTTTCCAGAATGCCCAGGAAACTGGTGCGCCAGAAATGATTCTGGTTGATATGGGCGAGGCCTGTTATCGGGCCGAAGACTGGGACGCAGCCCGTGAGATTTTGGAACGAGCCGCGTTGCTGAACATTGAGCCGCATCAAAAATTGATGACCAGTTATTTATTGTACCGTTTACATGCTGGAAGCCCCCCGGATGCTGATCTGCTGCAAGCAGGGCTGCCATACTGGGATGCTGCTGTAGAGCGGTTTGCACATGTGCCTTATGGCCAGATGCTAGCCGACGATGTTTATTCTATGCGTGCGATCACCCAGGAGTAATAAAACATGTCCTTTTTAACAGGTCGTGATGGTCAGATATCAGTTGTGCGTGTGGGGACAATTGTAGCGATTATCGGTGTACTGCTGATTGTCTTTGCAGCGGTAGCGTTTTATTTTGACCAGACTTCCCGCCAGGTGCCGTTGGAAATTGAGCCTTACCCCGGTGCAGAGTCTATGGGTAACCCTGAACCGCAGGGCACCACCCGTAACCTGTTCTTCATCGTGCCCAATACAGCTCCAGAAGAAGTTGTTCAGTATTACCAACAAATGATGGATTCTCAGTACGGGGATACTGGCGAAAGCTGCATTCGCTTCCCGGATGAAACCAGTGTCTATCCCAACCCGAATAACCTGCCGAATGTGGCACCCTATGAGTTTATCTGTCTGTTTGACCGTTCCGGCTTTTATGCGACGCAGTTCACACGGGTGAGAATTCAGCCCGGTCTGCCTGACAGTGATCCTGCACTCAGCCAAGAGGGGAATACGCTCATTGAGTATCTACAACGCTGGGATGCCTCCTGAGGCGGAAACACCGACTAAAAAGGGCAATCTGATTTTAGTGATTGCCCTGGTCATTGCTGGCGCGGTACTTCTGTTGGGTATCCTGATTGGCCCCAGAGCGGTAGGGGTGCTTTATGCGCTTGCCTCACCGCCTGACGCGCCTGTTCCAGAGGGATTGAATAAAGTATCCCAGACCAGTGAAGCCCACGGGGTTGACACGTGGGTCTATAATTCAAATACGGTCAATGCCTGTGTCATTGTCAGATTCTATCAGGATGCTGGCGGCGACTGTGTCATTGAACCCGGCTGGTGCGGTGAGAATGATCCCAATTCCACGGAGCTTTACACACAACCTGTAGCCACTTGTACAGGTGTGAGTGAATTTTCAATCTTTCAGATGCGCTGGCAAGCTGAGATTGTTGCTGGTGACCGTCGGCAATCTTACGCACAGGTTGATATATCCCGTTCAATCTTCTGGACAGGCGGCCCTGACGCCGAAAATCCCTGATTACCCCTACCCTAATTTGGCAAAATCAGCCATAATTACAATTGCAATCCAGTATATTTTCCTAAAGTCCGCATGTATTAGCATACATCGTTGCAGGAGGTGACAACGTGGTAGTGAGGTATCTGCTCACACCGCGGTTTATTACCTGTCTGATAGATATAGGTTAATGTCGCTCAAGTTTCCTACACACAATCCTATTGCATCAGACAATTCATGGAGAATACCATGTTCAAGGCAGTAAACCCTAAAGTTGATATCCAGAAGTTGGAACGTGATCAGCTCAGCTATTGGCGCTTAAATCGCATTTTTGAGCGTACCATGGAGGAGCGTGCTGGCGGCCCGACTTACGTATTTTATGAAGGCCCACCCACGGCCAATGGTCGCCCGGGTAGCCATCATGTTCTGGCGCGTTCGTTTAAGGACATTTTTCCACGCTACAAGACAATGCGTGGTTTTTACTCTCTGCGCCGCAGTGGCTGGGATACCCACGGCCTGCCGGTAGAGATCGAAGTTGAGAAAGAACTCGGAATCAAACATAAGCATGAAATCGAAGAATATGGCATTGCCGCATTTAACGAAAAATGTAAGGCCAGTGTGCTGCGTTACATCACCGAATGGGAAAAGCTCACCGAGCGTATCGGTTATTGGGCTGATCTGGATAACGGTTATGTGACCTTTACCAGTGACTATATCCAGAGTGTCTGGTGGATTCTTAAGCAATTCTGGGAAAAAGACCTGCTCTATGAAGGGCTGAAGGTTGTCCCGTATTGCGCGCGCTGTGGCACACCTTTGAGTAGCCATGAAGTCGCACAGGGGTATCAGGATGTAAAAGAC
>JBBSQD010000439.1:0-2950 GCA_038258185.1 Aggregatilineales bacterium | reverse complement strand
CAACTTCAGGCGTAGCGCTGATACATTCCACGGTTGTGTAGTATGTCCAGCCATCAACATTGATCGTCACCGGGCCGGGAATTGCGCCGACTTCAATCATCATGCTTTCACCCCCATAGAGCTGGATCCAGTCCTGGATGAGGATGCCGCCGTTCATATCAGAGATTTCGTAGTAGAGCGGGTTGGACATATCGCTGCCGGTATTGGTGACGATGAACGACACCATCCCGCCATTGCAATCCCCATAAATGTTCAGATTGGGCAGTTCGACTTCTGGCGTGGTGGTGATACATTCCGCACTGGTGTAGTATTCCCAGTTGTTAATATTGATGGTGACCGGGCCGCTGACCATGCCCACATCAATAGACATGTTCTGTCCGCCCTCGATTTGCAGCCAGTCAGCCGCCAGTACATTGCTGTACATATCGGTAACTTCATAGTAGAACGGCTCGGTCATATCGCCGCCATCATTGAACACGGTGAAGGTCATATAACCATCTTCCCAGCATTCACCCTCTACCCACAATTGGGGAGGCAGAACTTCTTCGGTGGGTTCCGGGGTAATTTCCTCGGTCGGTTCAGGCGTGCCTGTGATTTCTTCGGTCGGCTCCGGCGTGATTTCTTCCGTTGGCTCAGGAGTCACTTCTTCAGTAGGTGTAACTTCCGCAGTGGGGGTGACTTCCTGAGTCGGTGTCTCTGTTGGAACTTCGGTTGTGACCACGACCGGGGCGCTACAGTTCAGAGTCGTCCGTGGATGGCTGCTGCCGGGATGCCCGACCTGCTGATCGGCTTCCAGTGTAATACTACCGCCGCCATCATAGCGAATTTCCATGGTGCTGCTGCCGCTAAGCTGGACACTGCCGCTATCCACCAGGTTACCATTCTGATACAGCCGGTAAGCGGTGGAGGCGAGCATATCACCGTTGCCAGCTTCACCCGTATTGCGGATGATGAAAACGGCTGTGCTACCGTCACAGTAACCGCTGACTTCCAGACTGGAACAATCCAGCCGGTCAGGATTGTTTTTCTGACAGCCTAGCTGCGTGTCATTGGTTGAACTGGTGATTTGCGGAGCAGCCTCAGGCTGGGTTTGTGTCTCGGCTTCGGACTGGTTTTGCCCGTTTCCGTTTCCTGGACCCTGACCATTGCCTTTATTGTTCTGTTCCTGAGTTTGTTCCTGATTCTGATCGCCATTGCCGCCTTTGCCTTTTCCCTTACCATTACCCTGGGAATAGAGCGGGCTGACCATAAGTAATGTAACTAAACCGATGATAATGACTGTGATAAAAGGTTTTCGCTGAAAGTAACGCATTTCCCTCTCCTGTAGAGTTGATAATGTCGCTGAATGATGAATTAAATGCAGCCTATATCGCGCATTGATTGATATAACGTTGTTTTTGTTCTGAATGTCGCGTTAAATTTAATTCTAAATTTGTGAATTTTGTAAAAATTATGCGTATGAGGGAATGCGTTTACAAACGGAAAGTGAGAAGGGGCGTCGAGGCAGAATCAAAAACACCTCAGTTCAGAGCGGGACTTCCGCTGATCACTGAGGTGTTCTGATGATTAAATTGATAAGCGCGACAGACGATTTTGACTAACTACGAGTCGGTTAGTCGTCGGCGTTAAGATTCAACTGCCAGGAGACACCGAACTCATCCTCTACCCAGCCAAACTTCTCACTGAAGGGATAATTGGCTAGCTCCATCAGGATAACTCCCTGAGTGGTCAGGTTTTCCCATAAGGCATCGATTTCGCTATGGCTGGTGCAGTTGACGAACAGGGTTTTCGCACCCGTTGTTTTCATCGCGCGGGGTGCCGCGCTGATCTGTTCATCCACCTGAAAACTTGGGGTTCTGCGTGACGGCCCTCCAAAAAACGCAAGCCTGTCCTCAACGGGGGTATCCATGCTCAGGAGGTGGTTTTTTGTATTCATCAGGGTCTCTCACTTTTTGACGGAAGCCGGAAGCCTGCTGCGTCACTAGGAAAAATAGACTATGCTTATATCATTTACGATTTTCGGATTCTTCCCATGAGACATGTGGAGATATTTCAGGAGGGTCAGGTCACCTATTATCAGAAGTGCCTGTGCATATTTTCAGATGCAGGATTAACCCTTTCGCCCAGAAAAATTTGAGCTACAATAGCCCGCTCTGAACCTTCGGAATTGCCTCTTTATCCGTTTAAGACAATGTGCATAGATCTTTGTTCCGGTGTTCCCGCAGCCTGACCGGGAGCAGTCGTCCTTTCGTCCCCTGAACTCGTTAGAGGAAGGCAAGAACATGATTATCGGCATGGACTTCGGCACCACGAATTCCGGCATCTCCGTCTATGACGGCCAACACCTGCAACTCATCCCCATCGACAGCGCCAACCAGAACGCCACGATTGCCCGAACCGCGCTTTACATCACCAATGACCGCCAGATTTATATCGGCAGGCAGGCGATTGACACCTACTACGAGCAGAATCTGAATCGTCCTGCCCGCTTTGAACAGGTGTGGGTCGGTGAGATCACGCTCACGTTTGCCGAGATTGGCACATTCGTGCGCGATGTATTTATCGAGAAAGATGTACTGTCACCGGGGCGCTTATTCCTGTCGTTCAAGATGGGGCTGTCGTCGCTTAATTACCTCGGAACAGTGGTCGGGTCACACTTTTACTTTCTGGAAGACATCATCGCCACTTATCTGTACATTGCGCGGATGCGTGCCGAACAGCATTTGCAGCGAGAGATCAAGCAGATTGTGCTGGGTCGTCCGGTGCGCTATTCCTATGATGCCGAGGAAAATAAGCTGGCGCAGGAACGGATGCTGAAGGCGGCGTTTAAGGCCGGTTTTGAGGATGTTTACCTGCAATATGAGCCGATTGCCGCGGCCTATCATTACGAATCGACGATTGAACAGGGTGAGCAGAATGTGCTCATTTTTGATTTTGGCGGTGGTACGCT
>JBBSQD010000438.1:0-3014 GCA_038258185.1 Aggregatilineales bacterium | reverse complement strand
TGATCGTGCTGCCACCGGTCGAACCTTCAGCAAGGCCGACATACTGCGAAAACGCGCGCAAAGTCGCCGGGACATCAATGCCGATGTTGGTGTAGAAATTATCGTCTTCAATCGCAATCGTCGCATTAATCAGGTCTTGCGGAATCTGCGACAGCGATACCTGCGTGCGCCGCCCTTCATTGAAGGCTTCATATAACTGCACGCCGTTGCGATCATAAAAGAAGGTGCTGGCGAAACCCTGATAATCATCTACCAGCGCCACCTGTGCGGAAAGCTGCTGCTCCAACCGCGAGCCTAACAAACCGCTGATGACCACCGTCAGGATGGTCAGGCCGCCACAGAAAGTCGCCAGCAGGCCAGCGAAGATCATGACGCAGCCGGGGGAACAGCCCAGAATCGTGCGTTTCCGCCGGGATGCTGCCGGACGTGATGGCAGGGCAGCCGCCTGCTGTCCCTGCACAGTCATTTGTGGCGGGGGTGGTACCGAGGCCGCGGTGGGTTGATAGCGTGCCGGTTCATTGACCGGACGCATGTTGGTGACCGTCTGGCCTGCGCCGGACTGATGCGGCATGGTCTGGCCCATTTCCCGCCGCGAGTCTGGCGCCGGGTCCATGCCGCCGCTGCCGGGTAAAGTCTGATTGTAGTCAGGGATACCCGGTTCGCGCGGAATCGGCATAGTGGGCATATTGCTGGCGCTGCGCTGTCTGACCACGCCATCCATGTCGACATCTTCAGGTTTTTCGGCTGGTTTCGGGTCTTTTGAGGCTGGTTTCAGCGCTGCGGATTTTTCCAGTAGAAACGGGACATCATCCGTCTCGTCATCGTCTTCATCATCCAGCCGACCGGAATAGATCGGCAGATTCAGCGAGATTTCTTCAGTATTTTCGTCATCAGGTGAAGGCTGACGTGGGTGTTGCGGGTCTTGTTTGTCTTTGTCTTCAGGCATTCGGTAAAGCTCCGGTTTACACACTGTGTTCTTTTATTGTATGTGCAGACTGGTTTAGCGTCTATGCTGGTTACCCCACGCTCCCGGCACGTTTGGAGTATGAAACCAGCGTAGGGCGAACGTTGGTTTAGTACAATAACAGGACTATTTTACCAGTAGAATTTGCACAAATTTCATATACTGAGCGCACTCAATTTTGTACAAGCTTGTATAATACATTAAGGTGATAATGACAAATTAGTTATGCCAGTCCTGGACTGGTGGAAAGTGATTCCATGTCATATCGTTTAAGGCTGTTGCCGCTTATTTCGATTTTATTGATCTTGTTCTCATTAAATATTCTTGTGGCTGCGCAGGATGTAACCGAGCCAGTGGTGGAAGATACCCCCACAGAGGCGCCGACAGAACTGCCATCTGCGACACCAACTTCAACAGAAACTCCCACGCTGCAACCCAGCGCAACTCTCGTTCCCACCAACACTTCAGAGCCAACCACGGAACCTACAGCAGAACCCAGTGAAACGGCAGCGCCGGAAGTCACTGACGAGCCGACCGCCGAAGTGACGCCGGAAGCCACGTCTGAGGTGACCGAGGAACCGACTGTCGAAGTGACTGAGGCACCCAGCATCCCGGCTGCCGGTGCGCCGCCTATCGTGATGGCTCCGCTGAATCTGGTGGTCAACAGCACCGCTGACCCCGGCACTGGCACCTGTGATGTGACTGAGTGTACGCTGCGTGAAGCGATAAACGCCGCTAACGCTAATAGTCCTGATCTGGACACGATTACCTTTAATATCCCCGGTGAGGCACCTCATACTATTCAACTGCTCTCCGCCTTGCCAGAAATCACCGACCCGGTGATTATCGACGGCACGACTGAACCGGATTATGTTGACGCCCCCATCATTGAGTTGGATGGCACGAATCTTGGCGTGGGTTTGGATGCGATTGGGTTGGAAATTGGTGTTAATAGCACTACAATTCGCGGCTTGGTTATTAATCGTTTCCACTATACGGGTATTCTGATTGATGGATTTGACTCTGCTGTCATTGAGCTGAACTACATTGGTACGGATATCACAGGAACCACCGCACTTGGTAATGGTGAAGGTGTGATTATCAATAACAGTGATAACAACACCATTCATGACAACGTGATTTCTGGTAATCTGTCAAACGGTCTTTTGATTAGTGGCAGCGATAATGTCATTACTGGTAACCTGATCGGCACCGATGCCACGGGTACGCTTGCTCTGGGTAATGCCAGTGCCACTGATGGTACTGAATCAAGTGCTGGTATTTCTATTGAGGGCAGCGCAACCATCGGCGGTACAACAGCAAACGACCGCAACGTCATTTCAGGTAATATTGGTCTTGGAATTAATGCAACAGGTAGTGTTGCTATCCTGGGTAACTATATCGGAACCGATATAACCGGAACACTGCCACTTGGCAACACTCGTGCTGGTGTGATGGCTTTTGGCGCATTAACCATAGGCGGGTCTGAGGCTGGAGCAGGCAACGTAATCTCTGCCAATGGTGATGACGTTCTGTTTGGGACGGGTATTATCATTGCGGGTAACGGCGCGACTGTTGAGAATAACATCATCGGCTCCGATGTTACTGGAACACTCAATCTGGGTAATGACGTGGGTGTTTCCTTGCAGGGGAACGATAATGTTATTACAGATAATATCATCGCTTACAACAACTATGCTGGTGTTGCTGGTTATTCTGGAATTGGCAACCTTATCTCTGAAAACTCTATCTTTGCTAACGAGTTGGTAGGAGATCAACCTGCGAATTGGCCGAGTATCCCTTCCGGCCTGGGTATCGACCTGACCAACGAGGATACTTTAATAGGCGTCACCCTCAACGATGATGACGACCCGGACACAGGCGCCAATAACCTGCAAAATTTCCCGATTCTGACCGAAGCGCTGGTGACCGGTGCCAGCAGTGTCAACGTGCGGACAACCCTCAACAGCACTCCGAGTACAAATTTTCGGATTGAATACTTCGTCAGCGATAGCTGTGATGCTTCCGGTAATGGCGAAGGCCAGACGTA
>JBBSQD010000437.1:0-3020 GCA_038258185.1 Aggregatilineales bacterium | reverse complement strand
CTGATGGCCAGCCTGAGCCAGCAGGGCGCCGTAGTAGCAGCCGATGGCGCCTGCTCCCATCACTGCAATCTGCATGTCACAGCCTTTCAATCGACACAGCGCCGCATCATCGTCGAAATGAGTATCAATCGCTTACGCCGTTACCAATGTCTAACCCAGATGGATCGTCAGCACCGACAAGACCACACGGCGCGGGTATGTGCTATGGCGGGCTTGGTCAATCGCCAATTGCGCCATCACTTGGCGGCATAACTACTCGCTGGGGCTTGGGGGTTTCTATGTCCTTTCGCTATCTTGAATGTTAACCATAGAGGAATTATGAAGATTATCAGGTTTGGAGATAACAATACTACGTTCTATATCCTTTTGATGACCATTATTCTGATAGGCGCTGTCATGATGCCGCTATCAGTAAGGGCACAGGATCCTATCTCCACGCCCATCCCCGAAGTCCCCCTTCCACCCTCGCAAGTTAACATACAACCTGTTGCACGGGATGAGGAAATTGAAACACGTCTGCGAGAGATCCTTTCCGCAACTGGATGGTTCACAGAGCTGCAGGTACGTGTTCAAGATGGCGTAGTATTCCTTAATGGTCAGGCTCAAACCTCCGAATTTAAAGCGTGGGCAGGAGATTTAGCACGCAATACACAGGATGTCGCTGCTGTGGTTAATCAACTAGAAGTGATCGACCCTCCATTGCTGGATTTTCAGCCCTTCTTAACGGGGTTGCGGGACCTAGTCCGAACGGCGCTGCGCTCGATGCCGCTGCTTGGATTCAGCATGATAATCTTGTTTATCGCCTGGCTTTTTGCCCGTCTCATGACACAGACGTCAAGCCGTTACCTTCAGAACCGTGAGATGAATACCCTGCTACAAAGTGTCATCTCACGCAGCATTGGTATCCTGGTCTTTTTAGGAGGCTTGTATTTCGTATTTCAGCTTGCTGGATTAACAAGTATTGCCTTTACAATTCTCGGTGGTACTGGTTTACTCGGTCTAATACTTGGTATTGCCTTCCGCGATATTACCGAAAATTTCCTCGCCAGTATTTTTCTCAGCATTCAACAACCCTTTAGCACTGGTGATCTGGTCGAAATTAATGATGTTCTCGGCTTTGTCCAGCGTATGACCACTCGTACAACTATTCTAATGACCCTCTCGGGTAATCATGTCCAGATTCCCAATGCGACAGTTTATAAAAGCATCATCCATAATTACACTAGTAGTCCCAACCGCCGAATTGATTTTAGCATTGGCATTGGATATGAAGATCCGATTTCCCTAGCCCAAGAAACAGTGCGCCAAGTGCTGGAAAAACACCCCGCAATTCTCAATGAACCAGAGCATCTGGTCCTCGTAGAGAGTTTGGGTAACGCTACTGTCAATCTCCGGATTTATTTCTGGATTGATGGCACACAATACAGTTGGCTGAAAGTAAAATCCTCCGTGATCCGTTTGGTGAAACTTGCCATTCAGGAAGTTGGAATTTCCATGCCGGACGAAGCTCGTGAGATCATTTTCCCCCAGGGTATCCCTTTCGCAATGCCAAATGTCGATGCTGATCATCACACGCCAACCCATCAACAGTATCCCCCAGAATCCGTTAGTGTATCAACGAATGCGGAAGGTGGTTTACGGAGTGAAGCAGAGGAAATCGAAACACAAGCACAACAGTCTAGAACGCCCCAATCTGGCGAGAATCTGCTGAAAACTGAAACATCGGAAAAATAATCAAAACCCACGACTTTCTGAAGGGTGCAAGATTAAATAGCAAATTATCCAGAAGCATGGCGACCATATCTTTGATCGAGGCTTTCCAGTCAGATGGGTGCTAGATGGTGGTATGCCGCTGGGCAGTAGGTTTGCTTTACCTTTAAATCTGTTACGGGTTGTAATACACAAAATGGGTCAAGTCAAAAATTTCTGTAAAAACGAATTGGCGTGAACAAGATGTTAACCTGCTTTGGTGACAGTATGCGCTTCCAGATCAAGGACAATATCCCCGCCGCTGATTTGCAGGGGCATCTGGTTTCCCCGATCTAACTGGACACGCCGCAGCATCGCCCGGATATGCGCTTCAATTTCTTTGAACCCAAATGGCTTGTCCAGATAATCATCTGCGCCCAGTTCCAGTCCTTTGATGCGATCCAGGCTATCATCCAGGGCGGTCAGCATAATAATCAGCACGTTGCTGTGCTGCCGGATCGCCTCGCAGACCCGCCAGCCATCCAGTCCCGGCATCATGACATCCTGCACAATGACATCCGGTTTTGCGACGAGTGCCAGACTCAAACCGGTGTGGCCATCATTGGCAATTGTGATCTGATACCCTGCACGTTCGAATGAGGAGCGCAGCGGATCAGTTAATTTTCGTTCATCGTCAATCAGTAAAACGTGTGCCATTTTCTTATTCCAGAGTAATCTCTCTTTCAATTGTACTCGGTAAAGTGGGGATTTAATCCAGATTTAAGGTTGGCGTGCACTCGCTACAGCTGGGATAGTTATTCAAGATTTCAGGATTGAATGACTTCAGGATGTTATCTCAGTGAGATTTACACACTACACGCCGAAAACAGGGAAGAAGCTCACCCTTCCTTTCTGACCTACCACACTGAACCGCTGATGCGTGAGCCAATATACTTGAAATAGTCTGAGTCATGCCTGAAAAGCTTGACCAAATTTTTGTGAATAGGAAGTTCATACCGCTAACTGAACCATTCAGCCTATAATCAAGCCAGACTTAAGCTGGTCGTTTCAATTTCCACCCTGTTACGATAATTATTCATTCTGAGAAACTTATTTGGAGTTAAAAATGACTACAAAGCATAGCGAGCGCCATCGGACAGGACGCATTGGCTGGTTACGTGCCTCAGTTTTAGGTGCCAATGATGGGATTGTGTCTACTGCCAGCCTGATCGTCGGTGTGGCTGCCGCCAACGCGGTTCGAGGTGATGTATTGATTGCTGGAATTGCTGGACTGGTCGCCGGGGCGATGTCAATGGCTGCTGGCGAATATG
>JBBSQD010000436.1:0-3105 GCA_038258185.1 Aggregatilineales bacterium | reverse complement strand
TGTCTATCGCGTGGATGGTGAACGTTCACTGGTCGGCGGCGCTTTGAGCAATGCCGGCAATCTGTACGCGTGGCTGAATAAAACACTGCAAACTGATGATATGCTGCAAGCTCGTATCGCCAGTGTCGCGCCGGACAGTCATGGCCTGACGATTTTGCCGTTCTTAGCGGGGGAACGTGCGCCGGGTTGGAATGATCGGGCCCAAGCGGTGTTTATGGGCATGACCTTTGATACCGAACCCGCCGAAATTGTCCGTGCCGCATTAGAGGCGGTGTCCTATCGTTTTTACCAAATCGCCAGCCGCTTAAAGCCGCTGCTGCCCGACAATGCGGTATATATCGCCAGTGGTGCGCCCGTCCTCAATTCGCCTGTGTGGATGCAGATTCTGGCTGATGTGCTGGGTGCGCCGGTCTATGCCAATGCGGAGGCCGAAGCGACGATCCGCGGCACGGTGTTTCTGGCGAACAAGGTCAACCCTGAGCCGACCACCGGCAAAGCCTATCATCCCGACATGGCGCATTATGTCATCTATCAGGCCGCAATCCAACGCCAGCAGGATTTGTATAGGCGGTTGTTGAAATAAAAAGTAACCCACGGACACCAGCGCGATCTCGCCGCTTCTTTGGTAGAATAAGTGATGCTACTTACGAGATGCAAAATTCATTGTATTGAACGTATTGGACTGATTATGACTCATGAAGAAATGGTGGATTTGATTCGCTCAGGTGTGGGCACATCGGGCGGGGTATGGGCCGATTTTGGCGCAGGCACCGGTAATTTCACGCGCGCGCTGCGTGACCTGATCGGTGAGGAAGCGACAATTTATGCGATTGACCGCGACGAAATCGCGCTGCAACATCTGCATCGCAACCTGGCACCCACCACACCGCACTTGCATCTGGTGCCGGGAGATTTCACGAAGGCGCTGCCTATTCCCGAACTGGATGGCCTGCTGATCGCCAATTCGCTCCATTGGGCGCGTGAACACAGTGAGGTCATGGCGCTCTTAACGGGTTATCTCAAGCCCGGTGGACGCTTCTTACTGATCGAATATGATGCTGACCAGCCCCGCAGCTATATCCCATTCCCGGTCACATTTGATCAGTTCAAGTCCCTGGCCGAAAACAGCGGCCTGACGGATGTGCGCGAGATCAGTCGGCGTGGTTCGCAGCGCACAGGCATCGGCATGTATGCCGCCAGCGCTGACCGATCAACCGAACCCGCTTAATTTTGTTCGGCTTGCTGGCAGGAGCAGGATGGCATAAACTGGCATGGAGATAAACCTTCCACTCAACATCACGGCCAGGTAAATCGGGAAATGACCAGAAACGCCTTCATCCGCCTCATCATGTTTGTCACTGGCGTGTTCACCATCCTGCTGATTGCCATGGATATGCAGTTATTGGCTCCCCATAGTGAGGCGCTGTCTGCGCTGCCGACATTCAGCCTGGATTACGTGTCCATTACACCCGATCTCAATCCGGTAGTGCTCCAGCCAACCGATGAGCCGCCGACACTGATCCCATCCACCAGCACCGAGACAACATCCGACCAACCCACCACACCGCCTACTGAAATCCCCTCACCGGTAGCCACTCTGCCACCGGAAGCCCTAGCGCAAAACACAGTGATGCACACTGTCGCTACCGGCGATAATCTCTATCGCATCTCGCAGACCTATTCCGTGCCGATGGAATCGATCATAGCGATTAATAATCTGATTGACCCCAGCCGCCTGGTTATCGGCCAGGTGATTCTGGTCCCCAATGCTGATGTGCCGCTGGAATCGATCCCAACCGCGCTGCCCCAGGTGCCCACTAATCCGCCAGCGGCATCTGGTGGAGTGGCGTTAGTGGTCACTGATGGCCCAACGCCAACTTACGCCCCGCCACCTACCCAGTTGAATGGCATTCCCTTTGACCAGTTTGTGGTGATGCCCGATTCCGTGCGCCAGAATATCCGCGAGATATTTGCACACGGTCAGACTTTAGGCAACAACGCGCACGCCTTCTCCAAGCTGGGAGACAGCACCATCGAAAATCCATTTTTTCTGGCACGTTTCGATGGGGATGAATACAACCTGGGCGATTACCGTTATCTGCAATCCATGATTGATTATTTCGCCGGGTCATTCGGGCGGAACAGTGTAGCCGTGCGGCGCGGTCTGCATTCCTGGTCAATCTTTAATCCCACCTGGGCGGATAAAACCGTGTGCGAACCCAATGAAACTCTGATCGCCTGTGAGTTCCGGCTGAATCGCCCCAGTGTGTTATTGGTGCGCCTGGGGTCCAATGATGTCGGTATCCCTGATGCTTTCGACGAAAATCTGCGCCGGATCGTCACGTTCTCCATCGAAAACGGCGTGATCCCGGTGCTGGGTACCAAGGCTGACCGCTTTGAAGGCGCGGATAATATCAATAATCTGATCATCCATCAGGTGGCAACCGATTATCAGATTCCGCTGTGGGATTTTGATGTGGTGGCGGAAACCATGCCGGGTAAAGGGTTGGATCAGGACAATGTGCATCTGACCTCTTTTTATGCCCACGATTACACCTCTCCGACAGCTTTCCAGCGCGGCCACAGCATGCACAACCTCACCGCGCTGCTGATGCTCGATGCGATCTGGAAAACGATTGACCCAGCGGGAACGTAAACATCCTATGGGGCATTATGCTACAATCAGGCTGATTGTTATAAAGGACACAAATATGGAAGACTCGGCGAAAATTCTTATTCTTGGAGGTGTTCTTAATTTACTATACGGTCTGCTGACTGGCATTCCAGCAAGCGTCATCCGGCAGAAGAGCCCGACCTATTCAAAATATCTGCGCATTCTGCACGTCGGTGCGTTGATGTGGGGGCCGATTTTGATTAGCCTTGCCGTGGCGATGAGCCTATCTACATTAAGCGACAGCATAGAAAACCTTGCCGCTTGGCTGCTAGTGATTGCGTCCCTGCTCCTTGATGCCAAAGATACAATTAATTGGCTGCAAGGCACAAAAGACGAGTTCGCCGAAAATCGGCGTTTGCCGTTGGCGCTTGGTGGATTGTCATCAGTAGCATCTATAGTTGGTGTGTTGATTATTCTAGTTGGCGTGGTTC
>JBBSQD010000435.1:0-3119 GCA_038258185.1 Aggregatilineales bacterium | reverse complement strand
GGTATCATTGATCCCACACAGAAGATTACCTTTGAAGGAGTATGATTGTGGATTTAGGTTTAGAGGGTAAAGTCGCTTTAGTGGCCGCAGCCAGCAAGGGGCTGGGTTACGGGGTTGCCAGGGCGCTGGCGGCCAATGGCGCGAAAGTCTCGATTTGCAGCCGCAGCGCCGATGATATTGCGGCAGCCGCGGCCAAACTGACCGAGGAAACTGGCGCAGCGGTCATCGGCACCGCCTGTGACGTGACTAAAGCGGATGATATTCAGGCGTGGGTGGATAAAACCGTGGCCGAATGGGGCCAGGTGGATGCGCTGCTGGTCAATGCCGGTGGTCCTCCAGCGGGGTTTTTCAAGGACATCAGCGATGAACAATGGCAGGCGGCTTTCGAGCTGACACTGCTCAGTACCGTGCGTATGATCCGCATGAGCATCCCGCACATGACCGATGGCGGCGCGATTCTTACCGTGACTTCATCGTCTGTCCGTGAGCCGATTGAACGTCTCGGCCTGTCGACGGTGATGCGTTCCGGCGTGGTGGGGCTGGTCAAGACTTTGGCCGACGAGCTTTCCGGCGATGGCATCCGCGTCAATAACCTCATTCCGGGGCGCATTGATACTGACCGCGTGGCGCAGTTGGATGCTGGCACGGCTAAACGTCAGGGTATCAGCGTGGAAGAAGTGCGCCAGCAGTCGATTGCGCGCATCCCGCTGAAGCGTTTGGGAACGATTGACGATTTCGGGGCTGCCGGCGCATTTTTGCTGTCGCCTGCGGCCAGCTACATCACCGGCGCGACCTTACGGGTCGACGGCGGCCAGATGCGTTCGATCTGAAATTATGCGAATCGCCGATATGAATTGGATGCAGGTAGAGGCTTACCTGCATCACGACGACCGTTGTGTGCTGCCCATCGGCACGACCGAGCAACACGCTTATCTCAGCCTGTGTGTCGATAATATCCTGCCGGAGCGACTGGGGATAGAGGCGGCGGAACCGCTGGGTATTCCGGTATTTCCGGTGCTGTCTTATGGACTTTCGCCCTACTTTCGCAGCTACCCCGGCACCATCAATGTGCGGCTGGCGACCTATCTCAGCCTGATGCGTGACCTGCTGGACAGCCTGGGCGAACAGGGTTTCAAGCGCATTCTGATTGTCAACGGTCACGGCGGCAACGCTCCCGCTGGCGCACTGGCCCGTGAATGGATGGCCGACCATCCTGGCATACGCGTCAAGTTCCACAACTGGTGGAACTCACCGCGCACCTGGGACAAAGTCCAGCAGACCGATCCCGATGCCTCGCATGCTTCATGGATGGAGAATTTCCCGTGGACACGATTGGCCGGGGTGGAACAACCCACCGCCAAAAAGCCAATGCTTACCGGCCCGCGCCTCAATATCCTCAGCCCAGCCGAAACGCGGGAACATCTGGGGGATGGTAATTTCGGCGGCCTCTATCAACGCCCTGATGAAGATATGCTGTCGATCTGGCAGGTGGCTGTTGAAGAAACACGCGACTTACTGGAAAACGACTGGAATTAACACGGATGAATATCAGCTTCCCCGGCAAAACGGTTCTGGTGACCGGCGCGGCACATGGCTTTGGACGAGCGATCAGCCTCGCTTTTGCTGAGCGTGGGGCGCATGTCTGGGCTTGCGACATCCTCAGTGATGAACTGGCCGAAACTCAGGATTTATGCCGCACTGCCGGGGGAGCCTGCGAAATCCGCACAGTGGATGTGACCCAGCGCGAAGCATTTATGGACTGTGTCGCCGAAAGCGGCACCATTGATATTCTGGTGAATAATGCCGGTGGCGTGCTGGGTCAGGTCGGCAGGCCGCTGGAAGACATTTCAACCGAAGACTGGGACGCGATTTTCGCGGTCAATGCACGCGGCGCGTTTTATGGTGCTCAGGCGGTTGCCCCTAACATGAAAGCCCAGCGCTGGGGGCGCATCATCAACATTTCCAGCGGGGCTGGTTTGAGCATCAGCCTCACCGGCATTCAGGCCTATGCCGCTGCCAAAGCTGCCCAGATCGGCCTGACGCGCCAGCTTGCCCATGAGTTGGGCGCGTGGAACATCACGGTCAATAATATCGCTCCCGGTTTTGTGCGCTCCAACCCCGCCACCGAGCGTCAATGGGAGTCGTACGGCGAAGCCGGTCAGCAGGCATTGATTGAGAATATCGCGCTTAAACGTCTGGGCACGCCGCAGGATATCGCCCACGGCGTGCTGTTTTTCGCATCGGATTATGGCGCATGGATCACCGGACAGGTGTTGTCCATCGACGGTGGCAAATAACTACTCCGGCTTCAGGTAACGATCAAACCACTCGAGAATGGCTTCCAGCCGCACAATGCGATGCTCTGGCTCACCATTCCGCGACAAACCATGCCCCTCACGCGGGAAGCGCAGCAGTTCCACCGGGGCGCTGCCACTGAGCCGCATAAACGAGAATAACTGCTCGGCTTCCGAGATCAGCACACGATAATCATTTTCGCTGTGGATCAGCAGCAGCGGTGTTTTGATCTGATGGGCATAGGCCAGCGGCGAATAACGCCACATGAGCATCGGGTCTTCCCACGGATTCACGCCAAATTCCTGCGGAGTCGGCATCGGAAAATCAGTGGTACCAAAGTGACTCATCAGGTTGTACAGACCGCGTTCGGCAATAGCAGTGGCGAAACGATCGGTATGCGTCACCGTCCACGCGGTCATGTAACCGCCATAAGACCCGCCCCACACCGCCATGCGATCCTCGTCAACCAGGCCTTTTTCGATCAGCAGGTCAACCCCGCTCAGATGATCCGGCAAATCGACTTCGCCGTAAGACTTAAGCTGATATTCCTGACCATAACCATCGCTGCCGTGTGCATTACAGAAAAAAACCACATACCCCTGAGCGGCCAGATGCTGCCATTCATGCCACATTTTGCTGGCCGGGTTGTACATGATGCGCGGCCCACCGTGGATATTCACGATCAGCGGATAGCGCTGGCCCTCTTCGTAACCCACGGGCAGGATATACCAGCCCTGCACGGTCGTGCCATCATAAGTTTCATAACGGACTTCATGCGTCGGCTGGACGATCACTTCATCTAACAGCGCGGCATTAGCATGAGT
>JBBSQD010000434.1:0-3138 GCA_038258185.1 Aggregatilineales bacterium | reverse complement strand
TGATTACCTCCGTGACAAAAGATGGCGAAACCCATCGCATCACTCGCTATGTGGGTGATACGACTGCCCCCATTGCCTTACCGTTTCTCGAAACCTGGATCGACGAAATGACTCACACCCTCATCTGGACGGGTGTTCAGCCGGACATTTCGGGCATCTCAAACGGTACCGATACGCCGATAATCACGCTGCAACGCGGCGCCTGCTTTGGTGCTTGCCCCACCTACAGCATCGCCGCTTATGCAGATGGTACGGTGGTTTACACCGGCATTGCCAATGTGACCGACATGGGCGTTCATGTGTACGAAAAAGATGACTTTCTGGTGAGTGGCGCGGCACAGATCGCACAGGCCACCGGCTTTTTCGACTGGCAGGATAACTATGACGAATTTGTCATCACCGATCAGCCATACGTAACTACAATGATTCGCTGGGAAGATCAGTTCAAGCGGATTATTCGCTATGAAGGTGACCCCAATGCGCCGGTGGGTCTGGTGTGGATTGAAGACAGCATTGATCGCTTGATTGCCGATCCGGCTGATTAGTGACTCGCAATAGCTCAACGGCATAAAAAATCGGCATGAAGGATTTCAATCCTTCATGCCGATTTTTATTTCAGCCCTGATGCAGTTAATCGCCCAATCGGAATTTTGGACTGTAACCAAACGCCTGCTGCGCG
Organism: Aggregatilineales bacterium; assembly: GCA_038258185.1. Taxonomy (GTDB): domain Bacteria; phylum Chloroflexota; class Anaerolineae; order Aggregatilineales; family Phototrophicaceae; genus JAIOHN01. The sequence goes on along the minus strand of JBBSQD010000434.1, from coordinate 2,459 downwards.
GTCTTGATCGACAATAACGGTGCGCGGCCTTCTAACGGCGCGGTGAGATTTTGCGCCAGATCAGGGCGAAAACGCTGGAGTATGTCCAGCGTCGGCTCAGGGCAGCGCGTATCGGCTGCACTCAGCGTAAACACGCCATAACCCGATACGCTTGTTTCCTCTAACGCCTGCCGCAGCCCAGCCACAATATCACTGACATGCACCCATTGATACAGATCATCTGACCATGCAAGGGTTTCGGTGAGCCCTTTTTCGAGCGCCTTATTATAAACATCCTGCGACCACACCCCGGCAAAGCGGAAGGCCAGCGCGGTCATGTCATAGGCGCGATTGTACGCTGCACAGGTCTGCTCATTGACCAGCTTGCTCAGGCTGTAGGGGTCTTCCGGCACCGGCTCGAATGATTCATCCAGTGGCAGGGTAGTGTAGGGCGCAGGCTTGCCGCTCAGGCGCCAGTAAAATGTCCCGTACGCATTAATGCTAGATGCACACATGAAGCGCTGGACACCCGCCTGATGCGCGGCATCAATCACCACAAATGTGCCGAGCGCGTTGGTGCGGAAAGTATGGACACCGATTTCCGGCAGTCCACGCGGTTCCCCGGCCAGATTAATCACTGCGTCCATCCCGTCACACGCTGCGAGCATCGCCTCCGGGTCAGTGATTTCTGCCTGGATAAACGGCCAGTCCGTCACCAGCGGGATATGCGCCCGGCCTTCACTGCCGCCGAAGACCGTCGCATCTTCGGGACGCGTCGAATCCACCAGCCGCAGCTCGTGCCCGCGCGCTTCCAGTTCTGCAATCAGATTGCGCCCGATAAATCCACAGGCACCCGTAATTAACACTTTCATGAAACCGCCTCCCGCCAATCCATCGTCATGCCCAGCGCCGAACCTGATTTATCCAGATGCTGCTGATACATCTCCGGCCCCTGTTGATACGGCACCAGGTGCGTAATGAGTGGACGTAAATTCATTTTTTGCTCCGAAAAAAGTTTTAAAGTGGCTTCCATGCGTTCCCGCGTCCAGCCCGATACAAAATGAGCCGTAAATTCTTTTTGTTGCAGTAATGCCATATCCGCCCAGGTCGTGCCGGGAGTAAAACCGGAATAGACGATCTGTCCTTTAGTGCGTTCCAGCAGCGGCACATATTCGCGTTGAGCCGCCTCGTTCTGAACCGTGTCCAGCACCACCGTGACCGGTTTGCCGCCCGTATGCTGCTGCACCGTCTCCACCACCGATTCGTGATGGTTATCAATCACAATATCCGCGCTGTGGAGTGCCGCCAATCGCAGCCGTTCGCTGCGATGCCCCACCAGAATCACGTATGCGCCACGCTCGCGAATCGCCTGCGCCGCACATTGGCCGATCAGCCCATCGCCATAGACGACCGCCCAATCCCCCGGCTCGATCACCGCGCGACTTGCGGCATTGTAGCCCACCTGCGCCACCACCGCGCCGGATGCATCCACATCATCCGTGCCATCCGGGATACGATAAATTTCGGACGCGGGCGTGTTGCTCAGCGCGGAATGCGACCCGCTCTGGGCATTGATGCCGGGATAGGTGCTGACCGTCGCCATGACGCGCTCACCGATCTGCCAGCCGACCACCTCCGCACCGACCGCCTCGATCACCCCCATGCGCTGATACCCCGGCACACACGGATAATCGGTGGCTTTCCACGTGAAAAGATTCTCTAAAATCCAGCCTTCCGTCCCGCCGCTGATGGTCGAAAACAGCGTCCTGACCTGTACCTCATTCGGCCCCGGTTCCGGCACATCAACCCGGCGCACTTCGACCTGCCCAACCCCGGTAAAGACAATGGCTTCGGTCTGTTTCATGATGCTCCTTTATGCATTGGGGAAATACAATTGACACGCGTAAATTATAATTGATAATTTGCGACCATCAAACTCCACATTTTTAGCCGTGACTTGCCCCTGCAAGGCTGTTAAGGGTATGCTTTCAGCAGTAGTTTGTTTCTCAAGGAAAACGCCTCTATGCCGACACTTTTCATTTCTTACAAACGCGGGACAAGCGCCGTCGCGCCTTTGATGGAACGCCTCAAGGCGGCGAAATACCGGCTGTGGTTTGATCGCGACGAGATTCACCTCGGTGATAGCGACTGGCAGGCCCGCATTGACCAGGGGATTGAACGCTGTGACGGACTGATCCTCAACCTGACCGCCGCCGCCTGTGCATCCGAGCCGGTGCAGTATGAGGTCAGACAAGCCCTTAAACTGGGCAAGCCGATCTTCCCAATTGTGCTGGAAAAGCTGCCGGATTGGGGCAGGGCGCTCACGCAGGTGGGTTTAACCCCCAGCCACCATACCGAAGACTTCACCGATGTCACCCAATGGGATGCTTACGTGCAGCGGCTGTTACGCGATTTAGAGAAACAGGGCTTGACCGTGACCCGCCATGATCTGCGCCGCGAGCGTCTCGACCTGCGCGCCG
>JBBSQD010000433.1:0-3146 GCA_038258185.1 Aggregatilineales bacterium | reverse complement strand
TGGGGAGGCAGCGCACGCGCGTGAACAGGCTCAGCGCTTTCGTTAGGATTACTGCCCCACATCTCCAGACTCACGCTGGTGATCTCGCCCCGCCGCCCCGCCTCCACCCATTCTTGGGCGCGTTTGGCCGCCGGGGTGAAGCGGTGATTGAGATTCACGCCGTAACGCAGACCTTTTTCCTGCGCCACCGCCACCATTTCAATCGCTTTGTCGATTTCGTTGGAGATCGGTTTTTCGCCGAGTACCGGATACCCGGCGTTGAGCAGTTCCATCGTCGGCTCGTAATGGTCGCCGCCATTTTCCTTACCGGCGGTGCACATGCTGACCGCGTCGATTTTCAGGCCGCTGGCAAGTAAGTCCTTGACGCTGTAAAAACCCTGGCAGCCATATTTTTCCGCGGCCCGGTCGGACTTCTCCTTGATGATGTCACAGACGGCGACAATCTCGGCATCCGGGTGTTTCTGATAAACTTCTGCGTGGCGGTTGCCGATGTTGCCCACGCCCACGACTGCAACTTTTAAGCCCATAGTCTATTTATCCTCTTTTATTTGTAATCATCAGCCGCTGAATGGAATCGCCTGCGTTAGTCGCGTGATTTGGCCTGTAACTGCGCGGCCTGTGTCGGATCACCGATGTGCAGCGTGTCGTAAGCCTGCTGCGAGGTCTTGAAGGCGCCTACGCCTTCCTGACCGTGCCAGTCACCCTGATGATGGATCGGATTCGGCAGGCCGGTTTCGGCCTCACGTTTGGCAATCCAGGCATCCATGCGGTCGCGTAAAGCCGCCACAACTCCCGGCTCCTGTTCCGCCAGATTATTATTTTCTTCGGGGTCTTCCACCATGTTATACAGTTCGATTTCCGGCTTAAAGTGGAAGTCCGGCTCCAGCGCAATCATCAGTTTCCACTGGGGTGTGCGCCAACCATGTTTGCGCATCCACGTGCATTCGGTGATGTAAAACTCGCTGTCATGTGAGACAACTTTACCCTCGATCATCGGCAGCAGGCTTTGACCATCAAAGCGCTTTTTGGAAGGCCAGTCGATGTCCTTCTCGCTGATTTCGAGCAGATCCATAATGGTCGGCACCAGGTCTTTGTGCTGGTTAAAGCCAGAGACGCGCTGGCCTGCCGGGATTTTGCCGGGATAGCGGATAATCAGCGGGACGTGCAGCACATTATCATAGATGCCATGATGGTCGAACCAGCATTCATGGTCATATAACGTCTCGCCATGATCGCCATTGATAATGACAATCGTTTCATCGAGGATGCCATTGGCTTCCAGCGCGTTAAAAATGCTCTGAATACAGGCATCCATATAGGCAATCGCGCCATCATACTGAGCGATAATATAATCCTTGTCGCTGATTCCCGGCGGCATCCAACTGGCGAAAAAATCACGGAACGGCTTGAAGTTCATCACCGGTTCCATCGATTTGTTCTTGGGGTCGCTTTCGTTGCCGTGATAGAACATGCGCTCATAGGGTTCTGGCGGCAGATAAGGCGCGTGCGGGTCCATGTGGCGCAGGAATAAGAAGAACGGCTTTTTCTTTTTGGTGAGGCGATCTAATTCCGGGATGGCGACATCATTGAGGTTCTGCGCCTTCGGGCTGCGGCCTTCGTTCCAACTGCCCCAACCCGCGTAATCCAGATATTTATCGAAGCCGCGTGAGCTGGGATTGCCGCTAAAACCCACGCAGGTGGTGTGATAACCGGAGTCGCTTAAAATTTCCGCCAGCGTTTTGACCTCTGAGCGTAACCCGCCCTGATGGCGCAGCGCCACGACCTGAGTCCCGAAACAATCCATACCCGTCAGCATGGAGGCGTAAGCGCTGGTCGTCGGAATATGTGGGCTAAAAGTATTTTCAAATAAGGCGCCACCCTCAGCGAAGCGATCAATATGCGGCGTGGTCTGGTGGGGATAGCCATAACTGCTCATATGGTCGGCGCGCAGGGAATCAATGCCGATGAGGACAACATTCGGCATCTTCTGTTTACTGGTTTTCTTAGGCATAAGTTCCTCTGAATTCTTGGCAGGCGTTGTAAAGTTGCAAAGTCTACTTTTTAAGAACCTGAATAAGCAAATTTTGGATGTGGATGACGGTATTATCCAGCAGCATGTCAAGCTCGGCCTGACCATGTTCGGCTGTGGCCTGGCGCGGATCTTCGCCCATCACGCCATCGGTATCCAGTGTGGTCTGACGATCGGCTGGCAGTGCGGAGAGGTCCACCGTTTGCGGGTACATCAGCAGCATGTAGGACGTTTCGCCACGGGCGGCGTGATTGCCCTCGAACTGGCCTTTGTGCGGTTCGGAATCATCCAAAGCCCAGACGCGCACTTCAGGATGGGCGCTGGAAAAAATGGCGACTGTTTCGCGGATAGCCTCGACATGTGCCGCGCCGTAATGTCCGGTCAGCAGCACAATGACTTTGAAATCCTCATCCACCAACTGTTCCAGATATTCCCGGCACAGGGTTTTGACGGTTTCGGCATGATGGTCGATGGTGTGTTTGAAGCCCTTAAATGGCTTGATCGTGTCGGTGCCGACGTAAACCGGCGGCAGGACAATTCCACCGGTTTTCTGCGCCATGGCTTCACACAGTCCACGCGCTTTTAAGCCATCCAGGCCAACCGGGTTGTGATAACTGTGCCATTCCAGCGCGCCCCAGGGGATATAGGCAATAGGCGTGGCGGCACGGATCGCTTCGATCTGAGACGGGCGCAGCATTTCATAAGCGCCCCACAGCGGTTCGCTCATGTCAGGCTCCTTGCACAGCGCTGATGTAAGGTTTGCTGACGTGATAGATCAGCGGGTTAATTTCATCATCTTCCAGCACATCGCCAACCTTGTAACGTGACATCTGTTCATCGGTGAGGATATTCTGCTGGCCGTTAAATGTGCTGCCATCCGGCATATAGGCGCAGGTCATGGCGCGTCGCCAGCCGGGAGTCATATTCGCCCCGGCACCATGTGCCAGCAGGCCATTATGGAATGAGCACGAACCGGCTTTCATTGGCACGGACACAGATTCGTTTTTGCTCCATGCGGTATAGGTTTTAAACAGGTCGCCGATATTCTGACCAATCGGCGCATTTTCCCAGGTCGCGGTCTGGTGAGTGCCGGGTAAAAAGTAGAGGCAGCCGTTTT
>JBBSQD010000432.1:0-3161 GCA_038258185.1 Aggregatilineales bacterium | reverse complement strand
CACCTGGCAGTTCCCCCATCTGGATGATCTGCGCTTTATGCATGCGGCTTATGTGCAGCATGCATTTAAGCCCATGAATTTTATACCAATTAATTCTAAATCTATTGACACACAATTATTTTGTGTGCTATATTGTAAACATGAAGTTGTGAATACAACTCAAACATCATTCATCATCATTATCTCTAGGAGCTATCATTATGTTGTACATGCCTCGTGAAGAAGGTCAGGGTCTGGTTGAATACGCGCTCATTCTGGTTCTGGTTGCCGTCGTGGTAATCGTGATCCTGGCACTGCTTGGGCCAGCCGTTGGTAACATTTTCTCCAATATCGTCAACGCCCTGTAATTTGACGTTGCCTTTTGTAAAGAGGCCATCTCCGGATGGCCTCTTTGCTTTTACGGACCTGCCGCGTGAATGCTTTCCCTCTTAATTTTTCTGCCTGAAAATTTACAGATGCGCTTCCAACCATTCCAGTTCGGACATCAATAAGGGTAGAGTCTGTGTGACTTCGGTTGGATCATCCACCGAAAAAGTCGCCAGATAATCCAGATACAGGCCGATGCGATAAAACGCGACCCGTTCTTTGTGCTGGTCAGGCAAGGGTCGGCGGCTGGTATAACCGGTATAGAAGGCTTCGCGGCTACCGGGTGCTGCTACTTCAAGCTGATTATCAATGCGGAAGTCCCACGAACGGTCGCCGGATGCCGCCCATTCGAAATCCACCACGCCGCTGATCTGCCCATCGTGCTGCAGGATATTCGACAGATGATAATCCCCGTGGATGAATCCACCCTGCTGAACGGAAGCGAGTAACGGCTGCATCTTTTCCAGCAGACTATAAACCCGCGCCAGGGTTTCAGTGGACACTATCCCCAGTGCGTGACATTGGGGGCCATATTCGTGATAGAAATCAGCGACATAATCCGCCCAGGTCGGTTTGCTGGTGCCTGCTGCGATCTCGAACAGCAGGCCGAAACCATCAAAACTATGGCTGTGCATTGTCGCCAGATACTCACCAGCGGTGTAGGCAATTCTGTGCTGTTGCTCCGGCGTGAGTTCGTCCAGACTTGAGGTGACGGTTTTTCCCGGCATTTTCGTCATGATGAGATAATCATAAGGGGCGAGCGTTTTGCTGGTATCCAGCACCAGCACCTGTGGCACCGGCACATCACTCCCGCGCAGGAGATCGTAGGAGCGTTTTTCGCCGTTATAGCGGCTGATGCCACCCCAGTCAATCACATCAAAACGGATCACGTAGGCATCGTTGATAATCCAGCAGCGGTTGACCGCCCCCTGTGAGGGTTGGACACTGTGCTCAATTTTGCCTAGCCCATGGGCGTCACAGATGGCTTGCAAAACTTCAGCGGAGAGCAGATCGGTTGTCATGTGATGAACCTGAGTCAGTAGGAGTGAATTAAAATCATTATAGCGCACAGCGGTTTTTGTGGCTCATCCTTGACTCCTTCCTCAAAATTTCGTTATACTCAAAGATATGAAAACTTTCAGCGCAGTATATTTCAGCAGCATGGTCATGCGTTACCCACGTCGGGACAGACGTTGGGCGCTGACTCACGCCTGAAGGCGATCTTCAGCAAGTCAACCAACAAACCGTCTGTCCAGTATGGGGCAGGCGGTTTTTTATTGGACATGAGATGGATCAGGATAAAATGATGATCGAGGAAAATCTACAGGCATTAATCGAACAAATCACAACTGATGAGACGCTCGCGCTCACGCTGACGGGGAGCTATGCACGCGGGGATGCCACACCCTATAGCGACATGGATCTGCATCATTATGTGACGCAGCCCGCAGACAGGCTGGACAAATATCGCCTGAGTTATGCCGACGATACGCTGGTGACCGTCTCCACGATTACGATTGAGGCGAAACGCGAAGAACTGCAAGCGCCGGAAACAGCCATCTGGGCGGTCGAGGGTTTGCGCCAGTCGAAGATTCTGATTGACCCGACGGGCGCATTCGCGGCGTTGCAGGCGGAAGCGCATGCCTTTGTCTGGGACGCGGATATGCAGCATAACGCCGATATTTATGCCAGCCGCCAGTTGATGGATTTTGGCGAGGAAGCCCTCAAAATCTGCGGTGGCCTTGTGCGCGAAGATGACTCCGCTGTGTTGTATGGCACTGTTGGTATTGTGCTGGGCCTATCCGCGCTAATCTTGACTCAGCACGGTATACTTTTGCGCACGGAGAACGAGTATTTTCGTCAGGCGCGTGAAGTCATCGCCGGGTTTGACGCTCTGAAAGACTTTGACACTGCTCAGGGCGGGGTGGTCGGTTCTGCCCGAATGCGCGGCGAGGCTGCGCTGCGATATTATGTGAAGACTGCAAAGCATCTGGACAGTATTATCCAACCTGAACATCGTTCTGTAATTGAGACAACGGTTCACATCATCACGAGGGAATCATGACCGAATTCATTCACGTTTCTGTCGCCTGGCCCTATGCCAATGGCGACCTGCATGTGGGACATTTAGCCGGGGCATATCTGCCTGCGGATATTTTCGCCCGTTATCACCGGCTGAAAGGCAACCGGGTGCTGATGGTATCTGGCTCGGACACGCACGGCACGCCCATCTCGGTGGAAGCGGACAAGCGCGGAGTCGCGCCGCGTGAGATTTTCGAGCATTATCACAAGCGCTTTCTGCTCACGCAGCAGAAAGTCGGTATCAGCTACGATCTGTTTACGCACACCGATACCGAAAATCATCACAAAATCGCACAGGATATTTTCCTGCTGCTGCTGGAACGCGGCTTTCTGTATAAAGAAGAGCAGGAACTGCTGTACAGCGCCAAGGAAAATCGCTTCCTGCCAGACCGTTATGTCGAAGGCACGTGTTACATCTGCGGTTACGACAGTGCGCGTGGCGATCAGTGTGACAACTGCGGCAATCTGATGGACGCGACCAAACTGATTAACCCGCACAATCGCAGCAATCCCGACGATAAGCTGATTGTGCGCAAAAGTGAGCATTATTTTCTCGATCTCAGCAAAACGGCGGATGATCTGCTGGTGTACCTGGAAAAAGAGCAGGATCACTGGCGGCCCAATGTGCTGAGCTTCGCCCGCAACCTCATCAAGCAGGGTGTGGAGGAAGGTCTGCGCGGACGCGCTTACACGCGTGATCTCGATTGGGGTGT
>JBBSQD010000431.1:0-3171 GCA_038258185.1 Aggregatilineales bacterium | reverse complement strand
CCTGACCAAGCAATGCGGTCAGACCGGCACTTAGCGTAATAACCTTGTTCAGCAGTGCTGCTGTTTTAGACTGACTTGCTACATCTGCAGCTCTCCACTGTTTATAAATATCGACAATCAGTGTGGGGTTATTGACTTTATAGAGATCAATCATGTCACTGCGGGCATATCCGACTTTGCCGTCAGCCAGCATGATGAAATGCCATACACCATCCGACCGGGTAAGCCATTGTGTCTCGGTGGCAGTAAGTCTAGCGGGTTCAATATGCCACACATCCGCGCTCGGATGCGCGATGGTGCTGATCACATTATTTGCGCTGGTAATTGGCTCTGCACGGACATTCGTCCCACTTATCCCAACAGTGGCCAGATAGGGCTCCCACCGTGGATCATTCCCCATGGGCAGGCAAGGTGCCATATCAATAACCTCACTTGTGGAAGGTTTAGGTTCTGGCTGCGACTGCGGATGGGGTGGGGGAGTACCCGCCCGAACAATATATTCCAGGTCATCGGCAGTGGAGAAGGGGTTGGGGTTTATGCTAAGGGGCATTGAGTTTACTAATTGCCTCTAATATCCGCGGGATTAATTCATACGCCACAGGGGCAAGGATAGAGATGGAGGCAGCAATACGTGTCCACCAGTTTTTGTTAATTAAATTCCAGAGGGCTTGCACACCATTACGACCCAGTTTAATAATTGCTGCTTCATAGCCGAGCAAACGAGCCAGAATGATACCCTGCTGTTCCTGGGTATCTGTGATACGTTCAATTGCAAGCATGATCTTGTCTATGCTTTCAGTCATATATTCACGTTCTTCACGCATAGAGCGTTTAATACTGAACGCCTCCGGGTCTTCTGGATTACCGCGAATTTCGTAAGATAAGTCGTCTAATCGACTATCAGTACGATCTCTCCAACGTTCCAACTTATCAAATCGTCCATCCGCTTCATCATCGTGTTGGACAAGTCTCTGATTCTGAGACTTGTATGCATCCAGCGATGCGACCACTGCCGCAGCAGCTTTATCCATTTCTGCAGTTGCACCCCGCATTTCTTTGCGGTCTATATTCATAGCATCCGTTGCATCACGAAAGTGACGGTCCAAAGTGGTGTAGATCTGACTAACATGGGTTTTATGGGCTTCAAGCACGTTGTTGAATTGCTTTTGGTAACCGCCGAGTTCAGCCTGAATATCGCCTCTGATGCTATTGCGATGACTGTCAAGCCGCTGATCCAGCTCTTGGCGCGTGACGTATTCCATCGCAATAGCAGCCTGCTGACGATTCAATTCCTGTCGTATCAGTTCGAGTGTGCGCTTCTCATCAATTAAAAGTTGCTCGCCATCAGACATCACACCTGACCTGTTTCTAAACCGTCCATGTTCTTTGCGTTGCTCATCCATAGATCATTTGTTCTATTCTTCATGAAGATTATAACATAATTTCATACAAAATTCATGGTTTGATTACGATTAGTAAAAAGGGCAGTGAGAAACAGGGGAAAGTTGTCGTGTGATTAGAGTAAACACTTTTTTGTATAAGATCAAAAGCTGAATTCTAGCGCCTGGAGCATTGTTTTTCTGCGCTGACTTGCCCCTGCAAGGCTGTTAAGGGTATGCTTTCAGCAGTAGTTGTGACTCCGAAGGCATGCTTGTATGAATCCATCTCTATCGACTGATTTTCTATCCCGTGTGCGTCAGGTCTTAAATCCCTTCATCAGCACGAAAGAAGAACGCGAAGCGATGATTATCGAGGCATTCTTCCGCTATGACCCGATTGTGTCGCATGTTGACCTGGAAGGCTCTCCCAAAGTATTTTGTGCACGCTTTGTCAATCAGATCATCGATCATTGCATTAGTGAGGAGCAGCACGCGCTGGCACGTCTGCTGGAATCGCTTCGGGCCGATTGTGGCGTGAACAAACACGCCGAAATTGATGACCTGATCGCTGTGACCAATGCACTATGTGTTCAGGATAAGCCGAAACCAGTTTTAACATTGCCACCTGTGTCATCAGGGGAGGCATTGCAAAACATCGCTACGCCCCCTGACGAACGGACACCGACGGTTTTTATCAGCTATTCGCATACTGACGAAGCCTTTGCTAAACAGTTGATTGCCGATCTGAATGCCGCCGGTCATGCCTGCTGGATTGATACGACGAAGATCAAAGGCGGTGATGAATGGATCATGACCATTGCCGAGGGGATCATCAACAGCTATGCCTTTGTGCCGATTTTGAGTCACCAGGCGATGGGGAGTTCCTGGGTTCGCAAAGAGGTGTTGTGGGCGGTGGACAGGAAAAAGCTGATTCTGCCCCTGTTTATCGACAATGTTTTTGATCATCCCTTTTTCTTTCTGCTGAAAGATATTCAGGGGATGACCCTGTTTGATAGCGCTTATAAATCCGTATTCCAGAAACTGCTGTCCGACCTGCCTGCACCGACTTTGCCAGAGGTCAGCGTCAGCGAGGAGGAAGCGGAGAGTGGCGAAATTTCCGAAAGCATCGCTGTCGAGCCACGCAGTGTGCCGCGTAAGTTGGAACTGGCATATCTGGAGCGGCTGCGGCTGGAAGAACTACTCAGCACCGAGAAGTACACCGCACTGGGTGGTGAGTCTCAGGTGCAGCAGCAGGCTGAAATGCGGGCGGTGTTTGAACTGATCCGGGTGGGCAAAACAGGCCGCGATACATTACCGCAGGAAACGCGCACCTTTGAAAATGCCGTGGATGAGATTAAAGCGCTTCGGCGCTGTGTGCTGCTGGGTGAACCCGGTGGCGGTAAGACGACGACCCTGTGGAAGCTGGCGGCTGATCTGGTCGATCACGCGTTAGCAGATCGCAACGCCACGATTCCAGTGTTGATCCGCCTGGGAAAATGGACAGAGGCTGACCAATCCCTGGCTGACTTTATTGCCTCACAACTGGGTGATCTGGGTCAATATCTGGATGCTTTGTTGACCGATAAACGCGCGGCACTGCTGTTGGATGGTCTGAATGAACTGCCCGCCAGCCAGCACAAAGCCAAGTACGCGCAGGTGCAGCAATTCATTGAGCAGCACCCTGCCCTGCTGGCGGTGGTGAGTTGCCGCGAGCTGGATTACACCCTCGACCTGGGCTTCGACAAAATCAACATCACGCCGCTTGACCCACTGCGTATCCGTGAGTTTGTGG
>JBBSQD010000430.1:0-3182 GCA_038258185.1 Aggregatilineales bacterium | reverse complement strand
TACCAAGATGTTTATCAAGCCGCCGGAGAAGGGTTCACCTTTTCCGATGCATCAGGATTATCTGTTTTTCCCGCATGATAACGACACCATGATCGCGGCGATTATCCATTTTGATGATGCACCGGAAGAAAAGGGTTGTGTGCGCGTGGTTCCGGGGAGTCACAAGCTGGGGCCGATCCGTGATGTGGAAGAAGGCAATCATCTGCCGGTTGAGCAATATCCGGTTGAATCCGCCACGCTGTGCCCAGCGGAAGCGGGTGATGTCCTGTTCTTTAGCTATCTGACGATTCACGGTTCTGGCGTGAATGTCAGCAACGAAGCCCGTACGACTTTGCTGGTGCAGATGCGCGACCCCGAAGATCGACCGAGCATAAATACGCATCGGTCACGTGGACAGGGCATGATGCTGCGTGGTATTAACCCCGTCACAGCGTTTCTGACTCAGGACACGGCTGGCGAAGAAGTCACCGGTACGATGATGGGCGGCGGTATGGGGGTGACTATGGGCGGAGATGCCCCGACTATGGGTGGCTGAGTCAATCCTATCGGAAATATAAATTATGTCAGGGGCGTACTGGCGTACTGATGAAGTACGCCCCTGTTTTTGAGACCGTTATGCCCCGGTAAACGTGGTTTCGTCCAGATCCACTACCTGACCATCGCGCAAGGCCAGCTTAATCGCGGTTGCGTCTACGGCGGTGTCAGCAATTACCTGCACAACTGGGCACTCCTCATCGGCGCGGGTTGGATAGAGCAGTGTGACAACACGCTGATTGCCAGTTCTCTGCCAGCGGTAATCCGCGGTGGGTGCGGGTAAATATTCACCCTGTACCTGCCCATAAGATTTCCATCCCTGCCAGATGGGTTGTTCCTGTGCGGTCACGATCTGCACCGTGGCATTCGGGGAATCAGCCATGATGATCGTCAGATTGGCCTGATCGACATCCTGACTGGCGACCATCAACGGATTTTGTGCGGAAGTTTCCGCCTCATCGGTATTCATGTGCCATAGCGCCTGATAACTGTGCGGCGCTTCGTCAGCCGATAACAGGCGATCAATCACCACGAAAAACATGCCAAGCTCAGTTGGTGGCTGTTTGATAAAAATCACCCGGCGCTGATGCGTGACCGTGCGGTCTTCCTGTGCCCCATAACCTTCATCATACTGCGCTTCGGCGATGTCGTAGGCCGGGCTGGTGTGCCAGGCGGCATCATTGGGCGTGTTCAACATCTCGATTACTTCTGCATCTGACGGTTCGGATTCGCGCCAGCGGGCAAAACCCACGCGCCGGTTCTGGTCGAGATCATCCACGCGGATGGTATTGTGTCCCTGTGTGCTGAGGGTATACGTCCGCATCGGTGAACTGTCATACGCATAATTTCCGGCTTCGGTCAGCAGCAGACGACCATAGGCATACAGCAGCAGGTTGAGTTTGTCTTCATGTTGATGGGCATAACCAAAGTGACCGCCATCGAATAATGCCCATATATCCGCGTTTTGCCAGCCGGTGCGCATTACATAATAACCGCAGTAATCCAGCGCTAGTGATGTCACGACCGGTGGCCTGCCTTCCTGCCCACCTGTGTAGACCCAACGGAAATCGGATCGTTCGGGGTAACAGCGAACGGCTTCTTCCAGCATGTGTGAAAGTTGTCGCCAGGTGCCATCGTTTAAGTCGGGCAGGCGGCCATCCGGCAGCATCAGCTTGATTTCGGCGGTGTGCATCTGCTCCATGACGGTGCGAAATTCTTCAGGCACCGGCTCATCATAGGCTTCCATCACATTCCACAGCAGTTGATAATTGCGGATGTTGACGTAATGATAATTGGTCGAAAGTTCGTATTGCATGCCGTCAGCATACACCTGCGTGTCCAGCTCGTGGATCATTTTGGCGATGGCGTAGGCTTTCCATTCCGGCGCATCCTTGAACTGCGGATACAGAATCGCAATTTGACCCAGGCCGTTCATTTCCATAATCAACCAGTTGTGGGTGCGGTGAAAATTACGCAAGCGCCAGCCGTGCTCCCACACCGATTTGTACCAGTCCACCAATACGTTATCGGTAAAATGGGGCGACTGATAAAAGGTGTGCAGCGCCCTCTGCCAGGGACGTCCCATGCGAATGCCGGTTTCAATTGTCCGCCAGCATTTTGTTTCGTTGCCGGGGGCATCTTCCGGCACCAGCGCCTGCTGCACCCAACTCTGGAACAGCTTCACGAAACCTTTGGCATAACGCTCATCGCCTGTGGCCTGATACACCTCCGCCAGCACATCCCAATCCCAGTGACGGCTGAGCTGCCATGTCCATTCTTTATACTGGTTGTAAGTGGGATTGGCGAACCAGTCCACCGTGCCTTCGAACTGCATCGGCACGCCGCACGAAATCAGCTCTAAACGCAGCATACGCTCGGCGGCATCCTGCAGGCTTTCACCTGCATAGGTGTATTGATTTTCGCGGCGATCGGTGCGGATAGTGCCTAGCAGACGCTGCGGTTGCAGGTTGGCACGGGCCTCCGTGGCAAAGGCTTTACGTGCCGCAGCGTAATCACCCTGTGCAACCAGTGCGGGAATCCCCTCCAGGCCGGGGCGGTTGGTATCAATTGCCTGCGTGAAAAAATCATGATCCGATAAACGTGGGCCTTGTACCGTGGTCATGGTTAATTGTCCTTCCAGGTTTTGCGCAGCAGCCGCAGCCAATTTTCGTGGCCGATTTTGCGCAGCGCGGAGTCATCATAACCCGCATCACGCAGAGCGCCGATCAAACGCTGCAGACCCGCCGCATCTTTCAGTTCTGCCGGGATACTGGTGCCGTCAAAGTCTGACCCGAAGCCGACGCGATCAATGCCGACCCGCTCCACCAGATAATCAATATGTCTGACCATTGCCGACAGCGGCGTATCGGTATCGTTTTGGCCATCTTCGCGCAAAAAGGCGACTCCAAAGTTCAGGCCAACCATGCCATCGGTTTCTTTGATGGCATCCAGTTGTTTATCGGTCAGGTTACGCGTCAGTGGTGTGATGGCATGCGCGTTAGAGTGGGTGGCGACCAGTGGCGCATCCGAGATGGCCGCGACATCCCAGAAGCCCTGCTCCGTGATGTGCGAGAGATCAATCATAATGCCCAGTTGATTGCAGGCTTTGACCAGTGCTTTACCCGCATCGGTGAGGCCGGGTCCAGTAT
>JBBSQD010000429.1:0-3243 GCA_038258185.1 Aggregatilineales bacterium | reverse complement strand
GTATTTAATGACTAGGCGCCACCCTACGCTTCATCTGCGTGGGTTGACCGTAGGGCAAACATACTGGAGCTATGGCGGATTATTGTTGATAATAACGGAATAATAATCAAACCGACTTATAACAAAACGGGATAGGTGTCATGCAAAAACGTGTCAGTATTATTGTGATTTTTCTGCTGTTGTGTGTTGTTCCCTCATTGGCGGCGCAGGATGGATGTGTGCTCAATGTGGATTGCGGCGCTTCTCTGGGGTTGAGCGATGCCGAGTTAGCCGCTTATCCCGAACCGAATGTGGATCCGCTGGTGGTTAGTGACAGTCTGCTGTTTGATCGTCAATATCGTAAAGTTCCGGCTGGCCTGCAAATTTTCAACGCACCGGGCGGTGCTTTAGTCAATACGACCGGTGGCTTCAGTTATGTGACCATCAAAAACACCCAGGGTGACTGGTCGCAGATTGATGAAAACGAATGGGTGCGCACGGCTGATCTGAGCAGTGATGTTTTAATTTCACGTTTTGCCGGGGTGGAACTGCCGGAAGAAGGGCTGCCTTATCCGATGGCGTGGACGCTGCGCCATCTGCGCGCCAGCGCGACCCCCGGCGCGGATGAATCGCCGAATAACGCGTTTATGTATCGCTATACACGTGTGACGCTGTATACCTACGTCGAAATTGATGGTTATCGCTGGTATCAGATTGGCAAGGATCAGTGGGTGCATCAGTTTAATGTGGCGAAGATCACACCCATTGAACGGCCTGAAGAAGTGGATACCAACAAGTGGATTGCCATTGATCTGTATGAGCAGGTCGCTGTCGCCTATGAAGGGGATACCCCGGTGTTCTCGACGCTGGTGTCCTCCGGCCTGAAGGATTGGTCAACCAACGAAGGGCTGTTCCATGTGTACTTGCGCTATCAGCGCACGTCGATGAGCGGTGCTTATCAACAGCCTGATTTCTACTATCTGCAGGAAGTGCCGTGGACGATGTATTTTGATGGTGATATCGCGCTGCATGGCACCTACTGGCATGATGGATTTGGTTACCGCGCCAGTCACGGTTGCGTCAATGCCAGCATTACGGATGCCAACTGGTTCTACGAATGGGCGGCTGATGAATTTGATTTTAGTGTGTCGAATGACGTGGGGCCAGCGATTTATGTTTACAGCAGCGGAAGTTACGAAGCTTAACTGCAACTGATTTAGCTGAGAATCGAAACGGGGCGGATAATACATTTATCCGCCCCGTTATTTTTAGTTCAAGTCTGCATTATGGGGCGGTGAACACCAGCGCGTTGATCCCTTCACCATAGGTGATAGTCAGGACATCACCTTCAATCGTAAAGCTGGTGGCGCTTTGCAGCGCTTCAAAGAACAGATTTTCCTGCTCCATGACCGGGTCAGGGCAGGCGCGACGGGTGGCCGCCAGCGGGCTGAAGCTGATCTGATCATTTTCGTAGGTGAAGGTGCCGCTGAAACCGTTGCAGGCACCGGTGCCAGTCACGCCATCCGCATTAAAAGCGATTGTCGTTAAAGGATCTTCCAGGGTAGTGGTGGGTTCTAACGCGTCCCCATAAGCGACGAGTACCCAGTCACGGTTCGCCAGGCCGCCAAATGTGGGGTCAGCGACGACCGGAGGTTCTGCGGTTGCGGCATCGCTACCGGCTGACGAACCTGCCTGAAGCGCATCAATCTGGGCCTGCAGGGCGGTAATCATGTCCATAAGTTCCTGATTGGTGGGCGGGGCGATGGGGAACTGAATGTCGGAAGCGGGTTCGACACTGCTGAAGCCACCATCGGCAGAGCTGAAAGTTTCATCAATTTCAAAACCTGCCGCGGTGCCAAAAATGCGGAAGGTATAATCACCCGGGAGCATGGGCATCACATCCGCTACATAATGGCCGGGCTCGCCCCAGGCGGCGCGCAGGGGTACGGTGATGGACTGGTCGCCAAAGCTGACTTCGACTTGCAGTTCGGCATCTTCAACCGCCATGCTGTCGGCGTGGTGATCGGCCTCTGCGCCTTCTTCATGCTCGGCTTCTTCGGTAGCTTCCATTTCCATTTCTTCACTGGCAACCAGGGCGATCTGAATTTCCGGGCCGTTCGGCTCACCAGCGATTGCGGGTTCTGACCACCAGCCGAAAGTTAATTCAAGGCCATCATCAGTGGTGCGATGCTCATGCGCCAGTGCCGGGATGACAGTGGCAAACAGCATTAAAACGACTAGAATCAGGGATAATCTTTTTAACATATGGGGTTCCTCGCGTAAGTTGGTTAAATATTGATACTTTGTCGCATTTGATCGTAACATGGATTGTACGACAACCTCATCTTACTGTAGTTTATAGGCTAAAATCAAGATCAACCGATTGCACGGGCGATCGCTTTGATCTATGGTTTGTGGCGTATACCTGAGATGGAACAGGACTATGGAATCAAAAAACCTTGAGCATTATGTGCAGATGTGGCATCTGGTAAATCCGCAGCTTCTGGCGCAGACAGCGACCAGCCAGGTGTACACCGTTGAGCACAAGGGTGAGACGGTGGTGCTCAAACTGCTGACGCCGATTGGTGTACAAGATGAACAGAGTGGGGCAGCGGCTTTGCGCTGTTATAACGGAAACGGCGCGGTGCGATTATTGAATTCTGATGCACAGGCGCATTTGCTGGAATATGTGCCCGGTGCGAGTGTTGTCCCGCTGGTTTTAGAGGGACACGATGCGGATGCTACGCGCATTATCGCCGGGGTATTGAATCAGCTTCACAGCGCAGATATCGGTGGTGAACAGGCGGGTCTGGTCACCTTGGAGCGCCGTTTTCGCTCGTTGTTCAACAAAGCCAAAGCCGACCAGCAGGCAGGCGATCAAACGCTGTTTGTGCGGGCGGCGCTGGTCGCACGAGATTTGCTGGCGGTTCCGCGTGAAGTGTGTGTGCTGCATGGTGATATGCACCATGAGAATGTGCGCTATCACGACACGCGCGGCTGGCTGGCATTTGATCCGAAAGGCGTTTATGGTGAGCGCACGTATGATGCCGCCAATATCTTCTGCAATCCAGGTGGTGTGACTGAACTTATCGAAAGTGAGGATCGAATCCTGCGGACGGCAGATATTCTGGCGCAGGAAATGAAGCTGGAAGTGCCGCGTATACTGGCGTTTGTCTTTGCCTATTGCGGCCTGAGTGCCGCCTGGTCAATTGAGGATGGTCAAAATCCAGAGCCAGCCATACGAATCGCTGAACTAGTCGAGCC
>JBBSQD010000428.1:0-3264 GCA_038258185.1 Aggregatilineales bacterium | reverse complement strand
CACATCCTGCCATGCGTCAGCATTGCCGGGAAGCGGAAGCTGGAAATTATTCGGCCCCCAGCGCGGCATTTCCAGTTCGCCGTAGAGCGCATTCATCTGCTCGAAACGGGCATCGTCATCGGTCGCTTCGATCCCCGGCAGCACGCTGAAAATATAAAATCCGACGGGCTGCGCCAGCAGAGCAAAGCGCTCCGGTTGCAGCAGAAGCTGTGGCAGGCGCGTATCGCTGGCTTGCAGCACAATATGGGTGATGCCGTAGCGCTCAAGAGTTTGCAGATCGAACGCGTCCAGCCAGGGGACACCCGAGGGGACGTTGCGCGCGGTACGCGCCAGAAAACGCGCATTGCGCGGATAGGCGCTGTTGGAACTGGCGCGACCCCCCAGAATAAAGGTGTGCGGAATAGACTCGATGACATAATTGGCCGGATGTTCTGGCGTGATCAGAATGCTGCGCTGATCGTCCGGCAAAACAGCTTCAAGCGCGGTCAGCAGCGCCTCATCAAACGGCTGAATATCGCGGGTGGATTGGATCCTGTTGGAGGCGTAAATCTGGTCGCGGGCGCTGGCGGTCAGCGGAAATGGTTCAAACAGCAGGATGCCGATTAAGCTGACGGCGAGCACACTCGCAATGGCATGAGCCCATTGGCGTGTCTCGACTATGGGCAGCACACGGCGCAGCAGGGCATCAAACGCCACACCGAAAATCAACGGCACGGGCAGCAGGAAGATCATGCCGGAAAGTAGTGAGGTAGAGATCACACGGGCGACAAGGGCAACCTGACCGATGACGGTGTGAACGTCTACACCTGGGATCGCGCCAATCGCCTGCTGACTGCACCGGGCAGTACATCGTACCAATATGATAGTCTGGGCAATCGCATTCAGCAGACTGTGGACAGTGTGGTGACTAACTATCTACTGGATACCCAGCCGGGTCTCGCGGTCGTTCTGCAACAAACGACCAACAGCAACATCGAGCGCTTCATTCATAGCTCACGCGGCATCCATGCCCACCAGAACCCCAGCGGCGACTGGTTCTATCCCTTACAAGATGGCTTGGGCAGTGTTCGCAGTGTCTCTGATGACATGTTGACTGTGCAGGGGATGCAGCACTACGAACCCTATGGCTCGCCGTTTGGAGTGCAGGGCAACCTAGGAATGCCGTATGGCTTCACCGGTGAGCAGACTGATGCGAATGACTTGGTATACCTGCGAGCGCGGTATCTGTCGCCGGGGCTGGGCGTGTTTGCGAGCCTTGATCCATTTGAGGGGATGGCTGGCAGTCCAATGAGTTTGAATGGGTTTGGATATGTTAGTGGTAATCCGGTCAATCTCGTAGACTATAACGGAATGTGTGCTCAACCAACTCAATGGTGGAATCCAATTGATGTTAACTGCTACTACTCTGCAGTTGGACTGGCACAGCGTTTCAGCCAAGATAATCCACAAACCTACGATCAGTGGTTTGATGTTCTCATAAAGCAAAATTGGGAATATCTGAAAGCCTTGGAAGTTACTGGCAGTGCCGCCGACGTAACGGGCTCGTCACGGCAATTCCTAAATAATGCTGCCATAATTCCAAGATTGTTCCGAGAAAACCCACAGGCCGCACTTGCGGCGCTGCAACAGTTTGGTTGTCAGAATCAAGGCACAATTCTGGATGCTATATCTATTACAATGGTTGCATCAGCGCAAGCAATTCCTTGGAGTAATCAGTCGAGGCTACCGCGAGGAAACCAACCGGGTACTGGATTGGGTATTGGGTTGGCAATGATTGGAGGTGTTATTGTAGCTGTTGGTGGGTTAATTCTGTGGGATGAACTGACACAGCCCGCTACCAACGTTATCACGCAAAGTACAATCGGAGAACTTAACGTGAGGATAAGCCGTGAGGTCACAAGGGCAAGAGACAGAGCCATAACGCATCAGCCCGGTTGTCCTGAACCATGTAGACCGTCACCAAGAGTCCAAATTGACAGGGTACCGCCGAGCAGACCACATTTTCCGTGTCCTGGCGATCACTACACCGTCTACATTGTTAGCCAAAGTCCACCACCTGAATGTAAATGTAGAACCACAGAGTTGTTGGGCGGGTGCCTGGAACAGGACGGAGTTCCTAACGAACCCTACGACATAAGAAGGCCAAGGTAAAGTCCATATGCCCTGAATAGATAACAGCGTAGGCGGCTATGGAGTCTATAGGAATATCATCCCAGATTCCCCTCTTCAAATCTGGAGAGGGGAATCAAAGTTTAGGCTAGTCTATTGGGGTAAAGAGAGTGGAGGGAATCACTTATGTCATCAAACGATGAAAGTAATGTGGAAAAAATCATAGGCTTTGATGCCAGAGAGATGTGGATGAGTACCGAAACTCATTGGTCAAGAGATAGGCGGGAACAATATCTTTTGCGTCTTGACATTCAGAAGCCATTATCAGTTGATCCTCTAGTCTGGTCGTCCATATTCTATAACATTTATGATGAGCACATTGAATCTGCCTCCGACACTTATGACCCATTGGTTTGGACTCATTTATCGAAATTGAAAGCACATCTTGAGGTGAGCAGTTTACAACGAAAGTATTGGATAATTGCACTTACATGTATTGGCGACGCGAATTGGTATGCGAGTGTTAGCCCAATCATCATAGATCAAAATTGGGTATTGCTTGGATATGATATTGCAACGACTTCGCTAACAAGTGGCTTATTAAATAGCGGATATACGAAAGAAGAACAGAGGAAACTAAATAGTATGTGGGGAGGTTACTTGAATAAGTATCACTTGTTTGCGGACAGATCCCACGCAGAGGAATTTCGTGCTGTCACGGATGACCGTGTTCCAGAACACACGCCTTTCTTTGTATATGGGCTGTATGTCAAGTACCCAAAAATTGAAGACGAGTGTCTACGACAGCTTGGGCAGCAAAAACAGCCGGTGGCATCCTGAGGGCAGTGTGGATGCGCCGGTGATTGTAGTAGTGGAAGTGCTGGTAAACCGCCGCCAGCATCTCACCCGCTGTGTCGAAACGGTTGATGTCGCCAAACTCCTGCTTGAAACGGCCAAAGAAGGATTCCATATAGCCGTTGTGCCAGGGTGAAGCGACATCACTCACTGAAATGCGAACGCCACACTGCTCCAGATAATCAGTGCAGCGCTGGGCCATAAATTCCGTTCCCTGATCGGAATGAAATATGGTCGGGGTGTATCCGGTTGCCAACGCCTGTTTCAAGGTTGCCAGCACCAGGTGGCTGTCATGGCGCT
>JBBSQD010000427.1:0-3302 GCA_038258185.1 Aggregatilineales bacterium | reverse complement strand
GGTCGATCAGGTCGCTTACAGCCGCCGTGACCTGTACGCCATCGCGACATTGACCAGCAATTTACAGATCGACGGTCACCGTGCCGATCTGGTGATTTTGAAAGCCGCGCGCGCCAATGCCGCCTTTGAAGGTCGCACCTATATCACCGCGCAGGATATTCTGCTGGCGGCTGAACTGGCGATCCCGCATCGTCTGAAACGCGGCCCCTTCTCCGACGCGCACATGAGCACCACTGCTATGGAAGACCAACTTGAACAGGTCATGTCCGAGTGGGGCGAAGGTGAAGAAAGCGGCGAGATGAGCGAAGACGGCGAGCAATCGAACGTCAAAAAAAAACTCAATCAGTAGCCTCTGAAAGCAGCGAAGAACTGCCGGATTACGGCCAGACCGACCCCAGCCCCCAGAACGTGTTTGATAACCGTGACGCGTACTGGTGGGAAGGGGGTAAAAAGGTCGAATCCGGCGTTGAATTTAACCCGCGCAAACTCCAGACTTCCCTCGACAAACTGACACGTCATACCGCCGGTCGGCGCTCCCGTACGCATACCGACCGCAAACGTGGTCGCTACATCCAGGCGCGTCCGGCCAATGGCAAGCACAACGACATCGCCTTCGATGCGACTCTGCGGGCTGCCGCGCCCTTCCAGAAGAATCGTGAAGAACAGAAAGCCACCACGGGTATGGCCTACGCCCTGCGCACCAGCGATCTACAGCGCAAAGTGCGGGTGCGTCGTGCTGCCAATCTGATTTTATTCGCGGTGGATGCCTCGTGGAGCATGGCCGTTTCCGAGCGGATGCAGGCCACCAAAGGCGCGATTATGTCGCTGCTGACGGATGCTTATCAACGCCGTGATCGTGTCGGGCTGGTGGTCTTCCAGAAAGACCGCGCCTCGCTGATCTTACCGCCGACCAATTCGGTGGTGCTGGCTAAAAAAGCCCTGACCAATATTCCCGTAGGCGGCAAAACACCGCTGTCGGCGGGTCTGCTGCTGTCCTACGAAACCATCAAACGTGAACAGACGCTGCATCCCGATATTATCCCGCTGCTGATTTTGCTGACGGATGGCGCCGGAAATGTGTCTATCAGCAATCAGGCCCCGCAGGAAGAGGCGCACCGCATCGCCAACATGATTAAGCAGGACAACATCAAAACCGTCACGGTCAATATGGAGCATGTCGCTTTTGATCGCGGGCTGGCGACTCAGCTTGCGCAACAGTTAGGCGGTCCCTGTTACAGTCTCGGCCAGCTTAAAGCGGAAATCCTTTACGAAACCGTCCGTAAAGAAATGGATACTATGTAATACACTCAGGAAAGGCGCGGAAGCAATCTGCGCCTTTCCTGTGAACTTACGCGACGGAGGTGGCTGTGCATCTGATTCTGGCTCGGCATCGTTTGGCGGCATTAATTGCTTACATCCTGCTGACGATTGTATTCACCTGGCCGCTGCTGCCCAATCTCTCAACTCATGTGATCGGTGCGGGTACGCTCCCCGGTGACAATTATGAATATGTCTGGAAAATGTGGTGGGTGCCACATGCGATTTTTGAGCGCGGTACCTCGCCATTTTTTCACCCTGATGTCGCCTACCCCGATGGTTATCCGCTGGCTTACGGTGAGATCACCCCGTCGCACACTTTTCTGCTGATGCCACTCACTCTGCTTTTCGGCGCGACTGTGGCCTACAATCTGGCGATTATGCTCTCGGCAGTGCTGACCGGCTGGTTCACTTACATCCTCGCGTGGAGACGACTGCGGGATATCGTACCGGATTCGCCCCAGATCATCTTCACGGGGGCGTTTTTTGCCGGGACAGCGCTGGCGTTCTGTGTCTACCGCGCCCAACGCATCGCCGGACACTTACCGCTCATTGATACCCATTGGCTGGTACTCGCCATCTTAGCATTTGATCTCTGGCTGGAAACGCGGCGATTGACCGCAGCGCTGCTGATCGGTCTGGCGATCAGTCTGGCGGCGCTTTCGTCCTGGTATTATGGCTTTATGCTGGCGCTCTTGTTGCCAGTTTACCTGATTGCTTATATCGGTTCACCGCGTAATTGGCGCGGCTTGCTGGCGGATAAGCGCACCTGGCTGGCTTTGCTGGCTGTGGGTGTGGTCGTGATTTTGGTGGCTGGGCCATTTCTGCTGCCGTATCTGCGTGTGTCCGCTGAAGGTGCTGCGGACATCCCTATCGAAGACGTGCGCTTTTGGTCAGCCAGTCCACTGGATTATATTTTACCCAATCCGCGCCAACCACTCTGGAGCAATGCGATTCAGTCAATAGCGTGGCCTGTGCCGGGTGTCGAAATGCCTTACGAATTTATGCTGTCTCTGGGTTGGGCCAGTTTATTCTTAGGCATTATCGGTTGGCGACAGATGCGTGGCGCTGAATGGCGCGCCACAAAATGGCTGCTTGTGGCCGCCTTCATTCTCAGCCTCGGGCCATATCTGACTATCGGGCGTTTGCCGACTCCGCTGCCATTGCCGGTTTTATGGCTGCGTGACTGGCTGCCCTTTGCCGGTGGTCTGCGTAGCTGGGGGCGGTTTGCGCTGATGGTGATGCTGGGTTTTGCGCTTTTAGCCGGTGCCGGGCTGGTAAACCTGCTGAAATCGCGAACACCCCGAAATCAGGCGTTAATTACTTCTGTGGCTTTCGCGATTCTAGTCATCGGCATGTGGAGTCCCAATCCGCTGAACGCCGTGCATCCGCGCCCTGTGGATGAGTGGCTGGCACAACAGCCAGACAGGGCACCAATTATGCAGTATCCCGTCAATGAAGCGCTCAGCGGCCCCTCGATGTTCTATACCCGTTACCACGGCAAGCCAGTCGTGTTTGGCTATGGCACCTATTATCCGTTTTTGTTTCGGGCGCGTTATCCCGAATTGCTGGATTTTCCCGCTGACGCATCCTTGAATCGTCTGTCTGACTGGGGTGTACATTATATTCTGGTTAATAACGATGCGTTCGATACCACACTGCTGCCCGGTAAATCTCGCCTGAGTTTGGTGGATACATTTGATAATCAGGCCGTTTATGAACTGCTGCCCTGATGCTATTGCCGTGAGCGGAATTTACTCGTCACCACTGAGATAGGCGACGACTGCATCCAGCGTTGCCATAAAATCCTGTGAGGTGTCGAAATAGCGTAGTGGATAGGTCGCGCATTCATCTTTCAGATACTGGCTGAATGTAATCATTTTTGCGATGACCGCCAGCACTTCGGAGTCTGTGCGTTCACTCGGCCAGTCGTTGGGAAGGCCTGAATGCGTCCGGATATGCTGGAGTTTGTCAGTAGGTTTGAT
>JBBSQD010000426.1:0-3309 GCA_038258185.1 Aggregatilineales bacterium | reverse complement strand
CTATCCGCGATAAAAAACGACTTGAGGATCTATGGCTGAATGGCCATGCACCCTGGAAGATATGGGAGTAATCATATGCGAATCTTAGTGACCGGGGATAAAGGATATATTGGCACTATTCTCGTCCCGATGCTGTTGGAAAAGGGATATGATGTTGTCGGGTTGGACAGTGACTTATTTGAGCAAAGTACGTTTGGCTCGTTTACGTCTCCGATTACATCCATACGCAAGGATATACGGGATGTAACACGTGCCGACCTGCAAGGCTTTGATATGGTTTTACATCTGGCGGCGCTCTCCAATGATCCGTTAGGTGACTTTGCGCCAGATACGACTTACGCGATCAATCATCGTGCAGCCGTGCGTCTTGCAGAACTGTCAAAAGAAGCAGGGGTAGAGCGTTTCGTGTTTTCATCTTCGTGCAGCAATTATGGCGCGGCAGGGGATATCCCTGTAAATGAAGAGTCTGAACTGAACCCCGTGACACCGTATGGTGTTTCCAAAATGTATGTTGAGCGTGATGTACAAAAGCTGGCTGATGATCACTTCACGCCGGTTTTTCTGCGCAACGCTACAGCTTATGGGGTTTCACCACGATTACGGTTTGACCTAGTATTGAATAATCTGGTGGCTTGGGCATTTACGACGGGGCGTGTCTATATCAAGAGTGATGGAACACCCTGGCGTCCTATCGCGCATATCGAAGATATTTCGCGTGCATTTGTCGCGACAGTGAGCGCGCCGCGTGAAGTGGTTCATAATCAGGTATTCAATATTGGCCGCACCAGCGAAAATTATCGCATCAGTGAACTGGCGGAAATTGTCGAACAGGTGGTGCCCAACTGCGCTGTAGAATATGCGCCCGGCGGCGAACCTGATAAACGCTGCTATCGGGTGGACTGCTCCAAAGCCGAAAATAATCTGCCCGGTTACGACCCGCAATGGACAGCCCGTAAAGGCGCGGAAGAACTCTACAATGCCTATAAGGACATTGGCCTGGTATTGGATGACTTCGAAGGCAACCGCTACAAACGTATCGCACACATTAAATATCTGATTGCGAACGGTCAATTAGCGCCCGATCTGCGTTGGGCAGCAACCGAATCTGCCCCCGGAGCATAGCACAAGACTATGATCAATGTGAGCACACCTATTGGCAGTTGTCGTGCATGTGGACATACCGATCTGCAAACGATTATATCTTTCGGTCAGACTCCGTTGGCGGACGGCCTGTTGAGTGCTTCTGAACTTGAAGCGCCGGATTTAGTTGCTGACCTGACCCTGACTTTTTGCCCCAACTGCGCCCTGGTGCAGATCAAGGAAAATGTCGCGCCTGAGATTCTTTTTGGCGGAGAATACCCTTACTTTTCGTCAGTTTCGCAATCGCTTCTGCGCCATTTTGCGGAGAGTGCTCGTTTCCTGCTGGAGACACGCAACCTTGATGCGGATAGCTGGGTGATTGAAGCAGCCAGCAATGATGGTTATCTGCTGAAGAATTTTCTCGAAAAGGGCATCCCTGTATTGGGAATTGATCCGGCTAAAGGGCCCACTCAGGTCGCGCAGGAAGCCGGAATCCCGACCATGAACACCTTTTTTACAAGCGAGCTGGCCGAGCAATTGCGGCAGGATCACCCAAAAGGCGCGGATGTTTTCCTGGCGAATAATGTGTTAGCCCATGTGCCAGACCTGAACGGTTTCGCTGAGGGTATACATACTATTCTGGCCGATGATGGCGTGGCGGTCATTGAAGCACCCTACGTGGTCGACCTGATGGATCATTGTGAGTTTGATACGATCTATCACCAGCACTTGTGCTACTTCTCTGTGACTGCGCTGGATCGCCTGTTTCGCTCACACGACTTATATCTCAACGCCATCAAACGAGTATCCATTCATGGCGGTTCGCTGCGTTTATTCATCAACCGATATGAGGATGTGACCGACTCCGTGCGTGAGTTGCTGGAGATGGAACAACAGCGCACGGTCGACCGGGTTGATTATTATCTGGGGTTTGCCAACCGGATGCGCGAGCTTAAAAATGTGGTTAATCGCATTCTCAATGATCTGAAAGCAGAGGACAAAAGTATCGCGGGTTATGGCGCTGCGGCCAAGGCGACCACATTTCTCAGCTATATGGGGATTGATCACGCGCAGCTTGATTACATCGTAGACCTGAACAAGCATAAGCATGGACGTTATATGCCGGGCAATAAACTGGAAATCTACCCGGTGGAGAAGCTGCTGGAAGATAAGCCGGATTACGTGCTTATTCTGGCGTGGAATTTTGCAACAGAGATTATGCAGCAGCAGGTAGCTTATCATGATCAGGGCGGCCATTTCATCATCCCGATAACGGAACCGAGGGTCGTATAATGACTTCAGCGACGACAAACTGTCCTAACTGCGGGGCCGTGGGGATGTCTGTATTTTATGAGGTGAGTGGCATCCCTGCGCATAGCGTATTGCTGCTGCCCACCCGTGACGAGGCCGTTCATTATCCGACTGGCGATATCCAGCTGGGCTTCTGCGATACCTGCGGGTTCATCAGCAATATTGCCTTTGACCCGTCACTCAGCGAATATGCCGAGCGTTATGAGGGTACGCAAAGTTTCTCGCCAACGTTTAATGCCTTTGCACATCGTGTAGCCACTCATCTGATTGAACGCTATGACCTCCACGATAAGGACATCATCGAGATTGGTTGTGGACAGGGTGAATTTCTGCTGCAACTGTGCGAGTTAGGGCCCAATCGCGGCATTGGTTTTGACCCGGCGTATCGCAATGAGCCGGTCGAAAGTGAAGCCAAAGCGCGAACCCGCTTTATTGCGGATTTTTACTCCGAGCAGTATACAGATTATCATGGTGATTTTGTCTGCTGCAAAATGACGCTGGAGCATATCCCGCGTACAGCAGATTTTATCGCTACGGTGCGCCGCTCAGTCGGGGATCGCCAGGACACGATCATCTTCTTCCAGATTCCCAATGTCGCTTATGTTCTGACAGATGTCGCCTTCTGGGATATCTACTATGAACATTGTTCCTACTTTAGCCCATTCTCGCTGAATCGCCTGTTTGCTGACAGCGGCTTTGATGTGCTGGATGTCTACACGGATTACGATGATCAGTATCTGATGATCGAGGCACGCCCCAAAAGTGATGGTGACATTACTTATCAGCCAGACTACACGCTGGATGATATTCGCCGTGATCTGGAGCATTTTAAGGATACCTATCCGCTTGTGCTGGCTGGCTGGCAGGAAAAACTCAGCGCTTTTAAGCAAACCGACAAACGCGTGGTAATCTGGGGGG
>JBBSQD010000425.1:0-3318 GCA_038258185.1 Aggregatilineales bacterium | reverse complement strand
TGAGTCCCGGCCAATCGATTCTGGTGCGCCTGAATAATCAGGTGTGGGACCCGTATCTGCGGGAACAGTGGTGGCCGGTGGATTTTGCGCTGAACAAACTGATTATCGAACGGCCCGGTCACATTCACTATGAGCCAGGTCATGAAATTCAGGTATTGGGGCCAGTGGGCGAGCCGTTTCGCTTCCGGCGGACGATGCGCCATGTGCTGCTGGTGGCTTATGACACGCCACCGACGCCGCTGCTGTCGATCATTCCGTTGCTGTTAGCCAACAATGCCAGCGTGACGGTGGTGCTGGCTGGCAGCGCGATTATGTATGAAACCAAACATCTGCCGCCAGAAGTCGAAGTGGTGCATGGCGATGCCGATCTCAACTGGCCGAATCGGGTGATGACCGTGGGGCTGGTGGATCAGGTATTTGTCGTGGTGCGCCCTGATGACGAGATGCTGCGCTTTGGTCGTGTGTGGGACATGTTTGAAACGCTGCGGGCGGATATCCCCAAAAATTATCTGTGGGGCGTGTTTAATCCGGTACTGCCGTGTGGCGCAGGGGCGTGTCAGGCGTGTGTGATTCGCATCAAGCAGGGGACGGCGCTGGTGTGCATGGACGGCCCGGCGCTGGATCTGTCACAGGTGGTGCTGCGCTGATGTTACGCTCAGTGGTTTGTTTTTTTGCGCATCCAGACGATGAAACTGTGATGGCTGGCGGGCTGATCGCGCTGTTGACTCAGCAGCGCATCCCGGTGCATATCGTGTGCGCGACACGGGGCGAAGGCGGCGAGATCGGCGTGGAGGCTGGCCCGGTGCAGCGCGAATTGCTGGGCAGTGTGCGTGAGGCCGAGCTGCGGGCGGCGGCGCAACATCTGGGGGCATCGGCGGAATGTCTGAATTATGTCGACCCGACGATTGGGCCGGATGATGTGCTGTATCCATTTGTGGCGGATTTTGATACGCTGGCGCAGCAGTTTATACAGATCGCACGGCAGCGACAGGCCAGCCTGATTCTGACACATGGGGCGGATGGTGAATATGGACATCCGGCGCACAAACTGGTGAATCGGGCGGTGTTACATGGTGTGCGGCATTTAATGCCGCGGGTGCTGACTTATACGATTGCGGCGCAGGTGTCGAATATCGAAGATCGCCTGTGGAACGAGAGTGAACCGGCGCATCTGGCGCTGGATATCCGTCCGTGGGCGGAAGCCAAAGTCGCGGCGATGGAAAGTCATCGCACCCAGCACAGCCTGTTTAAGCGCCGCAAGAATCTCAAAACGGTACGCGAAGCACTGCGCACAATAGAGTCGGTGCGGCGGCAGTGGCCGGACACACACGGAGAAACGCCGCAGGATGATTTCGCGCAATTGCTGCGGGCGGCGGGCGCGTGGGAACCCAAATAGCAAAGGAACCGAAACATGGCAATTGAAATCACGCGACCCGGCAAAAATTCGATCATTCTGGATACGCCGGTGATGAACGCCGCCGGCACATTCGGCTTTGGCGATGTGTATCGCGGTATTGTGAAAGTTGAAAAATTAGGCGCGATTGTGACCAATCCGGTCACGTATAAGCCGTGGCATCCCGCCACTGGCACGCGGGTGATTCCGCTGGATGCGGGGGTGCTGGTGCATACGGGTTTGCCGAATATGGGCATCAGCAAAACGCTGTCGAAATATCGCTCGGCGCTGGATCGGCTGCCGCTGCCGGTGATTATGCACGTGGTAGCGACCACGCCGGAGCATGTCGCCAGTTGTGCCGGACGCATCGACGCGGAACATTCCATCGACGCGATTGAACTGGGGCTGAATGATGACATGCCGTGGGAAGATGCGACGGAATTTACCATGGCGGCAGTACGCGCGACCGAAAAGCCGGTGATTGTGCGGGTGCCGTTGCAGGAAGCCTATGAATTGGCGGGGCCAGTGGCGGACGCAGGTGCGGCGGCGATTGTCATCGGCGCGCCTCCACGCGGTACAGCGCGTGATCCGTATTCCGGCAGATTGCTGTCCGGGCGCATTTATGGCCCGCTGATTAAGCCGATTGCGCTGCGGATTGTCGGCCAGCTGGCGCACAGGCTGGATGTGCCAGTGATCGGCGCGGGGGGCATCCATTCGCAGCAGGACGCACGCGATTATCTGGACGCGGGCGCGGTGGCGGTGCAGATTGATTCCCTGATCTGGTCGCAGCCGAAAATGCTGGAAATCATCGCGCGTGATCTGGGTGGTTTAGTGGTGACGCGCGAGGTGGGCGCGTTCCCTGATGAATGGAATCCCGGCATGGGCGAGACGACCCGTCAGCGCCGCCAGAAAAATGACCCCAAAGACGAATAAGCGTTTAATCAGGAATGGCGCTGAATAAATGATAGAATCGCCATGTTGTAGGCAGATGGATTATCTTCATGCATGAGATGTGATGCGGCTGGAATCTCAGCATCTTCGGCATGCGGCAATAACTCCTGCAAGCCCTGGGTCAGATGATGAAACAGCGCTGGACTGTTTTCGCCATTGAGCAGTAAGGTCGGAATTTGAACGTGCTTCACAGCTTCGGCATCCACAGGTAAAAAGCCCGAGCCGAGAAATTCCGCCTTAAAATTATTGGCTTTGACCTGCTCCAGCCGTTGGTATGATAAACGCTTAAACGCTTCTTTGCCCAACACAGCCGCCCCAAAAATCTCTAAATTCTTATCCATGTCGTCGCGCTCGGCAGCGGTTGTTGCCGGGACGAGGCCGGTGGCCGCAAATTTCACGATGGCCGCAGCGGTACGTGGTCGGCGCAGGAATAAAGCCAGAATCTGCTGGGGTTTGGGTGGGAGGCTGATAAAGAGTGTAATCACTGGCGCTTCGCCCAACACGAGGCTGCGAATCAGACCGGGTTCGCGCATCGCCAGCAGCAAACTGATAAACGCGCCGTAAGAATGCCCGACAAGATGCACAGGCGCATCATCCAGTGTGTGAATAAATGCCTGTAAGTCATCCAGATGCTCATTCATGGAATAATCGGCACCGTCAGGGATTTGGGCATTGGGCCAGTGATAACGTCGGCTGTAGGCGATGGCGCGATAGCTTTTGGAAAGCTCATCCATTTGGGCTTGCCAGGTGCGATAATCGCTGTTCGAGCCGTGGACAAAGACGATACTCTGCCCATTTCCACGCTCAACCGTTTCGAATGAAGTACCGTTGATTTCTGTAGTGGACATAATTTCTCCTGTACCTAATCTTATTTTTAGTATAGCGGAGTTTGAATACGGGGTTCTGACAGGCGCACAGGCGGCAGATTTTAACGGGGGTCAAGTTATTACAATCGTGAGAACATCGCCCAGACG
>JBBSQD010000424.1:0-3342 GCA_038258185.1 Aggregatilineales bacterium | reverse complement strand
TATCGCAGGTAATCATCCACCTGAGATTTAATTTTACAGATGGTGGCAACTTTACTCTCTTGTCCCTATTAAGATAGAGCCGGAATGGAGGGGCGCAAGCGATGCGCCCCTGTGAGATGCTGCTGATCTACGCGCTGAACGCCGCCAACTGCTGATCGAGCTTGGTCTGATCGACTTCAGGGTGCTTGTCGAGCAAATCCTTGAATTTCTGGATGTACTCCGCCACCTGCGGACGCTCATACGCCTCAAAGCGCAGCGTGATAGCCGGTTGCGTGTTGCTGGCGCGGACAAGTCCCCAGCCATTGGGGAAGATCGCCCGCACACCATCAATATCCACAACTTCATAGTCCTTGGAGAGTTCGTCTTTGATCTCATCGATAATCGCGAATTTGACGTTATCCGGCGCAGACAGGATGATCTCTGGGGTGGCGGGTAACTTGGGGATTTCGTCGAAAATCTCCGCGATGGTCTTATCGGACTCGGAGATAATCTGCAGCGTCTTCAGCGCCACCAGCGGCGCATCATCGAAGCCATAATAATCCTCACCGATGAACAGATGGCCGCTGACCTCACCGCCCAATGGCGAACCGACTTCGTGCATTTTCTGCTTCATCAGGCTGTGGCCGGTTTTCCACATCAATGGCTTGCCACCGGCTTCCTTGATGATGTCCGGCAGCGCCATCGACACTTTTACGTCGAAGACAATCGTTGAGCCGGGATGCCGCTTGAGCAGATCACGCGCCAGCAGCGCCAGCAGCCGATCCGCCGCGATATGATGGCCGTGATTGTCGATAAAGCCGCAACGGTCAGAGTCGCCGTCAAACGCCAGGCCGAGATCCGCGCCGACTTCCACCACCATTTTTTCGAGGTCTTTGGTCATTTCCGGGTCTTCCGGGTTGGGCAGGTGATTGGGGTAGGTACCGTCACTTTCGCAGTACAGACAGTGGACGGTAATGCCAAGCGCTTCCAGCACTGGCGGGACATACGTGCCGCTGAGGCCGTTACCCGCATCCAGCACGACAGTCAGCGGTTTGGCGATGTGCACCTTATTCTTGATCGTCTCCATGTGGCGCTTGATCATGTGATGATCGACGGTGATATTGCCCATGCCATAAGCGAAATCATCGGTTTGAATAATTTTAAGAATGTCCTGAATTTGCTCCCCGGCCATTGCCAGCGGCCCATAAGCCATTTTGATACCGTTGTAGCGTGTATCCAGATGGCTGCCCGTGATCTGGACACCCGCGCCTTTTTCGCCATAACTGGCTGAGGCGAAATACACGGTGGGGGTGAGCACTTCACCGATGTCAGTTACATCGAGTCCGGTTGAGGCAATTCCCTCGATCATGGCCTGCTTAATACGCGGGGAAGAGGGTCGATTGTCGCTGCCGACAAAGACCCGCTCGGTGCCGAAGGTTTTGGGCATATAGGTGCCAAGGGCCTTGCCCACCAGACTGGCCAGCTCCGGCGTGATCTGGGGGGTATCGCCGCTTACAAGGCCACGAATATCATATTTACGAAAAATACTGGTATCGACCTGGGTCATCATTCTGCTCCTGATTGAGACGTAAATTACCTTTAATGTAACGCAAACCATCGCCGGACGCGAAGCGGCAATGTAAATTGCTCTTTAAGAATTATAGAATTGAAAATGAGGAAAGATAGGTCATCATGAAGCAAATGGCTGTCGTGAATAGTCTGACCAGCGTGGATATTGAGCTTTCTTGGTTGGTGAGTTACTGTCCATACTGACATATCGGCTTGTTTGCGAACGTGGTTATGTGACCTCTAAAAAGCCTTTATTGAAATCTGTGAACCCTAGTGCTATGCTATGCGTAATTGAAAATCGGCAATCTGTATAGAGAAAGGAGCTGTGATGAATAACACAACTGCCCATGCCCATCAATGTTTGCGAGGCTTGTCCATTTGAGGAGAACCTGATTGAATTCACGAAGTAAAAAATTCCTGTCGTATTACAGACCCTATCTGAAGTTACTGGCGGCTGACTTAGCCTGTGCCTTCGTCGTATCCGCCACTTCACTGCTGCTCCCGTTATGCGCCCGTTATATCACGCAAACTATCTTGGCCGAAAATGCCCCCGACGCGCTCAATCAGATTTATGCGGTGGGTGCGTTCATGCTGTCACTGATTGCTGTGCACATCCTGTGCAATCTGTTTATTGATTACCGCGGTCACATGATGGGCGCGATGATGGAAAGCGATATGCGCGAGGAATTATTCGCCCATTATCAAAACCTGTCATTCAGTTTTTACGATGAGCAAAAGACCGGACAGTTAATGTCGCGGCTCACCAATGATCTTTTCTGGCTGTCGGAGTTGTATCACCACGGCCCCGAAGACCTTTTTATCGCGTTGCTGAATTTTGTCGGCACCTTCGTCATTCTGATGACGATTAATGTTGAGCTTTCGGTGATTGCCTTCCTCTTTTTGCCTGTCATGGGGCTGTATGGACTGTACTTTAACAAGCGGATGAATATCGCTTTGCGCCGCAGCAAGGATCGTATCGGTGACATCAATGCTCAGGTAGAAGATGCGTTGGCGGGTATCCGAGTGGTGAAATCCTTTACCAACGAGTCAGTCGAAAATGAGAAGTTCGCTTACGAAAACAAGCGGTTTGTGGACAGCCGGGATGCAGGTTATCGCAGTGAGGCCTTTTTCTCTGCCGGGATGATCGCGTTTACACAACTGATCACGATTGCCGTCATTATTTTCGGTGGGGCAAGCATTGTGCGGATGTCACTGGATTTAGGCGATCTGCTGACCTTCTTGCTCTATATGGGCATCCTTATCGAGCCTATTCTGCGCTTAGCCAATTTCGCTCGTTTGTATCAGGAGGGCATTACCGGTTTTAGCCGCTTTATGGAAATGCTCGAAATCCAACCGGAAGTGCAGGAAGCACCCAACGCTGTGACCCTTACGGATGTGCAGGGCAATATCGAGTTTCGGGATGTCAGCTTCCGCTACAAGGAAGGCCATGATTATGTCCTGAATCACATTTCGCTGAATATTAAAGTCGGCGAATATGTGGCGCTGGTCGGGTCGTCGGGAGTGGGCAAAACGACGCTGTGTTCGTTGATTCCGCGCTTCTATGAAGCCACCAACGGGAAAATACTGGTGGATGGGCATGATATACGTGATGTCACCCTATCCTCATTGAGAAGTCATATCGGCAATGTCCATCAGGATGTCTATCTGTTTGCCGGAACTGTCGCGGAGAATATCCGTTACGGTCAGCCCGATGCCACCCATGGTGACATTATCGCAGCGGCTAAAAAGGCGAATGCCCATGATTTTATCGTGACCTTGCCCAATGGTTATGAT
>JBBSQD010000423.1:0-3353 GCA_038258185.1 Aggregatilineales bacterium | reverse complement strand
TCGGTATTTACCATCGCCCGTAACGCACGTCTGGTACGCTCGGCTTTGCTGGAAGTGCTGGGGCAGGAATATGTCACGACTGCTCGCTCCAAAGGGCTGACTGAACGCAAGGTGATTATGGTGCATGCCATGCGCAATGCCATGATCCCCATCGTGACCATTGTCGCCCTCGAATTTGGCTTTTTAATCAGCGGTGTGATTGTGATCGAATCCGTATTTGCCTGGCCGGGGGTAGGGCGATTGGTGGTCACGGCCATCAACCAGCGAGATATCCCGGTGGTACAGGCGGCGGTGGTCTTTTTCGCACTGGTCTTTGTCACCCTGAATCTGTTCGTCGATATACTTTATGCGTATCTTGACCCGCGTATTCGTTTACGATAAAAGGCGCAATACTCATGGCTGATCAATCCACTAAAACGCTCCCCCTCCATTCGACGGATTATTCAACTGTCAGACTTGCACCCGAACAACCGCCGTTTTATATCCGCGCTATGCGCAGTCTCATCAAGCGACGTTATCCGCTGATCGCGCTGATTATTTTCCTATTGGTGTTTCTGCTGGCTGTTTTTGGCCCCGTTATTTCGCCTAAAGACCCCAATCGCCAGGATTTGTTTGCGCGCCTTATTGCGCCGATGACCCCTGACCGCAATGATGTGATTGAATATCCGCTGGGTACGGATTCGCTGGGGCGCGATGTGCTGTCCCGGTTGATTTATGGCGCACGGGTCTCACTGCTGGTGGGCTTTACGGCGGTGATGATCGGCGGTAGTCTGGGCATATTCCTGGGCTTAATGGCGGGCTATTTTGGTGGCCGTATCGATGATGTGATTATGCGTCTGGCCGATGTGCAACTGGCTTTCCCGTTTATTCTGCTGGCGATTATGGTGCTGGTGGTGCTGGGCTCTGGGGTCATCAATCTGGTGCTGATCCTGGGTTTTGGGCAGTGGGTCGTCTATGCCCGTGTCACCCGTGGACAGGTGATTTCGCAGCGTGAGAAGGATTATGTCGAGGCGATGCGGGCGATTGGTGCGCGGGACTGGCGGATTATATTTAACGAGATTCTGCCAAATATCCTCGCCCCGCTGATCGTGATCGCTTCCTTTAATGTCGCGGGTGTGATTTTGTCGGAGGCATCACTGTCGTTTCTGGGGCTGGGTGTGCCGCCGAGTGTGCCGACCTGGGGCGCGATGCTGGCCGACAGCCGTGAGCAACTTTTGGGCGGCAAGTGGTGGCTGGCCGTGTTCCCCGGGGTGGCGATTATGTTTACCACCTTGTCGTTGAATGTGTTGGGTGACTGGCTGCGCGATTTCCTGGACCCGCGTTTGCGTGGCTAGGACAGCATTTAAGCGTTTTTGAGAGGAAGATTATGGATAATTTAACAGGCGCGGTGGCTATCGTGACCGGCGCGGCACAGGGATTGGGTTATGACGTGGTCAAAGCCTATGCGCGTGAAGGCATGAAAATTGCCATGATGGACATTGCGGCGGATAAGCTGGACGCGCTCGCAGCAGAACTGCGGGCTGACGGTGCGGACTGCCTGCCGATCGCGGTTGACCTGAGTGATGCGCTGGATACTGAACGCGCGATTCAGGTGGCGCTGGCGCATTATGGTACGCCACGCGTGCTGATCCACAATGCGGCTTTGCTGGTGCAGCGCTCGATGCAGGAGATCACGCTGGAGCAGTGGCAAAAAGAGACCAATATCATTATTCAGGCGGGTTTCCAACTGTGCAAAGCCGTATGGCAGCCGATGATTGACGCGGGTGGCGGCAGCATCATGCTGCTGAGTTCCGGCTCTGGCACCAAAGGCTTCATTAAAGAGATTGCCTATTGTCCGGCCAAACACGCGACGGAAGGGCTGGTCAAATGTCTGGCGATGGAAGGCAGGGAGTTTAACATCGCTGTCAACGCCGTGACTCCCGGCGCGGCGATTAATACACCGATGTCTGCTCAGAATTATGATGAAGACGGCAAAAAGCGCTGGATTGATCCGGCGGAGATTACTGAGGCATTTGTGTTTCTGGCGAAACAGGATGCCAGCGGCGTGACGGGTCAGCGCATTGCTGCCCGAGTCGGTAAATGGGAGGCGGTCTGATGCGCCCGATAGCTCTTGATGATTTTATGCGCGTGGTCGATGTCGAAGACCCGCACATCAGCCCGGATGAACGCTGGATTGCCTATGTACAGCGCACGATTGACCGGGTGGAAAACAGTTACAAAACGCATATCTGGCTGGTAGCAACCAGCGGCGATAGCGACCCGATACAGTTAAGCCGCAGCGGCGCGGATAGCCAGCCGCGCTGGTCACCCGATGGCAGTATGCTGGCGTTTACCTCGGCGCGGGGTGGTAAACCGCAAATCCATCTGATTCCGATCCGCGAACCGGGGGGCGAAGCCTATGCGCTGACGAAGTTATCCACCGGGGCGAATAGTCCGTTATGGTCACCGGATGGCGCGATGATCGCATTTTTGTCCCCTTCGGATGCGACAGAACGAACCTGGGAGGACAGCGGCGACAGTGAACCGCCTCCCGCCAATAAGCTGGAAGCCCGGCAGCAGCGTGAGCGCCGCGATCTGGCTGAATCCCGCCGCAACGACCCGTTACGCGCGACCCGCATCCCGTATCGTGATGGCTATGGCAAGTCATTTATGGACGGACGCTACCAGCAGGTCTATGTGGTCGATGCTCAGGCGGGGGCGACACCGCGCCGCCTAACCGATATTGATGCCGATCATGCGGCTTTAAGCTGGACAAACGATGGTCAGTATCTGCTCACTTTCCGGCCAGCCGAGCATCTGGCGGATGAGCCGTCGCGCT
The DNA here is from genome assembly GCA_038258185.1 of Aggregatilineales bacterium. Lineage (GTDB taxonomy): Bacteria > Chloroflexota > Anaerolineae > Aggregatilineales > Phototrophicaceae > JAIOHN01. The sequence goes on along the minus strand of JBBSQD010000423.1, from coordinate 535 downwards.
TTGACGCACTCTATCGCATCCGCGTCAGTGATGGCGAAGCCCAACGGTTGACGCATGAAGAATATGCTGACCGCAATCCTGTCATGTCGCCGGACGGTCAGTGGATCGCCTATGTGCGCACCCCGCAGGAAAACCTGTATACACGCGTGCCGCTGCTGACGGTGATGCCAGCGGCGGGCGGCGGGGCAAGGCGCGACCTGACACTCGAATTTGATCGCAGCGCCCTTGACCCGCAGTGGCTGCCGGATGGCAGATTATGCTTTCGCGCTCACAGCGATGGCAGCACCGAGATTTATCAGACGACCCCTGATGGCACCAGCATTAAAAAAATCGTGGCCGCGCCAGAAGGTGATTTTACCGAGGTGCAGGGCTATGACATCAGTAGTCAGGGCGGAATCGTCTATGCGGCCAGTATGCCGGAAACTCCTGCTGAGATTTTCTGGAAAGCCGCCGGGGCGACTGAGCCAGTGCAGTTGACTCATGTCAATGCGGCGCTCTTAGATGAAGTCATTGTCCAGCCGACGCATGAAATCTG
>JBBSQD010000422.1:0-3408 GCA_038258185.1 Aggregatilineales bacterium | reverse complement strand
ACAGCATCATGCGCGTGGGCCGATGGAACGCAACGACACCATGATTAAGACCTTTGCGCAATGCAAGGCGATTGGCGAAAGCCTGGGTCTGAGCGTCCATGAAGAAGGCAGCGGGGGCGCATCTGACGGCAACTTCACCGCGTTTATGGGTGTACCCACGCTCGATGGTTTGGGGCCACAGGGACGCGGCCTGCATGCCGAAGATGAGCAGGTCGTGGTCAACAGCCTGCCGCGGCGTGCCACCCTCATCGCGGGGATGCTGCGCGACTGGGTATTTTAGTAATCATTTGTAACACCTTTACCGGGCTGATTATTTAATTAGCCCGGTTTATTTTTGATCCCCTCTTGAAGGTTCGTAATCAAAGTATTTGCTAAGTGACCATTCGAAAATAGAATTATTGTATGGACACGGCATGCCGTGTCCGTACAGGATGAATATAAAGCGACATACTAACACCTGTTTGATTGAATCTCGAAGGTAGCTAAAAGATACTTTTTAAGAGGATTTGGCACCATGACTCACGTGTATTTCATTCGCCATGCCGAATACATCACTGAACTGGTCGATGAGAAATATCCCAAACAGGATCTTGGGCTTTCGCCAGAGGGTATTGTGGATGCAGAAAAACTGCGCGACAGATTAGCCAGCACCGGCGAGATCAAGCCAGATGTGTTCCTGTGCAGTCCCGCTCGGCGCGCCCGTGAAACTGCCGAAATTTTAGCGCCTGTGCTATCCCAGCCAATTGTGATTGACGATGATTTAGAAGAGTGGCGCAGTGGCGATGATTACTTCAGTGACGAGGATTTTATGAAATCGTGGGAGTCACTGAGCGACATGCAGCGCCCGTATTACCGCTGGCTGGAAGGTCACGAAACGATGGTCGAATTTTCGGCGCGGGTGCATCAGACACTCAATCGGATTATCGAGGCAAACCGCGACAAAACCATTCTGATTATGTCGCATGGCGCCTATACGCAGTTGTCATTTGCCTATTTCTTCGGCTACAGCGTGGCGGTTCCACAACATGCGGTGGCAGATATCCGAAAAACCTCGATCACGCACTGGCATAAACGCAGCAATTCCAACCGATGGATTCTGGAGCGCTCCAACGATTATCAGCATTTAACCTAATCTTGCTCACGCTCTTTGTGGGCGGTGCGCATCTGTAAATAAGTTTCGTCAGTTTTGGCCTTTTCATAGTAGCCATAAAAAATGCTGGCAGACTCGGCTTTGATAGGGTCAACATCCAGCGGTAAAACCGTCTTGCCATCGTCAGCGTATTTGCGTCCGCTTTTGTGATTGGCATACCGTCGGGAACGGGTAAAGCCCATCTGCAAAAACTTTCGGGCCATATCCATGCCGACGAAATCACCCTGCGCTTTATAGTCCAGGAACATCGCGTAAATTTTCTCCGCCGACTCCTGTGCGATCTCAGGGGTTTTGAAACGCCAGTGCGGCAGGATTTCGGACTTATAAGGTTCGACCAGTAAAACACCCTGCTCGCCTCTGCCGATCTGATACAGCTCTGGATTCTGGCGAAAATCAATGTTGTCGTAGTCGCGGGAATAATCAAACATGCTATAACCCGCCGTTAGTCCAGCAACAGATGGTAGATGTCCGCGTCAATCGGCACCCACTCATCGCGGATGGGCACTTCTATACCCGTCTCAATTTCATCGATGAGCTCCACAGACCTGAAATGCGACTGGTCATGAGCATAGTTTACGCTGATAGGCAGGATATAAGCGGCAGGCCGCCCCTGCGCAGTCTTTACGGTATGCTGAACATTCGCCTCAGGCCAGTCTTCGACCCGCTGAAAAACGGTATCCGGCAACTGCCCTTCGGCCACAATCGCATTCACTGGTGAGGCTTTATAGATGAGCAGAACGGTTCCGGGTTCAATCTGCTTGTGCCAGCGTTGATACCCGGCTTCACTAAAACCAAGCGGAATTTCCGGTGTCCAGTCTGTGGGAACGGTTGCGATAGCATATATGGACATCACCCTTACCTCCAATTTTTATTTCAAATTCCATTACAGTATGGTGGTGTCAGATGAGGTACGCATTGGAGGCAACTTAAAATATCAAAATAAAACGAGGATCATCTGTAAATCAATTCAGATGGATCCTCGCAGAATGCTGCTCAAAACAGATGCGCTCAGGAACGCAGTTTCGCCCCTAATTCACGCTCGGCGGTCTTGATGATCTTATTACGGATTTTGGCGACTTCCGCATCCTTCAGGGTGCGCTCGTCGGTCTGATAAGTCAGGTCGTAAGCCAGGCTCTTGTGTCCCTCAGGGATAGAATCGCCTGTGTAGACATCGAACAGGCTGACCGAGCGCAGCAGATGGCCACCGGCTTTGACGATCACCGCCTCCAGCGCCTCCGCCGGGGTATCCTGCGTCACCACCAGTGCTAATGCTTCTAACACGGGCGGGGTCTGTGGCAGCGCCTGCACCGGATAATTCTGTTCGACCTGCTGCATCAGCGCCTTCAGGTCAAATTCTGCCGCCAGCACCGGCGCTGCGGTCAGCTCGAAGGTTTGTGCGCTACGCGGATGCAGCTCACCAAACACGCCGATCACCTGACCATTAACCTTCAACTGAGCTGAACGCCCCGGATGGAAACTTTCGTTAGCCGCGCGGACATACTCGACTTTACCCGTAACATGCAGCCGGTATAGCAGTTCTTCGACAATGCCTTTCAGGTCGTAAAAATCGACATTGGCGCTGTCACCTTCGTGTGTCCAGTCACCAGCCTGCCGCGCCCCGGTGATGAGAATCCCCAGATGTGCTGGTTCGTTGGGGAGGATTTCGCCTGCTTCCTTAAAGTAGACGCTGCCGATCTCGAACACCTGCTGGCGGTCGGTATAACGCGCATTGGAACGGGCGGCTTCCAGCAAACCCACCAGAATGGTATGGCGCAGCACAGTTTTATCCGCCGAGATCGGATTGGCTAATTCAACATAACCGTGTGCCCCGTTGCCAGTGGTCAGCGGCGATTCACGCTCCGGTGAGGTCAGGCGGTAGCTGATATGCTCACGCAGTCCCAACGCCACCAGAATATCACGGGTGAGGTCTTCCAGTTCCAGCGCTTTATCAGTGCGCTGTGGTGGCATCGCGTCGGCGATAATCGTATTCGGAATGCGGTCATAACCGTAAATCCGCGCGATTTCCTCGACCAGATCCGCCTGTCCAATCACCGGCTCGTCGTTAATGTCCATGCGATGATCGGGCACGGTCACATGCAGCAGATTGCCATTGACCTTCACCGTGAATTCCAGTCGGCGCAGCATTTGCGCGGCATCCTCCGCGCTGAAAGGAATGCCCAGCAACCGCTCAATTTCACGCACCGGCAAATCCACCGTCACAGTCGCCGGTTGCAGCGGATACTCGTCGATGATACCTT
>JBBSQD010000421.1:0-3469 GCA_038258185.1 Aggregatilineales bacterium | reverse complement strand
GCGGGCTGGCGCTATCTGCGCTATTTACCGGTGATCTTCGCCACGCTGCATTTTAGTTACGGACTCGGCTTCCTGCGCGGACTGCTGAAATTCTATAATCGCTGGCAGGATCGCGACGCATAAGCAACCTTCTAGGGGGATTTTTTTGACAGCAACCAACACATTAGCCGGTAAAAATGTCCTGGTGACCGGAGCCAGCGGCTTTATCGGCGCGCACTTATGCCAGCAGCTCGTCGCCACTGGCGCGACGGTTCACGCGATTTCGCGTAGCCATATTGCCGCCGACTCGCCGCTTAACTGGTGGCAGGCCGATATTGGCGATTACGCCGCGCTCGAAAACATCTTCGCTGATATAAAACCTGCCTATGTGTTTCATCTCGCCAGTGAAGTCACCGGTTCTCGTGAGCGTAAAGTCGTCCTGCCGACGCTGCATTCCAATCTGGTCAGCACCGTGAATCTGCTCAATCTCACCACAGAATACGCCTGCGAGCGTTTAATTCTGGCGGGTTCACTGGAAGAAGCGCAGGCCAATAGTGCGCCATCATCCCCTTACGCCGCCGCCAAATCCGCCAGCAGCGCTTATGCCCAGATGTTTTACAATCTCTACCAGACTCCGCTGGTGACAGCGCGTTTATTCATGGTCTATGGCCCCGCCCAGCGCGACGTGACCAAGCTCATCCCTTATGTGACGCTGCAATTGCTGCGCGGTGAAGTGCCGAAAATGTCCAGTGGCACCCGTCCGGTGGATTGGATTTATGTGGCGGACGTGGTCGCTGGCCTGCTGAAATGTGCGCTGACACCCGGCATCGACGGCCAGACGATTGACCTCGGCTCCGGCCAACTGGTGACGATTCACGATATGGTCGAGACCTTGGCGCGCATTGTCTCGCTCGACGCGCAGCTGGCGTTTGGCGCCTTGCCGGATCGTCCGTTTGAGCAGGTGCGTGCCGCCAACACCGCTGACTCGCTGGCTCAGATCGGCTGGCAGCCGCACACTTCGCTTGAAGATGGCCTTGCCGCCACTATCGATTATTATCGCCAGCAGGCGAGTCTGTAAAATATCCCGCCTGATTTAATGCACGCTCAGCGTCAGCGTTTTTACAGCCAGCCGACGCGTAAATTTTTGCTGGCTGCTGGTCGTAAACGCCATCACGCCCTCATCCCACAGCAGCACATACGCGGCTGGGTCATGCCGGATGTGGTCGGGTTGTCCCCAGCGTTGAATGAGGTCATACACCCATAAGTTATGCGGCGTCAGCGTAATACTGGTGATCTGACGGTCATAAGTACCCACGACCACCCGCTTAAAATGCGCGGATTGCAAATCAAAACTACAGGTATAAAATCTTGAATTTCGATAACTCTGATCATTAGCCTCGCATGCATAGGCATTCAGGCTTTCGATAGGCTGTCCTAACTGTATCCCCGCCAGCTCTGTGAATGGGTCAGCATAACCATCGGGATAGGCCAGGCGCTCAGTAACGATGACCACCATCGTGACCACTGAAAATATCGAGGTGAGCATACCCAGCGAAATAATCATTATTCCCAGACGTAATCTGCTGGGCCTGTATGGATTGACTCTGTAATTTTGCATTGCTCCATCTCCTAAAACAGCAATTGCCGAAATAGTTCTCTAATGAAGACTATGGATGTTTGCAGTGTCAGAAATATTGCGGAAGGTGGTAAAACAGGAAATAATTATATATTATATAATAAATTTTTTAGAGTCAATTAGAGGTCATAAAAAGTTATAATGGGCAAATAAAAAGGGACAGATAATATGAAAATACCTACCCAACAGGATGCCATTCGCATTTTGCAGGCTGTGTTAGCAAAACAGGTGAAATCCATCCATCGTTTTCCCACAGGACTGGCGCATTATGTCTATGATGTGGAGACGACCGACACTGAGAAACTCGTAATTCGTTTAACACGCCCGGATATGGATTACTTCTTTCGCGGTGCGCTGGATTGGTACGCGCCGCTCAAAAGCAAAAATGTCCCGCTGCCAGAGCTGTATTTTGCCACTGCCGATGCGGCCACGTTTGGTTTTCCGGTCATGATTATGGAACGCTTGCCAGGGACGGATTTAGGCGAGATCTATCCGTCACTGTCGACCGGGCAAAAGCATCAATTGGCTGATGAAATCGCCGCGATTCAGCAAACCGTGGCGACTTTACCTTTGGGCAAGGGTTATGGTTACGCCCGTTCCATCGATGATCCTGCTTTACACCCGCGCTGGCTGGATGTGCTCGAAGCCAGTATCACGCGCAGTATGCAGCGTTTTGAAACATCTGGTTTGGCGGCTGATGACGCGGTCAGGGCGCTCAGGCAGGCGCTTGACTCGCACCGGGATTATTTTGAGAATGTGCGCCCCGTCTGCTTTCTCGATGATACCACTACCAAAAATGTGCTGATTGATACCAACGGACATCTGAGCGGCATCGTTGACGCGGATTCTGTCGCCTTCGGTGACCCGCTGCTGACTCTGGGACTCACGCGCATGGCCTTGCTGTCCAGCGGCTACGACACCGACTATACCGATTATTGGGAGGCGCAATTACAGCTTACGCCAGCCCAGCAGCGCGCCCTCAACATCTACACAGCGCTTTTTTGCCTCGATTTTATGTCGGAGTTGGGGCAATCCTTTAACAAAGACACACCGATTGCGGTCGACCCCGCGCGAGTCGAAAAATATCGCGCCATTCTTGCCGAGTCTCTGGCATAAACATCGTATAGTCAGCTTCTGATTAATCCGTAAAATTACTCAGGTATGTTTTCTGCTCCGTGAGTACAATCTGTAGAAGATGGAACCAAAATCACCTGAATGACGTCATAGACTTATCACGAAGCGTAGGGCATTAACTCTGCTCTGAGTGAATCGATCAAGCATTTTATCAGCCTCTAAACCTACTGAAAGAAGTAATCCATCACTATGAACAAGCTTATACTTTTTGGCCTGCTGCCGTTTTTCCTGCTGGGAGCGGCCTCAATTCAGGCCCAGGAAGCCACTGACAATGTGGCGATTACGCTCGAACGTACCGCGTGTCGTGGTGTGTGCCCCATCTACACCGTAACCATTCTCGAAGACGGAACGGTGAAATACGTCGGCGAAAATTTTGTCGAGACAACCGGTGAGCAGACGACTGAAATTGAACCTGAAACGGTTGCGTTGATGGTCGATGCCTTTGAAAATGCCGGTTATTTCGATTGGGACGAAGCCTACGACACTCAGACAGTGAGCGACCTTCCCAGCATCATCACCTCCGTGACAAAAGATGGCGAAACCCATCGCATCACTCGCTATGTGGGGGATACGACTGCCCCCATTGCCTTACCGTTTCTCGAAACATGGATCGACGAAATGACCCACACCCTCATCTGGACGGGCGTTCAGCCCGACATTTCGGGCATCTCCAACGGCACCGATACCCCGATTATCACGCTGCAACGCGGCGTCTGCTTT
>JBBSQD010000420.1:0-3473 GCA_038258185.1 Aggregatilineales bacterium | reverse complement strand
CCGGCAGTTCATTAACAAGGTGCGACTGTGAAATGATGAGCGGCATGGCGGCATCTTCGATCATGTACATCAGCCGTTCGCGCGGGAAAGCCGGATCCATCGGCACATAAGCGCCTCCGGCCTTGAGAATCCCCAGCAGCGCCACCAGCATATCAATGCCACGGTCAACATGAACACCCACGGTTGTTTCAGGTTCAATCCCTAGCGAGTGCAGATAATGCGCGAGCTGATTTGCTCGCGTATTCAGTTCAGCGTAAGTGATGCTTTGCTCATTATGAACAGCCGCAATTGCATCGGGATGCAGCGCCGCCTGCTCTTCAAACAGCATGTGAACACCCGTATCGGCTGGAAAATCGACTTCGGTCTTATTCCACTCGTACAGGTATTCCTGCTGCTCGTTTTCCGTAAGCAGCGGCAAATCGGAAATGCGCTGCTCAGGATTGACCATGACCGCGTTCAGCACCTGCTTAAAATGATTAAGCATGCGGGCAACGGTTGGGCCTTCGTAAATATCGCCGCTGTACTTCAGCACACCCTGCATACTCACGTCGGTATCCATGACCTGCATCGCCAGATCAAACTGGCCTTCCTGCTGCGGCAACGGATAAGCCTCGATTTCCAGCCCGCTCAACTGGCTGCTGGTATTCGGTTCACCGGGGAGCGTAAACTGAGACAGAAGGCTGGTCAGTGACTCGAAACGCCGGACGCGCTGGGCATCAAACATCACCTGAAATAACGGTGTGCGGTTCATGTGGGTACGCGTACCCAGCCGCTCGACCATCACCGGAAAGGGGAAATCCTGATGTTCGAGCGCACCCAGCACGATCTGGCGAACATACGCCAGATACTCGCTGAAGGTAGGGTCGCCATCCAGATTCATGCGCATGGGCAGCATATTCACGAAATCACCGACAATGTTGGCATCTTCGGGGCGGCTGCGGCCCAGTGTGGGGCTGCCAATGACGATTTCGTCCTGGCTGGTGTAACGGTGCAAAACAATGTGGAGCGCCGCCAGCAGCACCATATAGGTGGTTGCGCCCTCAGCTTTTGCCAGCGCTTTCAGCCCAGACGTGACCGCCTCATTCAGCTCGAACCATTCCGTCCCGCCCTGATAGCTGACAAACTGTGGGCGCGGATGGTCAGTCGGCAGATCAATCGGCGTGATTTCTCCCGCCAGCCGCTCCTGCCAGTAAGACCATAATTTTTCGCCCTGCGCACCAGCTATCATTTCTGTCTGCCAGTTTGCAAAATCGCTGTACTGATGTTCGGGGAAAGGCAGCGAGGCCGACTTTCCTTCGTGATAGGCTTCGTAGAGCTTGCTGAACTCGTCCCACAGAATCCACAACGACCAGCCATCAATCGCGATATGATGAATGACTGCCAGCAGCACATGATCTTCTGGCCCGCGTGTAAACAAGCGCACTCGCATCACCGAGCCGGTTTCCAGATCAAACGGTTGCTGATAGGAGTCCATCACCTGCTGATACAGCCCGTCGTCATCTGCGCCACGCAGATCAACCTGTTCAAAATTCACATCACGGTAGCCATGAATGTGCTGAAATGGCTTATCGCCCTCCAATGAAAAAGTGGTACGCAGGGTAGAATGCCGATCCACTAGCGCCTGAAAAGATCGCTGGAGCGCATCGACATCGACAGTAGACCGAATCCGCACCGAAAATGACACATTGTAGGCCGCGTTGTTCGGTGCTACCTGATGAACCAGCCACATGCCCAATTGATTGTAGGATACTGGCAGCGCCTGGAAGGTCTGCTGTCCACGTTCCTTAACGGCAGCAATCACCGCGTCGCGCTGTTCGGCCAGGCTGGCTCGCAGTTCAGGCGTCAGAGCGCCTTTGGGTGCGCGGAAGCGCAGACCGCCACCCTCTGTCCACAGTTCAATGCCCTGCGCTTCAAGTTGATTAAGAAGTTCGACGACACTCACACTCATAGCTCGCCTTCTTCCCAGTCGGATTCATCACCATATTCCGCAACGGCCTCCAGCGTACCGCCTTCAGGCTCCCCGTTAAGCTGATCCTGCAACTGTTGGGTCAGCTTCAGAATACTGGGGCCTTCCAGAATCGAGGCCACCGCCACATTCAGGTTCAGATGCTTATCCAGCCGGTTGCGGATTTCGACGGCCATCAGCGAGTCGATACCGAGATTGCTCATCGGAATCGCCACATCCAGCGAGTCGGTCGAGGCGCCAATGACTGCGGCAACCTGCTTGTGCAGGAAATCGCGCAATAGTTCAGACTGTTCCTCAAGCGGCGCGTTCATGATATGCTCGCGTGGCGACACACCATTTTCCGCCTGGACAGGTTCCAGTGTGGCATGGGTCACCAGCAGATTTTTCAGCAGTGGTGTCGGATTATCCGAAATTTCAGCCGATTGCCAGTAATGCTTGTCCGCAGCGATCACCGTCACCTGTGACAGTGGGTCGCGCATGACATTACCCAGTATCTGAACACCCTGATCGGGCGAAATCATACGGATGCCCTGCGCCTGCATTCTTTGCTGTTGTGCTGCGCTCAATGAGGCCGCCATACCGACTTCGCTCCACGCGCCCCAGTTGATGCTCAGACCCGGTAAGCCATGCGCGGTGCGATAATGCGCCAGACCATCGAGGAAAGCATTGGCTGCTGCGTAATTACCCTGTCCGGCAGAACCCAATACGGATGAACCGCTGGAGAACAGGACAAAGAAATCCAGTGGCAGGCCTTTCGTCAGGACATGCAGGTTCCAGGCACCGCCAATTTTAGGCGTCAGTACCTGCTCAAAGCGTGACCAATCCTGCTGAACCAATGCGCCATCTGCCAGCACACCCGCGGCATGGATAACACCGTGCAGTGGCGACATATCCGCCGCGATATCGGCCAGCAGCGCGGCAACCTGCTGATAGTCGCTGATGTCTGCCTGCGCGATCATCAACTGCGCGCCTTTGGCTTCCAGTCTTTCGATGACACTCAGGGCTTCATCTGAAGGTTCGCGGCGTCCCACCAGCACCAGATTTACCGCGCCTTCATCTACCATCCATTCGGCCACTTTCAGCCCCAGACCGCCCAGACCGCCCGTGACGAGATAGGTCGCATCAGCATGGAACTGGCTGAATTGGGCGGGACTCTGTGTAATGACCAGCTTGCCGATATGCCGCGCCCGCGCCATATAGCGGAAGGCATCTACAGCCGATTCCAGCGGGAAAGTCTGGATGGGTGGCGGCACAATTTCGCCAGCAGCAAAGTGCGCCAGCAGCATCCGCAGCATATTGGGGATGAGGTCAGGGTCGGACAACAGCAGATCGGTCAGGTCATAGATATAGTAGGACAGATCAGGGAACTGGCGTTCGACTTGTTCATGCGTCCACACGGCGCGTTTGCCGATTTCCAGAAAAGTGCCGCCCCGTGCCAGCACCGAGAAGCTCTGCGGGATAAAATCATCGGACAGCGAATTAAGCACGATGTTGATGCCTTCACCGT
>JBBSQD010000419.1:0-3479 GCA_038258185.1 Aggregatilineales bacterium | reverse complement strand
TCAGGTAGCAACCACTATCCAGGAAAACTTCCCCTTCCAGTGCAGTCAGAGTCCCATCATTTTTTGCGGCGGCACGCAGCCGAATCTCAATCGGTGGTGCCGGGTTGGTCGCAGATAATTCTTCCATACGGGTCAGAATCAGGCTTACCGGACGACCGACCACACGCGCTGCCAGAGCAATCAGCGGTTCGTAAATCGGGAATTTGCCCCCAAATGCACCACCAACTGCCATACCCGTAACGCGCACATCCGACTCAGGCACCTGCAAAATGTCAGCAATATCACCGCGCACGTTAAACTGTCCCTGTGTGCTTGACCAGACATTCGCGCCACCGGTAATCGGCTCCGGTTGAACCACCATGCCGTGCGTCTCAATCGAGCTTTGGTGCACCATTGACGTTGTCGCACAGCGTTCAACAATGATGTCTGCCGCCGCAAACGCCGCCTTCAAATCACCCCGCTCGCGCAAAGTCTTTTTGGCAATATTACTTAACACACCTTCAGCACGATTTTCTCCGCCGACATCCGCCCCATGTGCACCTGCATCACTGTCGCTTTTTGGGACACCATTCGGCCACACCAGCGGAGCATCCTCACGCATGGCCGCTTCAATCGTCAGGACAGCAGGCAGCGGCTCATACTGAATGTGTACCTGTTCAACACCATCTGCAGCAGCGCCCTCATTCTCGGCCAGCACTAAGGCAACCGGTTGTCCCACAAAAATCACCCGGCCTCGTGCCAGCAATAACAGGCTGCGCGATGAAGGGCTGATGTCCGGCAAATCGGCGGCAGTCAGTACGGCAACCACGCCCGGAACGGCTAAAGCGGCTTCAGTATCAATCGAAAGAATATTGGCGTGGGCAAATGCGCTGGGCACAAGACGTGCGTGCAGCAAACCGGGAAGCTGCAGATCAGCCACAAATTTGGTCATTCCGGAAACTTTAGCCCTTCCCTCAATTAATATTTTTGGCTGCCCAATCGTTTGAAAATTCATTATTCCCCCTGCCCAGAAAAAATCTATTTAATTGCCGATTATACCTAGCATCCACATTCTGGCTATGACCAGCATGCTTTCTTTGGCACAGGTTCTGAATCACGCTATACTGATTACGAATTAATATCTATTGCACAACGAATATTGTACTGTTATGTAAAAAGTTGCTACTTAAGGTTAATTTGATATGGAACTTAACGGTCAATATACTTTTGCTGATGAGCAGGAAATCGTCTGGCAACACCTCATGGATCCGGCGGTGATCGCAGGTGCGCTTCCCGGCGTAGACGAATTGATGCCTGTCGAAGGTGAAGAAAACGCGTGGCGCGCGGAAGCTAAAATCAGTATCGCCGCGATTAATGGTCGCTATGGCGGCTTTGTGCGCATGAGTGAACAAACCCCTCCAAAGCAATATCGCCTGACAGTCAACGGTGAAGGCCAGCAAAGTATCATCAATGGCACTGCGCTCATCACACTCTCCTACAATGAGGAAACGCATGAAACGCTTCTGACATGGCAGGCTGATGCGAATATTTCCGGCAAACTCGCCAGCATTGGGCAACGAGTGGTCAAAGCTGCCGCTGCAATGTTAAGCAAGCAGTTTTTTAGTGCAGTCGCCAATCAAATCCCTGCTCAAGAAACAAAATCCAGCTAAATAATCCGTGTCTTCGCATCTGCAAAAAACTTTGTCAACCTGATTTTAATCTCTATTTATTATTCAGAAATTTGAGTAAAGCAGTAGAAACAACCTTAAACACTCAGATTTAAGTCTTTTATTTCACAAGCGATTTTAGTGAGGATTATTTTTATGAAGATTGTGATTACAGTTAATGGAAAAAAACACGAACGTGAGATTGAGTCAAGGATGCTGCTTGTTCACTTCTTGCGGGAGGAAATCGGCCTTACGGGCACAAAAATCGGCTGTGACACCAGCCAGTGCGGTGCCTGTACGGTTCATATCAATGGTAAGTCATTAAAATCCTGCACCTATCTCGCTGCACAGGCTGATGGCAGCGAAGTCACCACGATTGAAGGGATGGCGCAAAATGGCGATTTATCTCCGATGCAGGAAAGCTTCTGGGAAAAACACGGTCTGCAATGTGGCTATTGCACACCCGGCATGATTATGGCCACGACTGCCTATCTCCAAACCAACCCGCATCCTACAGAAGACGAAATTCGCCACGCTCTTGAAGGCAATCTTTGTCGTTGTACAGGCTACCAGAATATTGTGATGGCAGTCATAAACGCTGCCGAGAAAATGGAAGCTTGAAATGCCACTGATACCTTATCGCATCTGGAAAGCGATGCACAGTAATCACAATGGAGGAAGGAATTAATTATGTGGCCCGGTAAATTTGATTATCAACGTGCATCATCTGTTGAAGAAGCTTTACAATTACTGACATCCAACGAGGATTCCAAGTTACTGGCGGGTGGACACAGCCTGCTTCCAGCGATGAAACTTCGGCTTTCCGAACCACCCATGTTGATTGACATTGGTCACATCAGCGGACTGAAGTCGATCAGCAACAGCGGCGGGACCATCAAAATAGGCGCTTTAACCACACACGCTGAAATAGCCGCTTCTGCCGATGTGCAGCAGCATTGTGCGCCATTAGCACAAGCCACCGGTAATGTCGGTGATCCTCAAGTGCGTAACTTTGGCACATTGGGTGGCAACATTGCCCATGCTGACCCGGCATCCGACCCACCCATCGTCCTCGTCGCCAGTGATGCGACCATTCATGTGCAGGGGCAAAATGGAAAACGCAGCATCCAGGCATCCAACTTTTTCATTGACCTGTTCATGACCGACCTTCAACCGGGTGAGATCATCACCAGCATTGAAATTCCATCTCTACAGGGCAAGAAAGGTGCCTATCTTAAATTGGCTCATCCGGCTTCGCGTTATGCGGTGGTTGGGGTTTGCGTCATTCTGACTATGAATGGAAACATCTGTCAGGATGCACGGGTGGCTATTGGCGGCGCAACTGCAATGGCGATGCGCTCACCCGGTGCTGAGGCGGCACTCAACGGTTCAAATCTCGATGCCGCGGCACTGAATGCCGCAGCTGCTGCTATTCAAACTGATATAGCCGATGTGCTTATGGACGACATCAGCTTTCCGCAGGATTATCGTCAGGCAATGGCGGGAGTCTACCTCAAACGTGCTGTCAAAGCCGCTTTGAGCTAAAATCTTATTTCACCGATCTAAGGAGTGGCTAAACTCCATTCCTTTCCATTATGTAGTCAAAGGTTTCACCGCATGTTCGATAGTGTAGACGCGGTTCAGCAGGCGCTTTCAGACAATCATTACATTGCAGACCGCGGGTTGGCAACCGCCATCTATTTATCCCTCCGTCTGGGCAAGCCCCAGATTTTAGAGGGGGAGGCGGGAGTCGGTAAGACCGAAATCGCCAAAGTCATTGCGCAAATCTTCGATACGCCATTAATCCGCCTGCAATGCTATGAAGGACTGGAT
>JBBSQD010000418.1:0-3482 GCA_038258185.1 Aggregatilineales bacterium | reverse complement strand
ATTTAGTGATGCTGAACGGTATCGCGGATTATTATCACCGCTTTGGCTTTACCCCGGCGATTGCCGACTACAGTATTGAAATTTCGGCCAAACAGGCGGCGGCGTTGACCAGCGTGTATAAAACTCGATTAGCGCAGGCGGATGATTTACCGCAGATACAGACACTTTATGAACGTTACTGGCTGGCGCAGCGCCCGGCGCTCCTCCGAACTGATGCAGAGTGGCAGTGGCGCTGGCTGGATAATCCGCCGAGTTTCGCGCAGGTTGTGGTCGATGCTAACGATCAGGTGCGCGGTTATATCGGTGGACGGGGCGCTACCGCCTCGATTACGGAAGTGGTCGCGGATGATGTCGCCGCAGCGCAGACGATTCTGGCTGAAGCGGGTCAGCGCTATCTGGCAGAAGGCGAAAAAACGATCCGCTGGTGTATGCCGCCGGATGATGCTTTTATCGACCGGGCGCGCCAGCTTGTCGATGTACAGGTGCAAGCGCATCATTTCCACAACAAGGGCTGGATGGCGCACATGCCCCACCCGGACAAGCTGCTGACGGCACTCCTGCCGGAATTTCAGCGCCGCGCCGGGCCGGATGTCTATGCCACAGCCAGCGAAACTGGCGTGATGATCGGTTCTCAACTGGACGATGCGGTGACCTGCGATTTAAGTCCGCGTGATTTTCTGCAACTGCTGATGGGGTCACTGTCGCCGCGTGCGTTGGATGTCGCACCGGAACTGCGCGTGATTCTGCTGGCGTTGTTCGATCATTCCCCGGCCATGCTCGCACCGATGGATTGGTTTTAGAATGAGTACATTACCTCAATACCCCAGGCTGTGAGATAGAAAACACAGGATTGCCCTGCGAATCTTTAACAAGTTTCGGATAGAAAGCCGCGCGAAATCAGGGTATGCTTGCGGGACTATATTTCGTGTGCAATCCAGGAGAAATGATGAGCCGTCAGGAAAAGATTGACCGCATTCGCAATTTACCCGCGCAGCTGGAAGCCCTTGTCAAAGACCTGAGTGAAGCCGACCTGCACACGTATTATCTCGAAAATGAGTGGACAGTGGCGCAGAACGTGCATCATCTGGCGGACTCGCACATGAACGCGTTTATCCGCATCAAGTTTCTGCTGACCGAAGATGCGCCCAAAGTCAGCGGATATAATCAGGATGCGTGGGCCTTAACTCCCGACGCGCACGATCTGCCGGTTGAAAGCTCACTGGCGCTGCTGAAAGGGCTACATGCCCGTTGGGTGGTGTTGCTGGAGAATGTGGATGACAGCGCCTGGGCGCGGACGGTGATTCACTCACAAAATGGCCCACAGACGCTGGATAATTTTCTGAACACGTACTCCAATCACGGTGAAGCTCATCTCGACCAGATCACGCGCACACTGGCAGCGAAAGGTTAATATCCATGCAACTGGTAGAAGGACAGGGTACTCGTTTAACTGTGGGTGAACGTATAGCAATGACCGAGCGGATTCGCGATTTTCCGCCGCTGCTGGATGAGGCGTTAGCGGGTTTGAGCAGTGCTGACCTGTACACCGAATGGATGACCGGTGAATGGACAGTGGCGCAGAATGTGCATCATGTGGCTGATGTCGCCATGAATTCGTTTATCCGCATGAAACTGATGCTGCTGGAAGATCAACCCCGGCTGAAAACTTACGAGCAGAACGACTGGGCGCAAACCAACGAGGCCAGAACCGCCCCGCTGGAGCCGTCACTGGCGATCATCCATGGCGTGCATGAGCGCTGGTACCGGCTGCTGCACGATGCGCTTGACCGCGACTGGGCGGAAGTGAAGGGCATTCACCCCGAAGCCGGTGAACTGCTGCTGGATGACCTGATGCGCTACTACAGCGGTCACGGACAACTGCACATTGACCAGATTGGCAAGACACTGGCTGCCCGTAACGCATGAACGATATGGACATCATCACACACCCCTGGCCGGTTTACGGTCATGATTGGGCGGTGGAACAACTGCGCAAAAGCATGTTTCACGGGCGGGTGCGCCACGCCTATCTGATCACCGGCACGGACTCGATTGGCAAAAATACACTGGCGCAGGCTTTCGCGATGGCGCTCAACTGCACCGCGCCGGATGAGTCGCAGCGTCCGTGCGGGGTGTGCCGTTCCTGCAAGCTGATCCTCAGCGGCAATCATCCCGATATGATCTACGGCGAAACCGATGAAAACACCGGGGCGCTCAAAATCGAAGCGATCCGCACGGTGACGCGCAGTTTAGCGATGAAGCCGTTTGAAGCCCGTTACCGGATTGCGGTGTTTCCATTTTTTGACCGGGCGCAACCGCGCGCGCAGGATGCCCTGCTCAAAACACTGGAAGAACCGCCGCCCCATGCGCTGATTATCCTGCTGGCACGTTCGACCGAATCGCTGTTGTCGACCATTACCAGCCGCAGCCAAAACGTCAGCCTGCGTCCGGTGGCGCTCAATCGCATTCGTGATTATCTGGTGGAGCATTACAACGCCGAGCCTGAGCATGCCGAACTGCTGGCGCGCCTCAGTGCTGGACGCATCGGCTGGGCGATTAATGCCATGCTGGACGACGCGCTGCGAGAAAATCGTGGCGGGGCGCTGGATTTGCTGGAACAATGCCTGAGTTATACCCGCGCCCAGCGTTTTGAAGTGGCCGAAGATCTCAGCCGCGACAAAGCTCTGTTGGGCGAAATCCTCGAATTGTGGCAGACTTACCTGCGCGATTTACTGCTGCTGTGTGAAGGCAGTCGCGTCCCACCGGCCAACAGTGACCGGCTGATCGCGTTGCAGCGGCTGTCGCTGAGTGTGACGAGTGACGAAGTGCTGCAAGCGCTGAAAGCTACGCGCAATCTGCTGGAAAATCTGCAATACAACCTCAATTTACGGCTGGCGCTGGAAGTGCTTTTCCTGGAATATCCCGGCCTGAAGCGCGAATAGTCGCCGTTAAGATCGTAAATTCTCGATAGAGCAGGCTGTCATTATAGCCCGGCGCAAGGTAAGCTGGCGTACTTTGTGCTGGATGATGATGAGGAAATACCTGTTATGATCGCAGCCAATAGCCTGCAAAAAATCGTTTATCTGACCACCACCCTGTATTTACTGGCGCTGGTGGTATATGTCGTTTTACGTGTGGTTTACGGGGACGGCCTGTGGTGGCTGTCGTTTCTCAATACGTTTGCCTATGCTGTGCTTCTGCCGCTGGTGATTTTGCTGCCGCTGGCGCTGCTGGCACGGGTACCGCGCTCGGTACTGCAACTGATTCCGGTGCTGATCGTGGCGCTGGTCTGGCTGCTGCCGTATTACCTGCCGAAGCAGATCACAGCGGTCAGTGGTACGACGCTCAAAGTGCTGACGAGTAATGTCTGGGGCAACAATCACGACCTGAGCGCGATTGAGGCATGGATTCGCCAGCAGGATGCGGACATTGTGCTGTTGCAGGAAATTTCCCCGGCGTATTCTCAGGAAAATATGCCCAAT
>JBBSQD010000417.1:0-3533 GCA_038258185.1 Aggregatilineales bacterium | reverse complement strand
TGTCGAAGTGGTAGTTGAAGGCTCCATAAATAACGCGCCTGATGCTCAGGATGATACTGCAACTACCGATGAGAATCTGACGGTAATGATCCCTGTGTTGACCAACGACACTGATCTCGATGGGGATGCGCTGATAGTAATCAGTGTGACCCAGGCCGCTAACGGAGCCACCATCATTAATGGCACCGACGTAACCTATACCCCCAATTCGAATTTTAGTGGTCTGGATAGCTTTACTTACACCATCAGTGATGGACGGGGTGGAATAGATACGGCCACGGTTACTGTGACCGTCAACGGGGTTATTCCGGTCAATCATCCACCGGCCAGCAATGACGATAGCGCGACCACCGATGAGAGTGTGACGGTAACGATTGATGTGCTGGCGAATGATAGCGATGCGGATGGGGATTCACTGATCGTCAGCAGCGTGACGCAAGCAGCCAATGGCATCGTGACAAACAATGGCAGCAATGTCGTTTATACGCCTAACAGCGGCTTCAGCGGTACAGATACTTTTACCTATACGGCCAGCGACCCCTCTCGCGGTAGCGATACAGCGCTGGTCACTGTAACCGTGCTTCCCACCGGCACATCCGTCATCTTCACGTTAACGCTTCAGGTAAACCGTCCTACAGACGATGTCAACGAAGATGGCAGCATATTCTCTCCGAGAAAGCCAACCGTATGGATTGGGAATGGTTCCTCAGCCGAGGCTAGCTATCTGGGTTTGCGCTTCAATAATGTGACCATCCCATATGGAGCGATTGTCGAGGAAGCTTATATCGAAGTCTATGCGGGGCAATCCACCTGGATTAACCTGGATGCTGAATTCGCGGCGGAAGCGACTGCCAGTAGTGCGACCTTTAGAAGTCGTGACCGACCATCACAGCGGCCATTAACGGCAGCAAGAGTGGCCCATAACAGCAATGTGCTGTGGACCATGAACACCTGGAATCGCTTTGATGATATTACTTCGGTTATTCAGGAAGTGATCGGACGGGGCGATTGGCACAGTGGGAACAGCCTGAGTGTGATCGTGCAGGGTACAGGACGCCAGTGGGGACGTAAATTTTTCACAAGCTATGATGGAGATCCGGCGTTCGCGCCCCGTTTGGTGATACGCTATAACCTGGATTACGCTCAGCGAACTTCCCCGGACAACACCTCAACGCCTTTACCTGCCGTTACCGATGTTCCACCAGTACTGCCGACGGTCACACCAACCGATACACCTGCTGAGACAGTTACCCCCGAAATCACGCCGACGGAGCAGGCGCCTGTTGATACTGCAGAGCCGCTGCCGACTGAAGCCCCAACTGCGACGCCACAGCCTACAGCGACCCCGTCTGCCGTGCTGACCGAAGTGCCAACGGTGACACTAACCCAGGAGGAGTCACCAGAATCAAATGAAGGTTCTGGTGAAACGACAGACACTACTGAAGCTGACGATAACTAATCAAGGGCACCTGGAGGAGCTGGAAATGTCCGCGATGATTGTTGCCGCGTTTCAACTTGGCTTTGTGTATTCATTGCTACCGGGCCCGATCCTGATTGCCAGCAGCCAGCATGTGGTCATGGGAGGCTGGCGTCAGGGATGCTGGTTCATACTCGGCGTGACGCTGGCTGATCTCATCTATATCGCTATCATCCAGTGGGGTGTCTCCAATTTCCTGATGGATAACCCACTGGTGAGTCTGGGATTGTGGGTGCTGGGTGGGGGATGGCTTATTAAGCTGGGGTTAGACGCTGTACGCGTGCCGTTTAATCCTCATGCTTTGGACGAAACTGCTATTCATGGTCGTCATTTCAAGCAGACACTGGCTGATGGGTTGTTTGTTAATCTGCTTAACCCGCTTACGGTTGTAGGGTGGATTGCGCTGGGGGCAAATATGGTTGTGTTATGGAATCCAACCCGCCTGTCTCCTGATGGAGATAGTTTGCTGATTCTGCTGACGATACTTTGCGGTATTCTCACATGGCAACTGCTGCTGGTGGGTTTTATGGCCTGTGTTCGCCAGCAGATTCCGCCGCAGTTGCTCAAATCGTTGTCGGTTGTCGGCGGTATTTGCCTGATTGTATATGGGGTCAGTGCCTGGGTGTCTGCGGCCAACTTAATCAATTAGTGCCTGTTACGGAAGATGGTCTTGTTGAAGTAGCAAAAGAATTTCGGGGATGGCGTTTTCAAGTGTCAGGGCGGTACCACGCTCGAGCGCAGCGTGGTACCGTTCTGCACCCAGTTCCCACTCTAAATGTTCGTAAAGATTGAGGTTAAACAAGGATGGCGGCAGATGGTGTGTGTGACGTTTGAGCAGACCAGCCCAGACAGCTACTTGCTCAGAATTACCCTGATGGTTCCATAGACTCATGGAAGCGGCGAGGGCTTTCGTCAGAAACTGGGGCGTACCCAACTTCTGAGCGATATCGAGTGCTTCCTGTAAACGAGCGCGGGCGGCCACTTGTTCGCCACGCGCCAGATGGACAAAAACCATGTCGTTGGAGATCTGAAAAATGCGAAACGTTAAATTAGCCGAATATGCCACATGAAGCGCTTCTTCAAAACGACTCAGCGCTGCGGTGTAGTCACCCTGAAAGTATATTGCCTGTCCCAGACCGTATAAGCCATTGGCGATGCTGGATGGCGCAGAGGCAATCAGGCGCGCGACCTCGATTCCCTCTTCATAATATACACAGGCATTTTCATATTGACCCAACCACTTCTGAGCATGGGCCATACTAAACAGCGCTGGCGCCAAAAAGCGCGATTTGCCAAGCGGACGGGCCAGCCCTAAGGCAAGTTGGGCATGATGTTCCGCCGCCAGATAATCACGCAGTGCCAGGAAAATACCGCTTAAGGACACATGCGCGTCCAGCATTCCCTGCTCATTACCGGTGGCGGCTGAGGCATTCAGATACTGCTGGTGATAGGTTTGCGCCTGCGGATAATCTCCGCGAAACTGTAAAACACGACCCATTCCCCGCCAGACAATCGGGATTTCTTCGACAGCATGGCAGGCTTCAAACTGTCTGATACTTTCGGTATAGCATGCTTCTGATCGGTCAAAGTTGCCGCGGGTAAAGCTGGCGGTTCCCAGAATATACCACGCTCGCCCCATACCCAGGCTATCGTGGGCAGCCTGGGCACGCTCCATCAACTGTTGTGCGTACGCCTCCCCCTGATCGAGCGCTTCAATCGTCAGGCTGATAAATGCCACCTGATAGAGCAGTAATCGCTCTGACTCATTCTCATGAAATTGCCGTGCGGCTCTCAGTGCCTGTTGTGCCCATTTTAACTGTTCCGCAGGGGTGAGCTGGATACGGAGAATATCGGGCGGAACAAGTGAAAAGGCGATACACAGTTGCGCTCTCCTGGGGTCTTCCGCCTTCCAGTTAACCGACCATGCCTGCCAGCGTTTGATCTGCTCCCAGTCCCGGCGGACAAGTTTGAGGCTGTGGGTATAGTTCTCATGGCCGCGCCGACTGGCAGTTTCTGCCTGCTTCAGTTTATCCAGATAATGCTGCACCAGACGGTG
>JBBSQD010000416.1:0-3554 GCA_038258185.1 Aggregatilineales bacterium | reverse complement strand
GTCGTGCGCCATGACGCTGTATTTTCAGAGTGTGGGGTCATCCGGCACTTCGCAGAGAACCGCATCGCTACTGTCTTTCCTGACCCTTTCAGCGTAGCAAAATGAGAGGACTCAACCGTACGAGGATTTCAGTTTTCGGCTGTAAAATTTCATTCGGGCCATGAAAAATTTCGGGGACTAGCTCAAATTAAACCCCCTGCTTCATTTCAGAAACAAGGGGCGAGGGCACTCAATCATTTGCTGACATGCTCAGCATAGCCAAGTGAGATAGTGTGACTGTCCGATTTTTTCAGCGGAGAGGAGCAAATATTTCGGTGGTTAATCAGTTGTTACGAAGTGGGAAACACAGCATAATATAACCATATTGCCGATTCCCTGAATTTAAAGATAAGTCATGATCCCAAAAACCAGGATGCTTTTCATCAGTTATCGTAGTAGTGTCCACCGCGAAGTCGATTATATTGCCGCTCAATTAGGTTCGCTTAAACACGATGATGGTGTTTCCAAATACACCACATGGCAGGACAAATATGATTTAGAAGCAGGCAAAGCATGGTGGGATGGCATTATCGATGCCATTATCGACTGCGATATGTTTGTCTTTCATTTATCACCCGAGTATCTGGAGAGTGCGGTTTGTGTCGCTGAGCTCAACTATGCCGTTGAACGGGGGCGTCCGATCATACCCATCGTGTTGGAGAGTGCATACTATGTTAGCCCGCGCACTAGAAAACCAGAGATTGAGTTCTGGGATAGCATTCCTGATTGGCTGGGAAAATACCAGTTTCTGTTTTACAACAATGATGATTTCCTTGAACGATTTGAGCGGTCAGTTGCAACTTATGAGCTGAATTGGCCTCAAGACATCGAAATTCGTCGCCCGAGGAATCCCGATGAAAACGCCATCCATGGTAACAACTATGCCGTCTATGCCACCGCGACCGAACGCGCCTTGCAAGTTGCGTTTGATGAAGCAAAGCCACTATTTCGCGAGCTGGTTCAACGCAATGATGAAGATTTTTCTGATATTTGTCGTATGTGGTTATTGTTGCTTGATCGTTATCAGGACTTATTGGATGCAAAAAAACATCGTGCCCCACGCGCACTATTCCAGCGCAAATGGGAAGATTATGTTGCTTTATTTCCGTTGGATTTTGTAGATGATTTGTACCCGGATATAGAAGAACAACCGATTATTTTCGATCCAAACAATCTTGCACAGCAACACCACAAGCCCGTAAAAGCATCCGGCAAGTCTGAATCAGCCTTGATTCTGCCTGTTAGCGCCCCTCTCCCAGCGCAGTATTCGGGCGAGAGGCAAGGGGAACCCACCAGCCTCTCGCTACTACTACCTGCCCCTTTCGACTGGATTGACATTCCTGGCAAGGGCTACAGCATCGCCAAATACCCCATCACCAATGCGCAGTTTGCGAAGTTCATCGAAGCGGGAGGCTATAAGCAGAAAAAATGGTGGACGGATGCAGGCTGGACACAACGCGAAAAAGATGCTTGGACACAACCCCGCTCCTGGACGGACAGCCAATGGAACGGGGCAGAACAGCCGGTTGTCGGTGTGTCGTGGTATGAATCTGTCGCCTTCTGCCTGTGGTTGAGCGAGACTACTGGCGAAAAGATTATGTTACCGACAGAAAACCAATGGCAGTACGCCGCGCAGGGCGATGATGGCCGGGATTATCCGTGGGGCAAACAATGGGATGCCAGCCGTTGTAATAACAATGTCGATCAAAAGGGCATTGGCAAAACGACTCCGGTGACGCAATATAAAGGCAAAGGTGATAGCC
Source organism: Aggregatilineales bacterium (assembly GCA_038258185.1). Taxonomy (GTDB): domain Bacteria; phylum Chloroflexota; class Anaerolineae; order Aggregatilineales; family Phototrophicaceae; genus JAIOHN01. The sequence goes on along the minus strand of JBBSQD010000416.1, from coordinate 1,752 downwards.
CTTTCGGCGTGGTGGATATGGCAGGCAATGTGTGGGAATGGTGTCTGACAGATTACAATAATAAGACCAATGATATGAATAGTAGTGCTACGGATCGCGTGCTTCGCGGCGGTTCTTGGATCAACAGCAATTCAGACTTCTTCCGTTGCGACTTCCGCGACTGGTGCTATCCTCACTACTGGTTCGACGGCTGGGGTTTTCGCATTTCCCGATCTTAATGCCCTGATTACTGTTATACTGTATTCTGATTTCTGCTCTTTTCTGAATTCGTATTTTCCGCCGAAGGCGAATCGCGTTTGAAAAATTCCAGGGTTTATGAAAACATACAAAAATCTGTATCCAAGCCTAATTGATTTCGACAATCTGCATTTTGCATGGCGTAAGGCGCGGTGTGGTAAGCGCTACAAGCCTGCGGCGGCCACATTTGAGCGCAATCTTGACGACAAGATGACACACCTGCACCACGAATTGACAGCAGAAACCTGGCAACCAGGTGGTTTTCGCAGTTTTACGGTGCATGAACCTAAGCGCCGCAAAACTTCCGCTGCGCCTTTTTCTGACCGTGTGATCCATCATGCGCTGTGCAATATTATTGAACCGATCTACCGACCCAATTGGATGGCAAAGCGATAACTCCCCACCTGAAGGGCAGCATAAGGCTCATCCGTCCAGTACCAGACCAGCGTCAGGTTCACCGCCTGTTTGGGCAGGAGTTCAAAGGGCTGCATCCCCTCCGCCGGGTTGCGCGGGCCGGGTGGGTCAGGGGCATAACCCAGTGCTAACCAGATGTCATCCTGTGTCAAGATGATGGGTGTCACCTGTCCATTATAAATCCGCAGTTGTGTGATGATCTGACCCTCCAAATGGCTGACACTGACCAGACGCACATCCACACCGCCATAATCCAGCTCCACTTCTGGCGTTTCCAGTGCAAAACGAAAAGAGACCACAGCACCACGACTATCCGCGATCACTAAACGACCACCCGCAAAGCCGATAGGAACCAGATAATCAACTGAAACAGGGATGCGTGCCAGCGCCGGGATTTCTACAGGCAATCCGCCATAGGCACCCTCCCCTTGCTGGTTGATCATCGGTAAGTAGACCTGTCCGCCATCATCCAGCAACTCCAGCCGCCATGACGTGGTATCGACTGCCCTTTCACCCGCAATCACATCCAGGTCAAATGTCAGCAATTGCTGACCCGAATTCCCCTCCTCACGGGCGGATACCTGTCGCAACAACACGCTCCCTGCATCGCCTAGTGTCAGACTCGAACCGACCTCACCATCCTGCACAAGCCCACTCAAACCAAGCACTTCACCACTCCGCGAGAGTTCCTGTTCCGGGGGATAACTGGCGGTCACTAAGGTGCGCGTTCCGGTGGGCAAACCCTCGCCATCGGTTTCACCCATCAAAAGCAGGACGAGTCCCGGTCCTACCTGACGAAAAATGCGCGTATCACTCCGCAGTACCTCACTCTTTGCCGCAAATTCGTAGCGCAAAATCGCGCCGGTATTCATGGTCAGATTGAAAACAGCCCCCGCGCGCAGCACGCTGAATAATTCAGCGTTATCTTGCGACCACGGAATACCAATCACCGGGCGTCCCGACATGCCATTCACAAACGAGGCAATATCGGGATTCGGGTCAAAGTTCCACAGCGCCGCCCGAACTTCCCTTCGTTGCACCAACCAGACGCGGGGCGCACCCCCATCGGCTAAGACCACCTGCAGGTTGACCGGATAAGCC
>JBBSQD010000415.1:0-3610 GCA_038258185.1 Aggregatilineales bacterium | reverse complement strand
TCTGGCCTCATCACCTGAAGTCGAAGGCGTAACCGGCAAATACTTCTCCGATAAAAAAGAAATCGGCGTATCCGCCGCAGCGCGTGACCCGGAACAGGCCAAACGCCTGTGGGAAGTCAGTGAGGAAATGACCGGCTTAACCGCCGCTGTTTAAGCCTTTGCTTTAGCGTTTAACCCAGCAACAAGCAGATCTCTGAAAGAGTTCTGCTTGTTTTGATTCACTCAGACCGGGTTTTCAATAAGCGCCTGTGAGCGATGTTCGCGGATAGCGACGGTAATCACGATAGGCAGAACCGCCAGCAGCAAACCAGCCGCCAGCCCAAAGAGCATGGTAAACGACCAGTTGAGGCCGTCGGGATTGATGAGGGCGAAAGCCAGCAGCGGCCCGCCGGCACTGCCCATGTCGCCCACCGTGTTAAAAATACCGAGAATGCGCCCCTGCTGATTGGCGCGGCTGTAATCGCCCACCAGAGCAGTCACCTGCGTTTGTAAAATGCTGGTCGTGACGGCACCCATGAGAATACCAACCACCACCATAATACCCTGCCCGACAGCGATCAGCAGCAGGGCGAAAAAGCCCAGCACCAGCGCGGCGATAATCAGAGTCCAGCGGTTGCCCAGCCAGTCGGATATGCGCCCGGAGACTGGCGCGGACAAAAAGCTGAGTGTGTCTTTCCCTGCGGCAATGATGCCCGTCAGAGTGGCAATCGGCAGCAGCACTGAGCCAACGCTCAATGTGGAGCCGATGCGCTCTTGCAACAGCAGCGACAGCACCGCGCCGATCATCCCCAGGAAAATAAGCCAGTTGAGCGTCATCACGACAATCGCCATGATAATTGGCGCGGCTTTTTCGCGGTAAGTGTAGACGCGCGGCAAGACCGTTGCGGATGTCTTTGCGGATTTTTCGGTTTCGGTGACAGGCAGATGGATGGCGCGGGTTTCCGGCAGCAGCAGCGCCCACAGAAGGGTCGCTATCAGCGAAACACCGCTGAAAGCCAGAAACGTGACCTGATAACTGAACAGATCGGTCAGCAGACCGCCGATCAGCGCGCCACCAGCAAAACCGGCGAATCCGAGCATGTGAAAACGTCCGACCAGACTGCCACGATTGGTATGATCCGCCACATCCAGCACGGCGGTGTTGCCGCCAATCCAGATGCCTGCCCAGGCGATGCCCCATAGCAACCGCCCGATCAACAGCGGCCAGAAACCGGGAAACACATACAGCAGATTCGACAGTGCGCCCAGCAACTGCGAGCCGATCAACACACGGCGACGCGGCCAGCGCTCGATCATATACCCGTAGGGGCTGTTGATGAAAATGCGAATAATGCGGTTGGCCGACAACATCAGACCGACATCCACCAGCAGAATGCCTGCATCGAGTGTATGAGTCGGCAGCACAACATAAATCGCGGTGTCGCCAAATAAGGACAGCATCAGGCCGATGCTGAGCAGATTAACGATTTGCTGGGCGTTTTTAGGCGACGACTTCATCAACCGGCTGGCCTTCCCAGATTGGCGGACGTGGCAGGCCGAGCAGATGCGCGATGGTGGCGGCTGTGGCGCGCAGGTCAAAATCCGCCTGAATTTCGTAGCCGCGTTTAATGCCCGTCCCCTGCACAAACCAGATGGTCGTCATATCCTCCGGCGAATCCGTGCCGTGATCGAAATCGTGGCCACCGTGGTCGGACTGCACCAGAAGGATGTAATCGTCGCGGATCTGGGCGCTGTCCAGCGCGGTCAGCACCTGACCGACAAGCTTATCGCTCAATTCGATGGCCTGAATATACTGCGGGGACATCCAGCCGTACATGTGGCCGATGAGATCGACATCGCCCAGATAGAGAAAACAATAATCGGGCTGCTGCTCAAGCAGATAGGGGATAGCCGCCTGAACAGTGAGGGTATCGTTGTCCTCGCTGACAGGGTTGCGGCACCAGTGCATCCGCACACTGGGCGGCGCGGCCAGATCGCGCAGTTCGCCCCAACTGGTAAACATCGCCGTGTGCAGCCCATTCTGATGCGCAATATCAATGACGCTGGGGAAACTTCCGGCGCTGGGTTGATAGACGTTCTCAGTGATTCCGTGCGCCTGGGGCGAGATGCCGCGGAACATCGAAGTATGACAGGGCAGGCTGATGCTGGGCATGACGGATTGCGAACGCCAGCTATAGGCACCGTTCTGCCACAGCGAGTCTAAGTGGGGTGTTTTCGCCTGCTCCAGCGCATCCGGGCGGCAGCTATCAATCACGATATGCAATAATTTATTGGGCATGGAAGTTCCGATCTTTAAGTTTAAGAACAGGTTAAGTATTGCACACAATGATGGCAGGAGCGATAGCATCTTTTTGACCTGTCGCCCAGCATCAGCTCACCCGATAAAATCCAGATTTGGCTCAAAAATCGGCTATAATACTGTAAAAGTGTACAAGGTTGATCCGCATGGTTGCAAAAGACGGAACCGTCATCGAAACGCTGTTAGAAATGATTGCGCGTTACCCCGATAAAGAATTTGATATTACCGCTGAGGGAGAAATTATTGAGGTGTCGCCAAAGTTTATTCACAGCCAAATACAGGCTCTACTAGCTTTTATCTTGATTACTCACTTACGCACAGAAAAGATAAATCAATACACGGTGTTGACAGAGTGCGCGCATGATCTCAACGGTTGGGCCTGTCGTCCGGATGTGTCGATTGATGCCAAAGGTGAGGAAGAAATTCCGACCCGTGCGCCGCTGCTGGCGGTAGAGATCAAAAGTGATTCGAATAGTCTGAAGGATTTACGCGCAAAGGCCAGTCATTATCTGGCGGCGGGTACAGCAGTGGTGTGGCTGGTGCTGCCTGACAAGCGCTTGCTGGATACTTATCAACGCGATGCAGATGATGGGATTTTGACTGTCAATGATGTTTTGACCGGCGGTGCTGTCCTGCCGGGATTCTCGCTTCAGGTGGCGGAGATTTTTAATTAGGGGCGAAAGTGAATTCGCCCCTATGGATAGATCAGTTACTTAACTGGCACAATATTCGTCGCGGCACCGTCATTGGACTGACTTGCAGTCGCGGCATATTTCGCCATTACGCCGCTGGTGTAATGCGGCTTCGGCGCGACCCACGCCGCCCGACGCGAAGCAAATTCCTCATCGCTGAGTTCCACATCCAACGTGCGTTTCTGAATATCGACGACAATCATATCGCCTTCTTGCAGCAAGCCTAACGGCCCGCCGATCATGGCTTCTGGCGCGATGTGACCGATGCACAGACCGCGTGTCCCGCCGCTGAAACGACCATCGGTGATGAGCATGACATCGTTGCCATGCCCCTGCCCGACAATCGCGGCAGTGGTCTGGAGCATTTCACGCATACCGGGGCCGCCTACCGGGCCTTCGTAGCGAATCACCACGACATCCCCGGCTTTAATCTGCTGATTCTGCACCGCTTCATAGGCATCTTCTTCGCGGTCAAAAATACGGGCTGGGCCGCGATGATATTCTGGCTCGGTGCCTTTGAGTTTCACCACCGCGCCATCCGGGGCGAGATTACCCTTGAGGATAATCAAACCACCGTGGGAGTTGATCGGGTTGTCCATGGTACGGACGACCTGCTGAC
>JBBSQD010000414.1:0-3618 GCA_038258185.1 Aggregatilineales bacterium | reverse complement strand
TAGCCACTGCTGACCCAACCGACAATGCCATTATAGTTGACCTGCCACCAGGTACTGCTGGCGTTGCGTCCCAGAATGGGCGCTGTCCGCCCGACCCGTAAGACGCCGAGGATGGCGCTCCCACTGACCGATGGCTGGCTACGGATATTCACGCCGCTGGTCGCGGCCAGCGAATAGCCAGTCGATGAAGGGGGTGCAGGGTTATTGGCGCCGCCCGTGACCGGTACGTTGCCACCACTGGAGACATTCAGGAAGCTGGCATAGGCCCAACCGACGATGCCGTTGACGTTAATCTGTAACCAGGCGCCACTTGAACTGCGGCCTACCACCGGATAGGTTTCACCGCGATTAATCTTGGTGAGCACATTGCTGCCCGATGTGCTTGGCTGGTCACGCACGTTCAGCCGGAAGGCATTCACAACGGCTGATGCACCAGTATTCGCCGGGGGATTGACCTGACCGCCAGCATTACTGGCCAGCCCAAAACCGAAATCAATGGACGCGTTGCCGCCCGCTTCGTAATACTCGACGGTGATCGTATGCTGTCCAGCAGGTAAATTTACATCAGCGGTATAAGTCTGGCCGGTGGCCTGATTCCACTGATTAATCACCAACTGACCGTTTACATACACGCGCACACCATCATCGGAGCGCACACTGACACGATAGGTACCGGCGCCTAAGTTCTGGGTGCTTGTCCAGCGGGCGCTGAAGTTATCGCCAGGGAGATTGGGCAACGGTGCGCCACCGCCCCAGTTATGAGTGGGCGTGGTTTCCGATATGATGGCGGTGGGGTTGCCTGCCAGATCACGATTGCTGAAATAGTAGGCAATCCAGGTGCCGCCACTACTGATCGGCGGAATCGGGGTCGGCTGGCTGATACTCAACGGGCTGAGATTGTATTCCAGGAAAGCAATGCCACTGGCTTCATAATATTCCACGAGGAAGCTGTGTGTGCCGCCGGGAAGGTAAATATCAGCCGTGTAGGGCTGATTGACCGCGCCGTGCCATTCATTGATGACCAGACCGCCATTGATGTAAACGCGGATGCCATCATCTGCTTTTACGGTAAGTCGATAGTTGCCACTTGCCAATGTCTGTGAGCTGCTCCAGCGGGCGCTGAAGTTATCGGCAGGCAAACCACTGATAGGTGCATTCGTGCCCCAATTGTGTGCAGGCGAGCCTTCGGTCACAATCGCCTGTGGTGAACCGGACAGAGTCGCATTGCTGTAGTATTGGCCTGTCCATTGCCCATTGCCGGGATTAACGACGGGTGGCTGCGGGATATTGGTCTGGAAATCCGGCCCGGTTTCACCCTGTGACAGATTCGCCCAATCGACAAAGATATAGGCGTTGCCAGTCACTTCACGATAATCCACCTGAATGTGATGGCTGCCTGCACCGAGGTTGATATCTGCGCTGACGACCTGACCCACCGACGGGCTGCGGAAAGTGTCGATCAGCGGGTTGAAGCCGAAATCCACTGTGATGCGGGCGTTATCATCGGCCAGCAACCAGAAACGATAGGTGCCTGCTGATAGATAGACATCGGTTCCCCAACGGGCACTGAAGTTATCACTATTCACGCCGCTGCCGGGTGCATTGCCGCCCCAGTTAGAAGCGATTACGCTTTCCTGTCGGGTGAGAACCACCGGATCGGTCAGCAGGGTATTGTTGTAAAATGAAACGTTCCACACCGCGCCATTCTGGGCGAGTGCAGGGAATACCCCTGTAGCGCCTAGCAGAAGCAGTGCGACCATCAAAAGAATGATCCTGCTTTTCATGTTTTTCTCCTTAAGATTTTCTGATTTCCCGCTTTATTTCACGAAGGGGAAATTCAGGTGTACGAGCCAGAAGCATGGTATGAATGCTTTGCGTTCTCGCTCTTAACATTACAATCCAGTTTACGCTGTAAATGTAAGAACGGGATATACAGGTGTGCATCCATACCTCATCTTTAAGCTTATCTTAAGGAAATTGCTTCGGGCGCGATGGTCGCATGATCTACCGTCAGCCCACGCTTACCTGACGCAGGGTAAAAATAGGGTAAGCGTGGGGTTGGTTAGCGGGTGTGCGTGAAAAGTGTTTTATGCCTCTATCGTCTACACCTCAAAATCCCGCGTTATGGTATACTCCTGCCATTCTGACGATGGTTTACGGACAGGGGAATGTATGCAGGTTTTGATTACAGGTTCCAGTGGGCAGATCGGCACAAATCTCGGTCTGCGCTTGCTGGCCGAAGGGCATTCAGTGATCGGGATTGATCAGCGCCCGAATAGCTGGACAGACCAGATTCCCACTGTCATTAGTGATCTGGCGCTGCCGGTTGAGCAGTGGATGGATCACATTGATCCAGTGGATATGGTCATCCATCTGGCGGCCAATGCGAAGGTTTACGCACTGGTCAAAGACCCCAGCCGCGCCCTCAAAAATGTCACTGTGACCTTTAATGTGCTGGAGTTCTGCCGCTTACGGTCAGTGCCGATTGTCTTCAGCAGCACGCGTGAAGTTTATGGGGATATCCGCCGCTATATCACCACCGAAGCCGATGCCGATTTTGCCTTTACTGAAAGCCCCTATTCTGCCAGCAAGATTGCCGGGGAAGCCTTTCTCTATTCCTATGCGCAGTGCTATGGTCTGCCGTACCTCGTTTTCCGCTTCAGCAATGTTTATGGCCGCTATGACAACGATATTGAACGGATGTCGCGCGTCATCCCGTTATTCATCAATAAGATCAGCCAGGGCCAGGAAATTACGGTCTTTGGCAAAGATAAAGTGCTGGACTTTACTTACGTTGATGATTGTGTGGATGGCATTTACCGCGGCATTGAGCGTCTGGCTGCCGGCGCGGTTACTAATCAGACCTTTAATCTGGCTTACGGGGCAGGCAATTCGCTGGTGCAACTGGCGCAATTTATTGGCGATGCGCTGGGTGTAGAGCCTGTGATTCAGTATCAGCCACCGCGGTTGGGTGAGGTGACGCATTACGTGGCGGACATCAGCAAAGCGCGTGAAATGCTGGGTTATGATCCATCGACGTCGCTGAATGTGGGGATTAAAAATGCTGTCAAATGGTCAACAGACTGGTGGGCAGAGCATGGCCGTATCGTCGTTGATGTCCCGCATGATGAATGATTTCTACTGTGGCGAAGTGCTCAGTGGCCGTACCCCGGTGGATGTGGTGACTGAGACTGAGCGCGTGCTGGCCTTTTATCACACGCGACCCGCTTATCCGGTGCATATCGTCGTTATCCCCAAGCAGCATGTCGATTCGCTGCTGACGCTGGACGATGACAGTCTGCTGGCGGAACTGATGGCCGTTGTCAAACATGCAGCGTCACTGGTCGTGCGAGATCAGGGTGCCGCGCGGGTGATTACGAATCTGGGTGATTATCAGGATTCCAAACATCTCCACTGGCATGTGATTTCTGGCGCTGCGTTAGAATAATTTCCTGTCGAATTTGAATTTTCGCGATTATTTCAGGGAGTTGGTATGCCTGCAATTGATTATAACAATCGCCGTTTTCTGATGCTGTCGTCCAGCAGTGGTGCGCCTGCTGAGACTGTTTTCTATTATTTCCAGAAAGACGCCGTGGCCTGGGGACATTTTGAAGGGGG
>JBBSQD010000413.1:0-3647 GCA_038258185.1 Aggregatilineales bacterium | reverse complement strand
GGCAGAGTCACAAAAGCGATGATCGCCATAATACCTAAAAGCGGAATTTGCAGAGTCGCATACACTTCGGTGAGTCCGCCCCCAGCAAAAGCTAGTAGAAATCCGCCACTGACCAGCAGAATCACCTGAAGTAGTGACCGTTGTGGACGCAGCAATGCGGCGAATAAACCAATCATCGCGGTCATGACGATGAGCGCCCCGGTATAGGGAACAGCGGCGCCCATCCAGTATAACGATTGGATAATGACCGGTGTGCCCTGCGCGGTTGCGGTCACGATGAGCATGCCCATCAGCAAGGCTGTCACACGGGGCTGGCGCATCTCCAGCAGACGGGCAATCTGGTAAAATGTCCAGCTTGCCACACCGACCCATAGCATGAGCAATAAAAGCGGAATCCACCCCAGAAATTGTGCGTTGTGATAATAGCCCAATGTACTTTTAATCAGAAAATTGGTGTACAGTCCTGCCCAATTGTTATACCAATCCAGCATCCCGCCAATGGTGCCCTCGCGTGCACCAACCGCAGCGGTGCAATAATCGTCGGTGATGAGGCGGCTGAAACTGCCATTATAGGCAAACGAGAATAGGGTAATCAACAGGCAGGTGGCTAAAATGGCCTGAACAACGCTGATGGAAGCCAGAGCTTTTCTCACAGAGGGACCTCTTGGAGTAGTGTTTCGATACTGTTCCATCGTACACTGATTTTGTAGCGGCTACCGTAAACCTATAGAGTTTCGGCGTGAGAAGCATTCTCATCTGGCGTTAAGCAAAACTTTACAGAAACGCCAAAATGGTAACCTACTGTGGAGATGCTTGGAAAAGATAAGTTATCGGGAATCGTTAAGGAGGTTTACATGATAAAAAATTCACTTGCTCGTCTGATCGTCGTCGCTTGGACGCTGGTGTTCAGTCTGGCCCTGCTGACTGTGGTCAGCGCTCAGGAAGGCGCGCGTCCCTTTTTAGGGATTAATTTTGTGGCCAGTGACGAGGGCGTACAGGTGGCCGATGTGCAACCCGGCAGTCCGGCGGATGAAGCTGGTTTGCAGGTAGGTGACATCATCACCGCGATTGATGAACAGGCGGTTACAGCGGACGATATTGCCGAGGTGGTCGGCGGTTACGCAGTTGGCGATATGCTGACATTAACTGTCTCGCGAGATGGCGAAAGTCTGGATCTGGAAGCCACGCTGGTAGAACGACCTGCCGATCAAATGCCGGCTCGTCCTGAACGCGCGGAACGTCCCGAACGCCGTGAAGCCCAGCAGGAACGTCCATATCTGGGCATTGCCCTGAACGATGAAGATGGCACGGTAGTGATTGCTCAGGTGGCTGACAGTTCACCGGCAGAAGCCGCTGGCTTAGAGGTGGGTGATGTGCTGCTGGTCATTAACGGCGAAGAGGTGACCGATGCGCCAAGCGCAGTTGAAATGATCCGCGCTTTGACCCCCGGTGACACGGTCACGCTGGAAGTGGAACGCGATTCTGAAACCATGATCGTCGATGTGGTATTGGGTACACAGATGATGCAGGAGCGTTTTAGCGGGGTCATGCCGTTTGATGTGGTGATGTATGATCGCGCTAACGAGTCATGGCTGGTGGTGATGCTGGCGGAAGACAGCCCGCTGGCGGCCGCAGGTGTCGAGGCGGGTGACGAAATTACCGCAATCACTGTGGGTGGTGAAGCTATCACAGTAGATGATCTGCGCGCTATGCTGGAAGATGCCGCCGATGATACCGAGGCTGAACTGACCATTCAGCGTGGTGACGAAACCCTGACTGTGACTGCACCCCTGTCTGCACTGGATACGCAGATGGGTTTTGGGCAGGTACCGGGCAAATCAGGCGAGGGTGGCCAACCATTCGGCGGTCGTATGATGGGTGGTAATGTGCGCTTGGGTGTCGCCTTTGTGCGCCTGGATGCAGATGTTGCCGCAGAAAATGATCTGGACATCACCGAGGGTGCACTGGTCACAGAAGTGCAGCCGGACAGCCCGGCAGAAGCCGCTGGCTTGCAGGTCGATGATGTCATTACCGCGGTGGACGGGGATGTGGTCGATGCGAAGCGTGACCTGCGGGAACGGTTATACGCCTATGAACCGGGCGATACTGTGACGCTGGATGTGCTGCGCGAGGGCGAAACCCTGTCACTGGAAGCGACTTTAGAAGCGGGTGAGATGCGCTTTAATTTCGATGGTCAACCCTTCGGATTTAATGGCGAACTTCCATTTTTCTTTGGCCCTGATGGTACGTTCCAGTTTGAAATTCCGGAACAGCCGCCTGTCCCGGATGCTACTCCGGATATGCCAACCACTTAAATTCATCGTTCAATTTGCACGGAATCGATGTGCTTTCAGACACGCCCGGATTGTATGCCGGGCGTGTTTGCTTTATGATAATAGTGAGCGATTCACCACTCATGACTCACACCCGGTGTGCAGGAATGCGCGCAGGTTTTTTGTCGTCGGAAAATAGCTGCTGTATTTTGAGCAGGTTTGGGGGGCGCTGGGAAAAATCTCTTACTCATTAGTGTTATGAAGGTTTACTGACTGTGATGCCGTCTGATATACACCCGCCCCTGCCTGAATTTGAAACCACTTTAGTCCATATGGTGCTGGAACTGCTGCGTGCCCCTGCCAAATATCCGCAGCTTGTCCTCAGCCAGCCGATCGATGCGCAGGGTGAAGCCACGCCCGACGCGGTGCGCATCACCCATCATTATGTGACCGCGCTGCAGGCTTTTGGCTACAAGCTGAATGACTATGAGCTGGAACAGGCGCTGAAATGGTTTGCTGTGCCTTTCCCGCGTGAGCAGGCCAACACGATTGACCCCACCGAGATGAACCGGTTGGAAGCATTGCTGACCCTGTGCCCACCCCGCGCGGAATTTGTCGCGCCGGAACTGATGCAACATATCCAGCCACGGCTGGAGTCGCTGGTGCGGCAGCGTGGCCCCGGTGATGAAGCGCTGGGCGGAAGTTTCGACATTCATGGTGATAACCCGCTGTTTGATAACCTGTGGGCGTTGAAAGTCCTGACGATGGCCTATGAGCGGAGTGTGCTGCATCCGTCACTTATGGACGATAAGCAATTGACCCAGTGGTTAGATACTCTGGTGGACGATCATTATAAAGACAAAGACCTGGCGCTGGCGCTGCGCGTGTGCTACGAATATTCGGGCATGAAGATCCGCCGGGGGCACAAGAAATATCTGGATCGCCTGATTCGTTATGGGCGTGATAACCTGGGTGTGTGGGATTTGCGGACAAATCTGCAATGGCTGGTCAACCATATGCACACACAGGAATTACAGATCGGTGATGTGGCCGAACATCGCGATGCCTTCCGCGATATGATCGTCAGTACCTGCTATGTCATTGAAAACCTGATGCCGCTGACCCGTGCTCAACCGCAGTTGATGGGGACGATTCAGCAGGCGATGGATTTGTGGTGGAATGCGATTTCTGGCGAGCGGGTCGCGGAGAAACTGCTGGACTTATTCCCGGAGCCGTATGACTATCTGCTGATTTTGTCGCGCACCGTGGTGGCGGTGTGTACCTACGCCGGGGCGTATGCCGACAAGCCATTAGCCGAGCGTCTGATGCCGCATGTCTATCGCACACTGTCGCTGCAACAGTCGGAGCAGGCCG
>JBBSQD010000412.1:0-3664 GCA_038258185.1 Aggregatilineales bacterium | reverse complement strand
GCTCCGCGCGTTCTGCACTCGGTTGCAGCGTGTCCTCCTTCACCCGGTAACGCTGCTGCCACTTGTAGATTAGTCCCGACGTGATGTCCAGGTCGCGCTCAAGCTGGGCCACGCTGCAGTTCCCTTCGGCCACCAGCCCCAGCACCTCCCGTTTGAACTCCTCACTGTATTTCTTGTATCCCATCATTTACTCCTTACTCTCAGTTTATCGGACATTTCTGGTGTCCGCCAAACTGGGGTAAGGTCAAGAAGACTTAAAGCTTTCATGAATGTGCTTTTGTGTACCTACTTTGAGCTTTTTTAGAGTAAGGACTTTTTTATCGTCATCATAGACAATTCGCCAAGTCAACAATACTGTTGACTCAATTAGGGCATTTTTTATCATCTGCCAAGCATTTTTATCCGTGTTGAACAGATGAAAGGGAAATTGCTCAATTTTTTCAATCATTTGAATATTTGAATTCAACTGTACAAGTTGCTGCCAAAGGACGTTAACCTGTAACTGATAAGTTGGAAACCATGCAGGGTCAATCAAATCTTTGGCAGTTAGTCCCTCAAGCGACATCAGATACCCTCATATTTTCGGGCAAGGCAGGCCTTGTCCCTACGGCTTTTTACACATACTCGCGCACGATGCTGACCAACTGTTGGGCGCGGTGGCGGAAGGTGTGCTCCTTCAGGACGCGTTCACGGGCGGCCTGACCGACGGCTAAGCGCTCGGAGTCGTGACTGAGCAGGTAGCGGTAACGATCCAGCGCTTCGGCCTGCGAATGCACGACAAATAACTCTTTCCCCGGCTCGAACCATTCCTCAATGCCTTCATAGGGATTCGCCACGATGCAGCAGCCCATGCTGCTCAGCTCGAAGGGGCGCGACGAGGATGATCCATACACGCTGGCATGGGCGCGGCGGGTGATGCACAGGTTGATTTTGCTGCGGCAGGCATATTCGCGCAGTTTGCTGAAGCTGAGATAGGGCAAAGTCTCCGTGCGTCCGAGGTCACCGAGCTTAGTGCCGCGCACGGCAAAACGCGCTTCCGGCAGGGTGTTGGAGGGCGCGGCGATCATGTCGGCAATCCACTGCTGGCGATACTCGCGGCCATGCCCGTAAAACATCACATCGATGTCCTGCGCCGGGACGGGAATCGGGCTGAACACATCGGGATCAGCGCCGTAATAGATGGTGTGGACGGCGCGCGCACCCAATGCTTTCAGCGCGGATTCGCTGCCTTTGCTGTTGCTGATAAAGGCGCTGTATTCCGCCGGATTGGCACCCTGATAAATGCGAAAACCGGACGCGAAACCGGACATACTCGGCAGGCTGGCGGGGGCATCCCCATCGTAATAGATGACGGGTTTGTGGTGCTTGCGCTGGATTTCCTCTGGCACGCCGGTCAGATGATTGAGAGGCGCTGTCAGCACGATGACCGCATCAATGTCGGGATTCTGGGTCAGGATGCGATCCAGGTGTGACCACCAACGCGGCGCGATGACCTGCTGCGCCACCTGTCGCACCAGCTTGTCCGATGCGGATTCTTCGGTAGGTGCCGGGGTCTGGGTTTCTTCCAGTTGAACTGGCGGCGCTTCTCCGCCAATGCGGCGATAGAGATCACGGGCGGCCTTAAAGGTATCGCCCTGCCATTTGGCCGGATTCGGTTCGGCACGCCACCACAGCGACTCGATGGCTGGCCCCTGATAGGGCGTGGCGATGACATCGACGCCGATTTCGTAGAGACCTTTGAGCAGTTGCCACCACGCCGGGGTCGCGCTGAAGGGCTGCGTCAGGTCGAGTGAGGCACAGACCACCAGTAATTTCATCGGGCGTAAACCCTCACCTGCCAGATCAGACCGACATTGCGCTGAAACACATTCTTCAGGCCGCTGTCGTGAATGACCGACTCAATTGCGTGAGTGGAATGGACGAAAAAGCGAAAGGGATTGCGCTGCAACCAAAATGTGCCGTTCATCGGGAAACGGGCCAGTTTCATCCACCATGAATCCTGGGGGAAAACCACGCCATAATAGTGTCTGGCATGCTGCGACGACAGACTGACCAGCGCCTGCATATCCGGATAACAGCAGATGACGCGATCCAGCGTGACAATATCCACCGGTTCGATCTGTGGGGCGAGGCTGACAAAATCGCCATGCTGATAGGTCACGCGCTCGGCATGTCCCAGCCGTTCGGCCTCCTGCTGGGCAGCGTGCATGTAGCCGGTTGAGGCATCGACATTGACAGCACGGCTCACACCATTTTCGAGCAGGCTATGCTGAATCGCGCCGATGCCCCCGCCAATATCGAGCAGCGTCATATCCTCGACACCCTGCGCTTGCAGCGTGTCGATCAGCAGGCGGGTGGTTCTAGATGGGCCGTTTTTACGATAGTCCTTCAGTTCTTTCGCGGCATATGTGCTGTCAAACGTTTGCTCGATTCCATCACACTGGCTGCAACATTTCATGATTTTTTGTCCAGTTTTAATCCAGAAATTTTTGAATTTCGATGAGATACCCATTCGGGTCACGCAGGAAAAAGTGATAGATATTGTACTGCGGGTTCACGGCGGGCGCATGGTCGATCTCAGCGCCGCGTTCAAGAAGCTGCTCGTACCACGCATCGACTTCGGGTGTGACCAGCGTGATAATGATGTCGCGACGGTCAGGCTGCGGTTGCGCATTCTCACGCTCGCAGATACCGATGTAATTATTCGCGCTTGTGTGGTAAATGCGGCAGGTGGTCTGGTCACGGGCGAGAGTCAGGCCGAGTATGTTTTCGTAAAATTGCGCGGACTGCTGTAAATCCCGCGTGTATAAAAACGTGATCTGGTGGTCAATGGGGAGCGTCATTGGCTGTGCCTTTGTACTTAGAGGCTGTTATACACTTTGCCCTCACCCCCGGCCCCTCTCCCACTGCTGCGCGGGGCGAGGGGAGCAAGATTTTGAAGTCCTGCACACCTTGTGGCAGGGGTGATTGCCATCTTTCAGCGCTTTCATTCCAGTGGGCGATTCTGCACGAAGTTGATCAGCGCGACGTTCTGGCTGCACTGGTCGCTGGTGATGACCTGATATTCTTCGGAAATCACCTCGCCTTCCGGGCTGAGCAGTTGCACGGTGTAAGGTGCGACGACAGCGACATCCCCGACCTGTAGCTCAAATTCACCCGGCTCGAAGAACAGCGTATCCGCGCCACCGGTAAAGACGGTCTGATCAATGCCTTCACCCCGGATGCGCACGCCATAGCCATTGAGAATCTCGCCCTGTAAGCCACGGACAGAACCGGCGATACTCACCCAATCACAGGCGGCATCGGTCAGGTTACGCTCGTACTGTACACTCTCGTCGGAGATGGTGAAGGCGAAAGGCGCAGGCGTAAACGTCGCGCGGGTAGGCAGCAGTTCCGCCGGAAGCGGGGTAAACGTGCCAGTGGGCTCCAATGTAGGCATGATCGTAAACGTCGCTGTCGGGCTGGCGGTGGCTGGTAAAGGCGTGGTCGTGATGACCTGCGGCACATCTGTAAATGGCGGCAGCGGATTCAACGGCGTATAGGGATTAACCGCTATCAGCAGGTAATAACTCAACACGCCGCAGGAAGCGAATACAAAGAAAACAGTGGCGAGGTTATACCACAACGGATTGCGGCGGCGCGGCGGTGCTGTGGCAGGTTTCGG
>JBBSQD010000411.1:0-3666 GCA_038258185.1 Aggregatilineales bacterium | reverse complement strand
TGACTGTCCGGCGCGACACTGGCGATACGAGCTTGCAGCATATCATCAGTTTGCAGTGTTTTATTCAGCCACGCGTACAGATTGCCGGCATTGCTCAAAGCGCCGCCGACCAGTGAACGTTCACCATCCACGCGATAGACAAACAGGCCATCCGGGGTTTCAGTGGGGGTGCCATCGACGACCACACGCATCGCGCCACTGGTGCCGATGGAGATCGCGACATTCTTCGCACGTGTACAACCAGTGCCGATGTTCGAGGCGACTCCGTCACCCACCGAGGGATACCATAACGCCGCTTGCAGATCCGGCCAGCGCTGCGCCCATTTACCACTTAAGCCGCTGAATGGCTCATCCGACAGCGGCGATAATTGCTCTGGTTGAATCGGTAGCTGATCCAGCGTCTGGGCGTCCCACTCTAAATCATGCCGGTTGAGCAGGCCGCTCCACGACGCGGTACTGAGGCTGATGCGCCGTTCACCAAAAATCTGACATAACGCGAACTCGCCCAGCGACAGCCAGTGCTGTGTGTCCTGAAAAGCATCAGTTTGCGCCTGATACAGCCACAACAGGCGCACGGGCCAGTAGCTGGTATGGATGCGACAGCCTGTGCGCCGGGTGTAATCAGTTACATCAATCTGAGTTTTGAGGCGTTCGACCAGTTGCTTGCCACGTGTATCCGCCCAGGTATAAATCGGCGTGGTGGGCTGACCTTCCACGTCGATACCCATCAGATTGCCGACCAGCGAATCCATCGCGACCCGCTGGATATTTGCGGCCTTTTCCCCGGCCTGTTGCAGCGCTTCATCAATAGAGTCGAAGATTAATTCGCAGATCATTTCGGGGTCAATCATCGCGCCACCGTCGGCAGTCGTGTCGGAATCATAGGTTTTCTGGACGAAAACGCCTTCGAGTGCCTGTCCCTGAGGATCAAAAATCATCGCCCGGACGGACGATGAGCCAACATCCAGCGCGAGGGTGAGCGGGGTAGTCTGTGAAGTCACGGAAAAAGCTCCTGCCAGTGTGAAAGTTCAAATGAAGACGGTATAGTTTGGCATACAATGTGACCAAAAAGCGAATAATTTATTAAGATTGAGAGCTAGTACGTTTTCTCAAATTTCCCGGTGTATGATTAAAGTATATTATTAAGTTGATTTTGGTAGGGAGATGATTGGCAGCATGGCGCTTAATTCGATGGATAAAGCACAGTCCTTCAAAATGCAGGTGATTGATAAAATTCAGAGCCTGCTCCATGAATTCGCCGCAGGTGACCTCAACCGCGAACAGTTTAACGCACTCTACGAACGCTATTCCGGTCAATTGGCGCTGGCACAGCAAGTCCTGGAGTCCGGTAATGCCGATATGCTGGGACAGAACAAGGATAAAAATACCACAATTGCGCTGCGTCAGGAACACATGGGCAAAGCGCTGGGGATGTCCATTTATCAGAATCGCACCGGGGTATCTATCGAAACCCTGGGCGAAATTGAAGTCTCGCCGTTTGTGATCTCGCCTGTGCTGAATGACTTTTCGCGTTTGATGGAAGCGGGCAAGCCTATCGAACAACGTGTGGAGATGCTGGCGGAAAAAAGCTGGCTGTTGTTCACAGGTGGCAGTTACAGCACGGTGGTGACATTGTTCCGCAACGAGCCGTCGCCACTCCAGATGCGCGAGATCGAACGTCTGCACCATGATTTTGAAGTGGCGAATAAGCAGTATCTGGAGAAGGGTAATCTGGACTCTAAAAAGCTGGCTTATCCCTTTATGGTATTTATCCAGCAGAAGCTTAAAGGCACCTGATAACAGGGGCGCAATCAAGTGCGCCCCTGTTGGATGTTGCACTTAACCTTTAACCAGCCGAGCCATCTTCCTCAGCATCTTCCGGTGTCGGGGTGACGATGGGCGCGGCAGTCGTCGGTAATACAACCTGCGGCGTCGCTGTGATTGCGCCTACAGTCGGAAACGGCGTGGCGTTGGCGCTGTTATTGGAACTGCTGCCGCCGCCGGCACCCGTCTGCGAACGCAGGATGCCGGCGGTCGCCAGACCATCATACGGCGGGCAGGTCGCACTGATCACCAGTTCATCACCGGGGAAAATGCGATTGGGATTGTCCAGATTGTTGCTTTCGGCAATACAGGATGGCGCTGCATCGTAAGCCGCACCAATCAGATCCAGCACATCCCCTGCGGATACGACATAGGTCTGGCCGCCGGTCGCGCGTTGTGATGAACCACCACCCTGACCGGGTGCATCAGCACTGACAAATGCGAGGCCGTCATATGGCGGGCAACTGGTATCAATCACCAGTTCATCGCCGGGGAAAATGCGATTTGGCTGGTCGAGATCATTGGTTTCGGCAATACATGAGGGTGCGACATTGTAGGCCGCGCCGATCAGATCCAGCACGTCTCCACGCTCGACCACATACGTATTGCCACTGCCTGCGGCGCCAGAACTGCTGCCGCCCTGACCGTTATCGTCACCTGTAGCAGCGGGACGTCCGCCTAAAGCCAGCCCATCATAGGGTGGGCAATTGGCCGGAATCACCAGTGTATCACCGGGGCGCAGTTGGTTGGGGTTGTCCAATCCGCTGGCTTCGGCAATACAACTCGCGGATACATTAAAGCCAGCGGCGATCACATCTAATACATCACCATATTCGACTGTGTAACTTGAATCCTGTGCAGAAACAAGACTGAACCCGACCACAGCCAGACCGAGTAACATGACCCATATAAGCACGCGTGAGGGACGCAGCATAGCCCGATTCCTCCAAAGTTATGTTCAAAAGCCTATTTAATGCCAGTGTAACACAATCTCGAATTTGCGCTCAGTAAGATTATAGTCCCCTTAGTGACCCGTCATATCAATCCCCAAACTTTGTGAAACAGCCTGCGTGGTTCAGTCGTAGGCTATGCGTACCATTTGCGGAAAGTGGTGTGATGGTTCATGCTTTATAATAAAATTAATGATTCTCTACGGGAGGCATGCATGAAACGAATAACTCTGCTGTTGTTGGCTTTGATCACAATCCTGGTTTCAGGTGTGCAGGCTCAGATCGAACCGCTGCCAGATGCGGAAATTGACCCCGATGCCAATATCATCTGGCCGCCGCCGGTCTATACCCTGCGTGGCGAATTTGAGGTGCGCGGCACGGCGAACCTGTCCGATATGGCGAATTTTTTTCTGGAATACCGCCCGTTGGGGGATGATCTGCTCCCGTTAGATGAGGATGAACCCTGGCTGCCAGCGACTCTGCCTGTCACCGCCGCTGTCGTGGAAGATGTGCTGGGCGTATGGGACACGACCACCGAGATTGATGGCCTGTACGAACTGCGGCTGGTGATTAATGTGCGTGGCGCAAGTGAACCAGTTGCGTTCCGTGTGAGTCCGCTGCGTGTGGAGAATGAACCGCCACCGTTTGCGATCACACCCACGCCGGAGCAGTCGACGGCGACTCCAATGCCCTTGCCCACTATCCAGCCGACGACGGTTCAACTGCCGACAGCGACTCTGCAACCGACCCCGACTGCTTTCGATCCGACTCCACGGGTTTCACCGGGTATCGACATCAGTGTCAATGTGCGTTCTGGCGATAGTACCAGCTACGATATTATCGGTAGTCTGGCGGTAGGTGAAACTGCGCAGCTTATTGGGCGCAGCAGCAG
>JBBSQD010000410.1:0-3690 GCA_038258185.1 Aggregatilineales bacterium | reverse complement strand
GTTGCTCCTTGAACTGTGGAAAGCGTTGCATATGCTCACGCATCAACTGTTCCGTTTCATCCATTTGTTTGGTTAAAAACTCAATTTGTGCCTGTAACTGTTGAGTAACCGCAATAGAAACTGTTTGGGCATCCAGTCGATTCTTCGTCCGCTGTAATTCTTGTTTGAGGTCATCCCGATGGCGGGCGAGTGCCCGTAATTCCTTCAATTCTGGTGAGGCTGGTTGCCAGGCTGGTGGCTGTTGTGTCCGGCAGTAATCGGCAATCAATACCGCATCCAGTGTGTCGGTTTTGTTGCGTCGCATCTGGCTCTTGGCATAGGCTTTGATCCGCGCTGGATTAATCACACTCACCGTATAACCGCGCTGGTACATTGTCTCGGCCAACAGCTCGCCATAGATACCGGTGGCCTCCAGGCAGATGTGAGCGGTGCTGGCTCCGAGCTTCTTGAACCAGCGATGAAATTTATTGATGCCACTTTTGGTATTTGGAAAGCATTCACAATGAGCTTGTTGCTGAGGGGTTAGCAAGCAAACGTCGAACTTGTCCTTAGCGATATCAATGCCAATGATGGAGCTCATGTGGATTTCCCTTTCTGCTAATGGTGACGTGGTGCAGCCTACCTTGTCTATGCAAGCTCATGGCTTCAGATACCGTTCGGCTTCTACACATCGGAATACATGTGGTGTGCTTCATCTCGCACACAAGCTCGTAGCTTCAGGGAGAAACAAGCTACACCACACCTCTAAGATACAAGCTCATGGCTTCAGAGAAGGGCAAACTGCACCACTTTTTCAAGATACAAGGGGTGGTTTCGGTTGAGGTGGTGGTGCGCCTGATTGACCAATGGCTGCACACCCCCATCGACGATCAGCCCCATACGATTGCCGCCGTCTCGCAGGGCGGGGTCATCTCGCCCTTGCTGGCTAATCTGTATCTGCACCGGTTTGACCAGATGATGCTGGCCTCCCTGCCCCAATCGCGGTTGGTGCGCTTTGCCGATGACTTCATCACGCTCAGCACATCCGAGGAAATTGCTGTCTGGAGCCTCGATGTCGCCCGCCGGTCGCTGGAAAATCTCAGACTCAAACTCAATATGCGTAAAACCCGCATTGTTCATTTTGATGAAGGTTTCGCGTTTCTCGGCTATCAGTTCCACGAAAACAAAGTGGAGAAAGGCTAATCGCATGCAGGTCTATGTGCATGAACAAGGGGCAGTCGTCCGCAAAAAGGGCGGCTTGCTTCAGATTATGAAGGGCAGCGCCACCCTTAAAGAACTGCCCCTGATGAAAATCGAACAGCTCGTGCTGGTGGGGAACATCCAGGTCACGACGCAGGCCGGTAAATACATGGTGAGCCAGGGGATTGATGTCGTGTTCCTGACGACAAACGGCACATTCAACTATCGCTATGACAAATCAGAAACCAAGTTCGCCAACTTACGCCGCCAGCAGATTAATCTGTGTAACAACCCCCAGCACAGCCTGGAGATTGCCCGTCAGATCGTGGTCGGCAAAATTAATAATCAGCGCGTCGTTTTACATCGGCGTGCCGAAGAAGATGCCCATGCTGCGGCTGCCTTTAACGGCATGCTGGACATGCTCCGGCGCGTCGAGGAGGCCCGCGATCTGGATCAGTTGCGCGGGTTTGAGGGCAAAGCCGCCGCTTACTACTTTGATGGTATCCGCACATTTTTCCCGTCCGACTGGGGTTTCCAGCGCCGCGAATACTATCCACCCCCCGACCCGGCGAATGCCCTGCTCAGTTACGCCTATACCCTGCTCCTGAAGGATGTCAAAACCCGCTTGCAACTGGTCGGCCTTGATCCGTCTTTCGGCTTTTTCCATGCGCTCGAAGATAATCGCCCCTCTCTGGCGCTGGATATGATGGAGGAGTTTCGTCCGGCGATCTGCGATATTGTGGTGTTGACTCTGGTCTTGCAGGGTCATCTCACGCTGGCGGACTTTGAAGCCACCAACGAAGCCGGACTGCCTGTCCGTCTGACCAAAGAAGGGCGTGAAGTGCTGATCACAGCCTATGAGGAACGCCTGTCCGAGAAGCTCTACCATCCCATCGCCCAGGGCGAGACCGAATATCGCAACAGCATTGAGTACCAGGCCAGGCAAATGCGCTGGATCATTGAAGGCCGAGCGGTGACCTATGAGCCTGTCCAGTTACGCTAAGAGAGGAACAACCATGCCCACCATCATCATGATCGGCGAAGGCGGCAGTATCAACCCGGAACGGGTCTTGATGATCGCCTCGATGAAATCGGCACCTGTCAAACGCCTGCTGAAATATGCTGATCCCGACAAGGTCATCAATATGACTTATGGCTATCCCCAGCGTTCCCTGATTATCTTCGATACGGGCTTCATGGCGATCACCCATCACGAGATTTACACTTTAAGCCAGGCTGTCCGGCGCGGTAAGGAGGTGGATTATGATGACACCCTTCCCTTCTAGCAGTCTGGTGATTTACACCGATGGCTCCCTGACTCCGCAGGGCTCCGGTGCGGGGGTGGTTGTCCTGGATGCCACCGGCCAACTGCTGCATCTGCAAAATCAGATGTTGCCGACTCAGACCAACAACGAAGCGGAGTACGCCGCGCTGACCCTCGCTTTACAGATCGCCGCCCGCCTGAAAGCTGAAGTGGTCGAGATTCGCGCCGATAGTGAAGTCATGGTCAACCAGATGCTGGGACACTTTGCCGTCAAAAGCCACCGGCTGAAGCAGTGCCACTGGCAGGTCTGCGAGCTGGCGCGGCAGTTCCCACGGGTGCGCTATGTCCGCATCCCCCGCGAAGAAAATATCCTGGCCGACACCCTGGCGGCGGAAGCCTCAGCCGGGCGGTTGTGGTCGATTGGAGTCGCCTGATGTTCTGGGTAGTTTGTTATGATACACCCAATGATAAGCGCCGCCGTGAGATCGTGAAAATCATGGAAAGTTACGGGCAACGTGCGCAATACAGCGTCTTTGAATGTGACATCACCGACCGCCAGCAGATGACCCTCTACGGCAAATTGCGTGAAGTCATTGATGAAGATGAGGACGATGTGCGCTTTTATCCGCTGAATCAGGCCGATATCAATCGCGTACAAACACTGGGTAAGGATGCCAGACTGCATTTCACGAAGGCATCTGAAATTATTTAACAGCTTGCAGCCTCCCCAACCCACCCAAACGCAGAGGCTCCCCTCTGCGTTTTTGATTCCTCCCCTGCCGTTTTCCACCGTGACTTCAATTCTGGTGATTCTTATGGCCTGACTTAATTTTCTCTCCTGTGACTTCAAAACGTGACACCAGGTCGCAAACAGCGCATTCGAGGTGATCTGATAGCATCCCAGCGAGTTCGCCCTGCTTTTTCGGGGCTTAAAAACAGTCCCTGATTCCCCGATTCCCACACTTTTTGGTTTCTTTTTTGTAATGCCCGCGCGCAAAATGAATTTGTAGCGCTCACTTGCGCTTTTACACAGAACTCGCTATGATATGGATATGAAGTCAACTGACAGTCACTACGGTGGCTAATCCCTACGGGGAACTGAAACATTTTCATGACTAAAAATCATGAACAATGCCAAAATGTCACTACGGTGGCTAATCCCTACGGGGAACTGAAACTCACTCACCAGGTCCAGCATGTTATTGGCTGCGTGGGTCACTACGGTGGCTAATCCCTACGGGGAACTG
>JBBSQD010000409.1:0-3711 GCA_038258185.1 Aggregatilineales bacterium | reverse complement strand
CCCTCTTAAAGCACATGTTGCGCTCCCTGTGTCGTTCCTTGTCCCACTGCCACATGGATCGCTCGCAATCTAACCCCCGTCATTTTCAATTACTGGAGTTGGAGTTTCCCTTATCTTGACACCTATGGGACACGGCATGCCTTGTCCGTACCCTAAATCTGATTTTCGAGTCATCTTTAGAGAATCAAAAACGGAGCCTGCTAAAGGCTCCGTTGTGTTTTAACCACCGTTGTTCAGACGTGGATCATTGGGCGCTACCTGCAAGACCGCACCCCACGGCTGATATTGTGTTCGGAATTCATCGCTGCGGGTTTCCTGACCGTTGGTGTCCAGAATCTCGCGGGTGACAACCACATAAGCACCTTCAGCAGGCCAGTCAACCCAGCGTTCGCTCCCCAACGGAATTTCGGAATTAGCCACAAAGGTTGTCTCGCGCGGGGGGAGTACATTCTGGATGGATGGCCCCTGTTTGATCACCTGTCGACCCGGATCGGTACTGTAAAAACGGAACTGCACGGCATCTTCAGCCGGGAAGACCGAGCTTTCGATCAGCAAATGGTAGTTGGTGTCATTGACGAAGCGCATATCCAGGCTGTAACGCGGATCGTCCGCCTGATAAATGGCCGCATCCATGCCCACGCCTTCGCCTTTTTCATAATAGCCCACACGGTAACCGTGCGCATAACGCTCGGTAATGGGATAACCGGCATAAAATGCCGCCTGGAAAGCCGTCGTGCTCACCTGACAGACGCCACCGCCGACACCTTTGACAGTGCGGTTGCCGACAATTACAAAGCCTTCGACAAAACCGTCCTCCGGGCTGATGTTGCCGAGGCGGTCATTAAATGAGAATTCCTCACCGGGGGCGATAATCAGGCCATCGAAACGGTGTGCGGCTTCGATGATGTTGGCGATACGGCTCTGAGTCGAACCGCTGTAATAAGTCGTCCCCTGCGAAATCAGTTCGGTAATGCCCAGCTCCACCGCGGTCAGGTTGTTGTGATACTGGGGCAGAATCGGCACGAAACTCACGGGGATGCGGCGCGCATTCGGGTCAGGGTTAAAGATCGCGTTTTCGACCTGCGCCAGTGTCGCGTCGATATCCAGACTGCGCCCGTTAATTGCCGATTCGAACACTTCCAGTTGGCGCGTATCATCATTAAAGTGGAAGCGGCCACTCCGCGCTTCAGTCGTTAACCCCGGCGCGAGGTTTTCCAGAAAATTGCGGAACGCATCGACTTTAATATGCACATCATAAGTCACCGTACCATCAGCGTTATAACCCGCTTCGGTGTACAGCAGACTGGCGATCTGATCGGCGTTAGCTGTCCACGGGCCCAGCGGTGCGCCGGTTGGGTCAGGGTTTTGCGCGACCAGCGTAATCGGGCCGGAGACTGCGGCACGTGCTTTTTGCGCGGCGGCTTCGGTATCGGTTACCAAAGGCAGACTTTCGACGATGGTCAGCGGGACTTCCGCGCCCGTATCCATGCGCATGATGATGCTGTCGAGCTGGCTGAAGGCCGACGCAATATCGACTGTCCAGCCGGTTTGGGCGGGACTGCTTTCGATAATCACGCCATTGATGTTCAGCGTGGCATCCACCGCAGGCCGGTTAATTTCAATGGCGATCGCGTTCAGTTTTTCCAGCGCGATGTTCTGGTCATAACGGATAATCGGTGAAATGGCGCGGCCATTAAACCAGATGCTGGCCTGTTTGACCACATTCAGCAGCGCGTTGCTATCACGTCCGGCAGAGATGGCCTCGTCCACGGTGCGATCAGCATCAAGCTGCACACCCAGGTCACCGGCTGTAGTCTGCCAGAACTGATCGCCATAGCGAAACGTAAAAATCGCATTTTCGTCATAGGTAAACCAGTTTTCCAGCGCAGCGGCAGCTTCGTCACGGGTCATCCCGCTCAGATCAAGCCCTGCCGACCAGACACCGGGGGCAATCGTGCTACCATAACGCGCCTGAACCACGCCGACGAAAGCCGCCAGCATACCCAGCAACAACACCGTGCCGATGATGAACAGCAGCGGCAGCCGGATAATCCAGGGGTTATAACGCGTTTGATCGTCTATAGGATATGTGGTCATAAAGACTTTTGCACTCGCAGGCTTATTGATCAATCAGAATCGGAATTACGACAAGGATAACACGTTACGATTGTAAAATGACAATCGTTAAATCAGAATAGTAAAATTATAAGTATTTTCTTTGATTGCGATCAGGCAACTTTCAGCCGCCGCTTTCAAGTGGCTACTCCGCCGGCACAAACCGCACTTCAAACAGTTTCGGCCACATCTTGCCGGTGATGAGGAAGGTGTCGCTATCGGCGTCATAAGCAATGCCGTTGAGCACAAAGCCGCCTTCGTTGACGCGTTTGACGGTGAAGCTCTGCTGCTGACCGTTGAAAATCAGGGCACTGAGGGGATACGGTTGGGTTCCCAAAGCGGCAGTTTCCGCTTCGTCCAGCAGGCCGCTGGCATCAATCCGCGCGGTGACTGTCCCGCTGGCTTTATCAATGCGCAGGATGTCATTGGTCTGGTACACATTGGCGTAAACATCATCACCGACGCATTCCAGCTCATTGAGGCGGTCAACAGGCTGACCCTCCAGCGTGACCGGAATCGTCTCTGTGACTTCAAAGCTGTCGGCATCGCGCCGGAATAAATTGCTGCTGCCATCGGTCATATAAATGTCAGTGTCATCAAAGCATAAGCCCCAGCCCTGTCCCTCATACTGGATCAGGCCGGCCTGCGCTAACGTATCCTGCTGGAAACTTTCCAGATCGTAAACCATCGCGATCTGTTCCTGCCAGGTGATCTGAATCAGTTGGTCATTCACCAGCGCCAACCCCTCGGCAAACAGATAATGCGGTAGATCGACCTGCCGCTGAACTTCGCCGCTGTTGGGGTCTACCTGCCGCAGATTGGACTGCCCGTAACGTCCGGCACTTTCGTAGAGCAGGCCATCATGCAGCAGTAGCCCCTGAGTATAGGCATTGGGGTCGTGCGGTCGCTCGGAAATGATTTCCACCGTCAGTTGTTCAACCGTGGTGGCTGGGGTTTGCTGGGCCGGTGGCGCGAAAATGCCCGAAATACCAACACTCAGAATAGTCGTTATGGTCATCAGGAAATGGGTCATAAGGTCATTCCAATTCAATGCAGTTTAGTTTTAAGATGATTGTGGTGTGTTGGGATTGCTGTGCGGCTCCGACGGGAAAACCAGCGGGTCGGGCAGTGCCTGAATAGCAGCGACATCAATCGCCTGATCATTCACGGTCAGGCTGCTCAACACATCCGGGAGTATATCACGGATACGATCTGATTGATCAATTGGCGCGCTGACATGACACACAATGAGCTTATGGGTATTGGGCAGACCCATTGCCAGCAGCAGAGTCACGGTGTTGTCACGGTTATTGAGCAGATAATAAGCCGCATCGTGATGATCCCAGCTAAAAGCGACGGGTTCACTCACAATGGCGTTGCCCACGTAATCGGGATTCGATACCACCTGACTCAAAACCGCCCAGGCGGCGTTGATATCGCTCGATTCGGGAAAATCAAAGTCATTGGTTGAGGGGATAAAAATATGGATTAGCAGACCTTCCAGCAGTGAGGCATTACCCACAGAGCTGACCCGCTCATTCAGGACAATCCCGGAATCGGACGGATAGGTCACCCAATCCCCCGGAATCTTGATCT
>JBBSQD010000408.1:0-3749 GCA_038258185.1 Aggregatilineales bacterium | reverse complement strand
TGTTCCCTCAACCTCGGTCAGTGAAAGGGTTGGGGTGTCTGTTGGTGTAATGGTGAGTGTGGGTGTTAATGTGACGGTCGGATTGGCCTGGGGCGTGTCAGTTACATTCTGGATGATACTCGTAATGGTAGGCGCTTCTGGTGTGGTGTTATTGTTGGCAAGCGCCCCCTGCCATAAGCCTAAAATCCCGGCGATGATCGCAGCCAAAAGGGCAAATGCCCCGGCGATATACGCTGCACGGACAGTGGTATCCCTTGTTTTTTTGTCTGGCACAGGTGGTTCAGCGACAGGGGCAGATGTTACCGGTGTTGATGGTTGCTGTGCAGCCACATTGAGCAGGCGGGTGAGGGCAGCATATAAAGCTGAAATGATATTGGGATCACGAAAACCACCCGATAAATCCACATGTTGCGTTTTGCGCATAATGGCGGCAAGATCAGGTTCAATGTTACCGGGATAAGGAGGATTAAGACGGCGTACAATCACCGGTAATATGAGTTTATTCAGACGCAGTGCTTCACGCAGTTCGGCCTGACAATAGGGCGACCCGAGAGACTCATTGGACACCATGTACACGAACAGATCGCATGCCTCAATTTCATCCAGAATCATCTGCCACCAGTCCGCGCCACCGTGGATGTCATCATCAAACCACAGGCTATCATTGCCATACACGCGACGAATCAAGGGAATCAACTGGTCAATAAACTGCCGGTCTGCTCGGCTGTAGGAGATAAAAATTTGCGCCATTAGATAGCTTTGTTGGATTAATTACTAATACAATCAATTATGACGTTTGTTTCAGGTTAGCGCAATTCTCGTATACTCAGCCTGTGGCAGCAACAAAACGGCGAAATCAGGGTGATTAACGCGTCACGATTTTTCCGTCAGCCATGCCAGTAGCTCAAGATCAAAATCGGCGGGCTGCTCAAGCTGGGGCGTGTGGCCGCTGCGCTCGAAGATGCGGATGCGCAAGTCGCGGAAGTACTGGCGCATGGGCTCCCACAAATGCGGCGGATTCCAGTAGTCGTAGCGGCCTAATCCGACAAAAACGGGTTTCTCAAGGCGGGCTAATCCCTGCGTAATATCCAGCTTCTGAAAAACCGGCCCCCAGACATAATCAAACATCTCCGGAATCACGGGCACGGCCTGCCACAGATGGGTCCCGTCAAAGGTGGGATCGTACCAGATGCGCGGGCCGGAACGCAGCGAGTAATGAATAAAACGCCGCTGTGGGTCGGCGGCGATATCGGCTTCGAGGTGGGACATACTCTCGGCCAGCAGTGCTTTCCGCTGTGGCGCGACGGATTCGTCCAGGTAGCGATCCGCCGCCTGAAAACTGGCAGGGCTGCTATCGGGGCTGATCGCCAGCAGGACGACATGCGACACATGCTGCGGATATTTTTTGGCATATTCCAGCGCCATGTAAGCGTGGCCGGAATGGCCGATGATGATGATTTTTTCCAGTTTTAACGCCTGCCGGACGGTTTCGATGTCGTCCACCAGTTTATCGAGTTCAAAATCAGCAGAGGTGACAGGCCGCGTGGCTTTGCCAAAGCCACGGTGATCGACAAAAATCAGCCGCAAATGCTGGCGCAGATGGTCGGAAAATGTGCGGCGATAATAGACGGCGCTGCCGATCACCAGCGCGTCTGGCCCGGTGCCATCCATGCGATAGCTCAATTCAAACCTATCAATGTCGATGTGTCCGCGCGGTGTCATCTGGTTCGTTCCCCTTTCGCTCAGGTTTTGGTAAAGATGTTCATTTCAGGGCAACCTGCCTGCTTTTCCAGCGTATAATACTTTAGCGGCTCTTTTGATGGCAAGGTCTTTTACACACAGATTAAGGCAGTAAAACCTATGACTTATGATCGTTCCATGTTCCGCAGTCAGGTTTTGTTTATTTCACTGGTGGCTGCGGGAGTGGTGTTTATCCTGTGGAATATCCCCCAACTGGACTTTATCCTCTACCCTTTCCGCCTGTTTGTGACATTTATCCACGAAGCGGGTCACAGCCTGATGACGGTTTTTACGGGGGGCGAGGTCGTGAATTTCGAGGTGTTCAGCAATGGTGCGGGAATCGCCAGTACACGCGGCGGCACGCGGGCGCTGATTTTGCCAGCGGGTTATCTGGGCGCGGCCTTCTTCGGCGCGGGGTTATTTTATCTGGTTAATACGGTGCCGTTTCCGCGTAAAATTGCGCTGGCGCTGGGGACATTTTTCATCCTGATTTCGGCGTTTATGGGTGCGCAGGGCATCGCATTAATTATCGGCCTGCTGACCGGGCTGGCGCTGATTTTCCTGGGGCTGCGCGGTGGTGTGCAGATCAATGTGCTGGTGATGGATGTGCTGGCGATTGTCACCGGCTTGAACGCGGTCATGGATCTGCTGTTTCTGGTGGGGAACAGTGGCGCGGGGATGGATGGCCTGCGCAATGATGCCGCCGCCTTCACCTTTGAGATCGCGCCACTGGTGCCGCCGGTCATCTGGGCGCTGGTGTGGTGCATTCTGGCGGTGTTTATGCTGGGGGCGGCGGTATGGTACAGCGTGATCGCTCCGCTGCGCGAGGAGCGCCAGCAGGCTCAACACGAGGAGGAAGCATGGTCGACACGCGGTGGATGATCTACGGCGCGTATGGTTACAGCGGCACACTGGTCGCTGAAGAAGCTGTCAGGCGCGGGCATCGTCCGCTGCTGGCCGGACGTTCTGCGGAGAAATTAGCCCCGCTGGCACAGCGGCTCGGCCTGGAATATATCGCGTTTGATCTGGACGATCCGGCCACAATCAGCCAGCAGCTTGAAAATGTCGAGCTGGTGTTTCATGCGGCAGGGCCATTTGTGCATACCAGCGACGCGATGATTCAGGCCTGTGTCGCCAGCAGCGCGCATTATGTG
The DNA here is from genome assembly GCA_038258185.1 of Aggregatilineales bacterium. GTDB lineage: Bacteria > Chloroflexota > Anaerolineae > Aggregatilineales > Phototrophicaceae > JAIOHN01. Next base: position 855 of record JBBSQD010000408.1, on the reverse strand, counting down.
GATATCACCGGTGAATTTGTCGTTTTCGAGAATACCTTTCGCTATGACGAAGCCGCGCGGAAACAGGGAATCGCGCTGATCTCCGGCGTGGGATTCGACGTGGTGCCGAGTGATTGTCTGGCGCTGTATGTCGCGCAGCAGCTACCGGATGCGACTCAGTTGGAAATCGGCATCGCGGGTCTGAGTGGTGTCAGCGCGGGAACGGCCAAGTCGGGCGTGGAGTTGGCATCGATGGGCGGCTGGGTGCGGCGCGAAGGTGCCTTACAACCGTTCCCGATCGGAACAGGCGCAAAATCGATTCGTTTTGCCGACGGTGAGCGACTGGCGATGCCGATCCCCTGGGGCGATCTCTCAACGGCATATCGGTCTACCGGCATCCCGAATATCACGACGTATATGGCGCTGCCGCGTGTATTCATTACGCTGGCACGTGTGGGCGGTGCGATGGGCGCAACGGTGTTTGCTTCGCCGACCATTCGTCGATTGGCACGCGGGATGATCGGCTTGCTGCTGCGCGGGCCAGATGCTGATTTCCGCGAGAAGGGTAAAGCCGCGTTGTGGGCACGGGTGACCAATCCGCAGGGCGCGTCAGTAGAGGCGTGGCTGGAAACGCCGGAACCGTATCGGCTGACGGCGCTGGCGGGTGTGCGCAGTGTCGAGCGTGTATTGAATGAGCAACCAGTCGGTGCGCTGACCCCGGCACAGGCTTTCGGCGCGGACTTTATAATGGAGATCGACGGGGTGCGCCATTTCGATCACTTATAATTTCGCCAGCCAGTCCGCGATCACCTGGCGAGTGGCATCCGGCGCGGTGTGCGGGAACAAATGCCCATAACCGGGGATGGTGACATGGGT
>JBBSQD010000407.1:0-3785 GCA_038258185.1 Aggregatilineales bacterium | reverse complement strand
CTCGATGCTCTATCTGGAAGCCCGTTGTCTGCTGGTGACGGTTGGCGCGGGCAGCCAGGGTGTGCAGAATGGCTCGATTAGCTGTATCGCCTTGCCGGAAGCGCTGCCAGGTGGAGTCCGCGCGGTGCTGGCGGAAAATCTGCTGGCTTCCATGCTCGGCCTCGAAGTCGCTTCGGGGAATGATGCGCTCGCCTCCCATTCACAGATCCGCAAGTCCGCCAAGCTCATGCTGCAATTTATCCCCGGCACAGATTTTATCTTCAGCGGATATAGCGCCGTCCCCAAGCGTGACAATATGTTTGGCGGTGGCAACTTCGACGCGGAAGATTTTGATGATTACAACGTGCTGCAACGTGATATGCAGGTCGATGGTGGTCTGCGCCCCATCAGCGAGGACGAAGCATTGACCGTGCGTCGCCGCGCTGCCCAGGCGATTCAAGCCGTCTATCAAGAATTGAATTTTCAGCCAATCACCGATGATGAAGTGGAAGCCGCGACCACTGCCCACAGCAGTGACGATATGCCGGAGCGCGATCTGGTAGGGGACTTGCAGGCGGCGGATGCGTTTCTCGCCAGTGACCAATCGATTCTGGCCGTGGTCAAAGCGCTGCAGTCCAGCGGCTTTGCCGATGTCGCCGCCAATATTATCGAAATGGGTCGCCAACGGGTCGCAGCGGATTATCTGCAACCCTCAGCCATTTTTGACCGTGACTTCAAAGTGTTGAGCGGCATTAATGATGTCAATGATTATCGTGGCCCCGGCACCGGTTATCGCCTTACGGGTGACCGCTGGCAGGAAATTCAGCGCATCCCCCAGGCCAGACCGCCGCATGATTTTATCGACGCGCAAACCGGCCTCGCGCTGGACGATCTGACTGAGATTGGCGTGGCTTCCGTCGGCACCTCCCAGCAGGAGATTGTGCTGGCTGTCGGCCCTGCGTTTGGCACGGCGCTGATCAGGACAATTGGTGAGTTATCGCATCAGGATGTGTTGAAGGCTATTTTTACCGGAGTCGCGCAGGAAGGCTTAATCGCGCGTCTGGTCAAGGTTTACCACAGTTCGGACTGTGCGGCATTGGGGCATGTCGCCGCCCGTTTGAGCGGCAGCGGCATTGGCATCGGCCTGCAATCACGCGGGACAGCCGTGATTCAGATGAAGGGACTCGCGCCCCTGAACAATCTGGAATTGTTCCCGCAGTCCCCCAGCCTGACACTGGCGCATTACGAAGCGATGGGACGCAACGCCGCCCGTTACGCCAAAGGTCAGGCACCGATCCCTGTTGCTGTCAAAGTCGATAACGGCGCCCGTCTGCGGCTGATCGTCAAAACGGCGCTGCTGCACCGCCGCGAAACTGAGGAAATCCGCGACGATCAACTGCCGCAGGAACTCTGGTTCGACTGGGAGCCATCGGTATAGATTAGGCTAGCGTACTTTGCGTTTGATCTCGACCATTTCGTCCAGTTCGTCTTCGTCCTGCTCATACGCACTGGCTAAACGCGCTTCAGCCTCGTGCAGATGGCGTTTGCGCTTCTCGGCATACATCGACCTTAAATTCGCATTTCGCCGATATTGGTCGCGGATGGGTGCGCCCCCCGGCAGCAGATAACGCAGTTGACCCAGCGGCAGCACCAGCGCCAGACCCAGCGTGCCCATCAGCAACAGCATAATCATGTTCTGTATGTTCAGGAGTGGCCCTAACTGGTCGAACCACTGACCAATCCCCATAAAGCCGACAAACAGCATGCCCGCGATGCTGCCCGGCCACAACAACAGATTTCCCAGCCCGTTGGTCAGGACGCGCGCAAACGGCTCCGATTGTTTGCGAATGGCTTCGTCCACACGTAGATGCAGGTCAATCATCTCATCGGTGCTGAGGTCATAGGTTTCGCCCGCGTCCAGGACTTCCTGATGCACCAGTCGGGATCGTCTGCCCCGCCACGCGCCTGATTGCCAGAAGGCGAACAGCGAGTGCATTGCCAGCGGGATACTCCACAGCACCATCAGGATATACAACAAACTGGGGAACCCACTGCCCGAAAAGTACATTAAATTTATTAGTCCAAACAGGGCGCCAGACAGTGTGAATAACACCGCATGCAGCGTGGCAAAACGTGGCGACAGCGCCAGATGGCGTTCGACCCGTGTCTGTACCTTATCTTCAATATCCGTCAGCATCAGCGGCTTCCTTATTATGTGTTGTCGACTCTTATTGCTTTACGTGCTGCACCGCCTAAAGTTGCGGGGGGTAACGAAAAAATATACTATTCGGGATATAGGAACACCAGAGGTTAGGGCAGAAAACTGACATGGACTTAAAACAACTCAGTGATCGAGCAATGGAAATTCGACAACAATACAGCACGCTGGAAAAGGAACTTTATGGACGCATTTGGACACGTGAGGAGATCGCGCTAGGATTTATGGGCGATGTGGGTGACCTGATGAAACTGGTACTGGCAGAAAGCGGTGTTCGAGCTATTGACGACTCAAAAGCAAAGTTGGCGCACGAACTGTCCGACTGCCTCTGGTCCGTACTGATACTCGCTCATTTATACGAAGTTGATATTGAACAATCTTTTATGGAAACCATGTCGGTAATTGAACAGCATATTGCAAATCACCCCAGCCAAACCAGCCTGATGAGACTGAAACATGACCCCAAAATATCCCCTGATTGATAATGAAGACCTGCAAACGGCCACAGGGCGCCCCGTTGATGAAGTCACATTGGAAAATCTCGCTGATTTGCAACCGGATGATCTACAGGTGAAAGCCGAAACACTCCACTCTCAGGCACAGATCGCGCTTGAAGCGGGGTATGTCCAACTGGCGGCCAATCTCACCCGTGCGGCCGAACTGACCCGCGTCCCCAACGAAGAACTGCTGCAAATGTATGATCTGCTGCGTCCGGGGCGCTCATCCTATGAACGCCTGCAAGCGCTGGCGACCCATCTGGAAGAGCACTATCAGGCCACTGAAAATGCTAAACTGGTGCGTGAAGCAGCAGAGGCTTATCGGGCGCGCGGTTTGCTGCGCCGTTAAACGCTCAGGGTTGTGTGGAGGTTTTGAGTGACCACGGCAGACCAGCCACTAATAATAGCACTTCATCGGCCTGTTGGGCGATTCGTTGATTCGCTCTGCCCAGCGCGTCCCGATACAAACGTCCTAGCGCGGTTGGCGGTACGACCCCCATGCCGACCTCATTGCTGACAACCAGCCAGGTTGCGTCGGATGCATCATAAGCCGCCAGCAGAGCATCGACTTCCGCCAGAATGACCGTGTTGGCCTGTTCCTGCGTACAATCTTCAGGCAAAGTGAGCAGGGCATTGGCCGCCAGAAAGGTGACACAATCGACCAACACCGTGTCATACGTCCCATTTTGTAGCGCCATCTGGATTGCCACGCCAGTTTGCAGCGGGGCTTCCAGTGTCTGCCATTCAACGGGGCGTTCCTGCTGATGATGCCGGATGCGCTCGTGCATATCGTCATCAAAGGCCTGTGCCGTGGCGACGAACAACACCGGTTGGCCGTGTTCGTGCGCCCATTGCTGCGCGTAATGGCTCTTGCCGCTGCGCGCCCCACCCAGCAAAAATATCAGTTTCTTCATAATGCACATAATCCGATCAGACACAGCAGTTCGGTCAGTTCACATAACGCGCCGTACACATCGCCGGTCAGACCACCACCCAGCCGCCTCGCTGCCCAGCGTCCCATCACAATGACCGCCACCGGCGGAATAATCACTATCAACAGAATCATAGGTTGCGGTTTGAGAGCAAATAAT
>JBBSQD010000406.1:0-3840 GCA_038258185.1 Aggregatilineales bacterium | reverse complement strand
CTGGTAATCGGCAGTCCGGCAATGTAGACGCTGCTGGCGATATAGCGTGAGCTGACCCATCCCGCCACGCCGCCGGGGATGTTCATCTGCACCCACGAATTATCGGCATTACGGCCAATCAGGTCGAGCGCGGTGCCGTTATAAAGTTTGCCCACAATCTGGAAATTGGCCCCCGGCCCGGTGCGGACATTCAGCAGCGGTGTTTTCACAGTCGCATTCAGGCGACTGGTCGGTTGTGTGACCGGGATTGAACCGCTGCCCTGGTCATAAAGCTGGATGTAACGCGCATTGACCCAACCGCTCAACCCGCTGATTAAACGCAGTTGCAGCCAACTGGAGTCGGCATTGCTGCCGATAACTGTCACCAACTGACCATTGGACATGACCGTGACCGCCGGGAAGCCCGCGCCGGGGCCAGAGCGTAAATTGACCCGCGAGGCGTTGGTGATAAACGCCGGAGTCTGTGCAGCGGCAGGTAAGCTCACCGCGCCAAAGAGCACGAAAATTAAAGCAACGACCAGACTGGATTGAAACCGAAAAAGGCGGCGCATAATCTTTATCCTATTGGGGTTGTTTCACACACAAGCTTCTTAATTATGGCGTAAATCTGCTGACTTTGCACGGCGCTTGCACCACGCCCACGTTAGAAGCAGCCAACCTGGAAAAATGGCTAGGTAAGGCGAGTTTCTCATTCCAATCTAACAGAGCAGGACGATAATGGTGCAATCTATCACAAATGAGCACGGAGGACAGGTTATATGTTTGGTCGCAGACAAGCCCGGCGTGATGCCAATGACCCGGAAGCGGAAATCCCTGAAGGCCCTTTACAGTGGCGGCGCTTAATCGGTTATCTCAGCCCGTATAAAGCGCGTTTGAGTGTGGCGCTGCTGGCGCTGGTGGTCAGTGCGGCGTTGAGTCTGGTCTTTCCCGGTGTTATCAGCACCGTGGTCGACTCCGTACTGGTCAATGGCGATGTGAATTTGCTGACACAGATCACCGTCATTTTGCTGCTGGTCTTTCTGGTGCGCTCGGTCAGCTCATTTCTGGAAAACTATAACCTGAATTATATTGGCGAGCGGATTGTAGTCGATATTCGTCGCCAGCTTTACAGTCATTTGCAGAGTTTATCCCTGGGTTTTTTCGCGCAGCGCCGCGTCGGTGAACTGGTGTCGCGTTTATCCAACGATGTGACCATTATGCGCAGTGTGCTCACCAGTAATGTCAGCACGCTGCTGCAACAGACGCTGATTATGATCGGCGCGATCGGCATCATGCTGGTGCTGAACTGGCGCCTGACGCTGTTTATCCTCATGCTGACGCCGGTTGTGGTGTTGATGGGGGCGGCCTTCGGCATTATTCTGCGGCGCACCAGCACACAGATTCAGGATGAACTGGCGGCGGCCACCACTGTGGTCGATGAAGTGCTGCAAAATATCCGCGAAGTGAAAAGTTTCGTCCGCGAGTCGTATGAGGTGGAACGTTACAACGGCGCGATTGACCGGGCTTTCCAGGCGGCGCTGAAGCTGCTGCGGGTGCGATCCTTCTTTGGCCCGTTGGTGGGATTTCTGGCGTTTGGCGGCCTGTCGCTGATTTTATGGTTTGGCGGGCTGGAAGTGCTGGATGGCCGTCTGACCGGTGGTGAGCTGATCGCGTTTCTGATTTATGGCTTATCGGTAGCGGGGAGTTTTGCCTCACTCGTTAATCTGTATACTTCGTTTCAGGAAGCACTGGGTGCGACCAAGCGCGTCTTTCAGTTGCTGGATACCGCGCCGGATGTAGAAGACAAGCCCAATGCACAGGTGCTGAAACAGGCTGACGGACGTATCAGCTTTACGGATGTCAACTTCAGTTATGAGGAACGTCAGGAAGTGCTGCACGACATCAATTTCGAGATTGCCCCCGGTGAGATTATCGCGCTGGTTGGCCCCAGTGGTGCGGGTAAAAGTACGATTTTCAATTTGATTCCGCGTTTTTATGACGTGACAGGCGGCGCCGTCAGAATTGATGATCTCGATGTGCGCGAAGTGACGCAGGCCAGCCTGCGCGAGCAGATCGGGGTGGTGCCGCAGGAAACGCTGCTGTTTGGCGGGACGATCCGCGAGAATATCCGCTATGGTCGGCTGGAAGCCACCGAAGATGAGCTTATCGCAGCAGCGACAGCGGCCAATGCGCATGAGTTCATCACGGAACTGCCGGATGGTTATGAAACGATTGTGGGTGAGCGTGGTATTCGCCTCAGTGGTGGGCAGCGTCAGCGCGTAGCGATTGCCCGTGCGATCCTCAAAAATCCGCGTATTCTGCTGCTGGATGAGGCGACATCCAGCCTGGACAACGAAAGCGAATATCTGGTGCAGGAAGCGCTGGGACGGCTGATGCAGAACCGTACCACCGTGATTATCGCGCATCGTTTGAGCACGATTAAGGTCGCGAATCGCATCGCAGTGCTGGATAAAGGTCATTTGATCGAACTGGGGACACACAGCGAATTGCTGGAAAAGGACGGGCTTTACGCTAAACTGTACAACATGCAGTTTCGGGAAGACCTGCTGACCATTGCTGCGGGCGATTAAAATCTGTTTTTTACCCTGAGCGAGGAAACATGACCTTAGATAACCAAACCGTGCTGGTGACCGGCGCGACGGGCTTCACTGGTGGGGCACTGGCGCGGCGTCTGGCGGCTGAAGGGGCGCACGTCAAAGCGTTGGCGCGTCGTCCAGAACAGGCGGATTATATCCGCGATGTCCCCGGTGTCGAGCTTGTACAGGGCGATGTCACCGATGCTGCTCGGATGCATGAAGTTAGCGCTGGCTGCAAGTATGTGTTTCATGTGGCAGTATCGTATGGCAACTGGCAGCAGCAGGAAGCGGTCAATGTGACCGGCACGCGCCATGTCGCGGAGGCGGCTGCCGCAAATGGTGTTGAGCGGCTGGTGCATGTCAGTTCGATTGTGGCTTATGGCTACACACGCACAGGCAATTTTACCGAGGCCGACCGGGTGACTCCGACCCCGTTTGAGCAGTATGGTGTGACCAAAGTGGAGGGTGAAACCGTGCTGCGGGAAGTCACGGCGGCGAAAAATCTGGACTTTAGCATTGTGCGTCCCGGTATGATCTATGGGCCGCGCTCTGGTCAATGGACAGACGCGATTTTCAAACACGCCCGACGCAAACCGCTGATCTGGATTGGTGATGGCAGCGGCTCGATCTTCCCGATTTTCATTGATGATCTGGTCGATTTGATGGTTGTGGTGGCGACGCATCCTGCCGCGCATAACGAAACCTTCAATTGTGTTTATCCCGCGTCGGTTACATGGGCGGAATATCTGACTGCCTATGCCGCATTGAGTGGCAATCAAAACCCAAACTGGCTGAAGCTGCCGCAGGGTGCGGTGATGGCGCTGGCGCGTTTGATTGGGGTGTTGGCTCCCAGTAGTTCGCGTTTGAAAGCCGCGCCGGAGGGACTCAATGCGCTGCTGCGACAGGCCAGCATCGACATGACCAAAGCCCAGCAATTGCTGGGCTGGCAGCCGCAGGTTGATCTGGCGGAAGGCGTTCAGCGCTGTGTGCCGTATCTGCGCGAACAGGGATTGCTCCCATGAATGTAATTGCGGAAACAGCCTTAATCGGGCTGGTGGCGCTGGGTGTAGTGGCGCTGGGCTGGTGGTTGTTGATCGCTACCGAAGGCGTGTATCTGGGGCGGCGGATGGTGGTGTGGTTATATGATCTGTATGCTACGCGCTACGATAGCATCAAAAATTATCAGAGAATTTACGAACATGCGCTGCTGGCGCAACCGATTATGGAGCATATTGCGCCGCACAAATCCCCACTGATGCTGGAT
>JBBSQD010000405.1:0-3894 GCA_038258185.1 Aggregatilineales bacterium | reverse complement strand
TATTTTGAACCGGACTCAGGTGCCGCCGCAGTACGACTGTCGCGATTAGCGCGTTTGTTGCAGCGGCGGGGCAATCAGGTCACGGTGTTGACCACACTCCCGCACTACCCAGAGGGCATCGTCCATCAGGATTATCAGGGTGCGTGGGAGGTTGAAGAAAACCGTGATGGTGTGCGCGTGATCCAGACATGGCTATGGGCCACGCCCAGCCCGAAAATCAGCCACCGTCTGTTGAGTCAACTCTCTTTTATGTTTTCTTCCAGTCTGCGTGGGCTAAGCCTGACAAAGCCGGATGTGATCTTTGTTGAGGCGCAACCTGTGTTTACGTGTGCCGCCGCAGTGCTTATTGCCAAATGGTTTAATGTGCCTTATGTGATGCACGTCTCCGCAATGTGGCCTGAGCACCTGTTGACAGTTGGGGCGTTAAAGCCTACACATCCGATCTATCGTCTGGCGCGTGGTGTAGTGGATTATATGTACCGCCATGCTGCGTCTATCACCACCCTTAGCCCCAACTGGGTAGACGATATTCAGGGTTATGTGGGACCGCGCGATCATGTTCAATTTATTGATAATGGTGTGGATTTAGAAAAATTTCACCCTCAGATTGATGATCGTGTCTTCCGTGAAAAACACGGATTATCGCCTGATAAGCGCCTCGTGACTTTTATCGGCACCTTTGCTACGCAGTACGATTTTGAAGTGATGTTTGATGTGGCACGCGCATTCCTGGATTATGAGGATGTTGAATTTGTTTTCATCGGTGCTGGCAGTCAAAGCCAGCTTGTGGAACGGCAGATCGCCGCAGGAGATATCCCCAATCTGCGTTGGCTGGGCCTCATTGATCGTGATGAAATCCCCCAGGCGTGGGGAGCAACTTTTGTTACCTATCTTTCCTTCAGGGATCAGGAATTATACCGGGGTACAATCCCCGGCAAATTTTTTGAGGCTATGGCATGTGGCGTGCCTATCGCTGCGGGACTAGAGGGTGTTGGTGGCGACATTCTCAACCAGAGTGGCGCCGGGGTTGCGGTTGATTTTGCTAATGCGGCTATGCTGATTGATGTCCTGCACCGGCTGTTGGATAACCCGGACTTTTACCAGGAATGCAGTATAGCCGGACGAAAATACGCGGAAAAATATTACAATCCGGAAAATGTAGCCAGTGCCCATGAGCGCACTCTGGAAATTGCGACGGGGCAGTCTTAGGTCAGACCTTGCGCCCTATAAAGCGTTTTTTGATGAGGCGATTGACGGTGAAGGGCAGGCGTTTGACCAACATAAACCAGCGTGTAAGCCCCATATCGGTCAGCATTTGCGGGTGGAGGATATTCAACTGATTAAGGCTGGTTTTTTCGTGCTCACGTAAAAGCGGCGGGTGGCTTTGCAGATAATCTTCGCGCACGTATAGCAGCATATTCTGGGCATACCAGAAGGCGACTGCGGGGTTATTCCAAACCTCTTTGCGGATGTAATCCACCGCCAGGTAACCACGCTGTTGAAATTTCTCAGCCCAGTAATCCTGCCATTGATCATTGAGTTGATTGACGCCGGCCGTATAGGGTATCGCTGCTGAAAATAACACGACGGGTGCCAGGCCGGTTAAGGTGTCCACAAGGGTGTCGGCCTTTTCTGCGGGTAAATGTTCGCCCACTTCCAATGAGATGGCCAAATCATATTGCTGACTGTCATGATACGGTTCACGCAGATCGTGTTCTGTAAAAAACTCTTCAGGGAAAAATAGCAATTCACGGTTGACATAGCTGCCATCAACTCCGCGAATCCGCGTAATTCCAGCCTCGCTAAAAGCCGCTAACCATCCACCCACGCCACACCCAATGTCAATGACGCGGGGGGGTTGAATCAGATCAATCAGCATGGGAATGATAACCTGGGCTGATGATCGTGAGCCATCGCGCTGACTCTTGAAAAAATTCTCGCTGTAGGGCTGTTTTTGCATCATGGATTAATCCTAAGCCTGCGCCGTATATTCGCTGAATTCATAGTATTCGGAATCACCGGGTTCCCAGTTTGCCTTTTTTTGGAAATAACGATCCGCTAGAGAGAGGTTGGTTAAGCGAAAGCGCAAAGATTTCAAGAGCTTTTTGGTCAGATTACCAGATCGGGATATTCGTTGAAAACGTCTTTGAAAGTCCGTTAGTTGCCCATTTGTTGAAAAAGGCTTTTCATTGGCAAACTTCACTTCATTATATTTACGGTTGTTTTGAAGAAATTGAATCGTCTGTTTTACACCTGGGCGTGGTGTATCATTAAATCCAATCACCCCATTGACTTTCAGCATCTTGTCTGCGAAGAAAAAATCCAGCATGACATAATCGAGCAGATGCCACCCATCGATATATGCCATGTCAAAGCTGTTATTTTCAGTCAGCAGGCGCGGCAAAACCAGATAATCCGGTTCGCGCAGGAATTGATGGTAACTATCCAGGCCTGACCGTTGAATATTGAGCAGACCTATATCCTGCCAGCTTTCCTGCTGATAAGGGTCAATCGATATTAACCTCGCGTTATTGTTGTTCTCTTTCATAGCTGTCAGGATTGCGAGTGCGCTAATGCCGTAGGCCAGTCCAATTTCAAGCATGAACTTGGGTTTATAGGTTTTAACGGCTGTATAAAGGCGGTTAGCATTATCAGCACTGATATTTGATGCCATATCAATCGATTGATTATCAGCATCCAGGACTGTATAGGATTCAAACATGTCCTGTAAAATTGTATTCGGGACATTCAACATTTAGATTATCTCCAGGAAACTCTACAAACCTATTTTACACCAAGTCAATTTAATCTAATGCGTAAAGTCTTGTGAAGCGTATCGTACAGTATAATGTGAAAACAATCACACTTAACCTCAGATGGTAAATATATTCATGAAATCTGCTTTGAACAACCTTAAATCACTCGGCATGCAGCGAACTTTTGCTCGAAGTGTTACTGTCCTGGCGGGTGGAACTGCGCTTGGGCAAGGGTTGATGGTAATCTCATCCCCCATATTGACCCGTATTTATTCCCCTGAGGATTTTGGGGTGCTGTCTGTATTTGTATCCTTATTTTCGATTCTCTTAGTGATGAATTCCCTCCGCTATGAAGTGGCTATACCAATGGCGGAAACGGATGAACTTGCAGCGCATCTGTTCGTGCTAGTGATTATGCTTGTCGTGCTAACCACTGTGATTTATGCTTTTTGCTTTACACTTTGGGGCGAAAACATTTTTCAAGCCATGAATGCCCCTGAACTCAACTCACATATTGGACTGTTGTTGGTGAGTCTGTTGTTTGGTGGCTTTTATCAGGCGCTGAATTTTTGGGCCATTCGCCGCCAGAAATTTAATGTTATTGCCCATAGCAAACTCGCTCAGGGTTTAGGTACCGCCAGTTTGCAGCTTGGCTTAGGTTTGATTAGCCCAGTCACTTTCTCATTATTGTCCGGTATTGCGGGTGGGCAAATCGCATCGGCTTTTCCATTACTGCGTTTAATCTCGAAATCCGATTATCCACTGTTTCAACGTATCAAGAGAAATACAATCTGGGAAATGGCAAACCGCTATCGCCGCTTCCCACTGTGGACAAGTTGGTCAAGCTTTCTGAATACGGCAGGTCTGCAACTACCAGCTATTTTTATGGTCACGATTTACGGCACACAGGTAGGGGGCTGGTTTTCTCTCAGCCAGCGAATTATCGGTTTGCCAATGGCACTTGTGGGTGCAGCCGTTGCTCAGGTGTATTTCAGCCGTGCTACACAAATGGCCAGCGAGAATCCAGATCAATTATATAGCTTATATATGCGCACGGCTCGGCGTTTACTCCTTATAGGGATTTTACCAATCGGGCTTCTTGCAGTAACAGGCCCGTGGTTATTTACCATTATTTTTG
>JBBSQD010000404.1:0-3928 GCA_038258185.1 Aggregatilineales bacterium | reverse complement strand
CCCCAACAGCATTGACCTGAATCTGATGTTGATCGACGGTGTGGGTTATATTGATTTCGACGCACTTCAGCCCATTACCAACGACCCAACCTTAACCGGATGGGGTGGTCTGGAAATTGTCGCTCTGGTGCGGGCTGCATTAGACCAACAACCTGATTTACTGGATCAGCTCAGTGCTATGTCAATGTCTGACATGACCAGCGGAACCGGTATGGACCCTGCCACATTTGAAAAATTCAGCGATCCGGAATTTGTTGGACAATATATGACGATTACCCGCGCTGCTGATGAAGGTGGCCTGGCCGTTTTCGAAAGTACACTGGATTTTGGGGCGCTGTATAGTGACCCGGCTTTCCAGGAACTCATACAGCAGCAGATGGAAGCTCAGATGTCGGAGAACGACAGCGATATGAGCGAAGAAGACACAGCGCAGGCCATGGACATGATGAATCAGATGTTCCAGGATTCGACCTTTAACTTCCGTCAGACGATTGACCCGGCCACCGGTTATACTACCAGCACCACTGGCTCGATCAACTTTGACATGACCACTATGATGGAAGCTGCTGGCGAAGAAATGTCAGCCGATGGTGCACCGGTCTTCAACCTCGATTTCGCGGTTAACTTCTCGAATCAGGGCAGCGCGGCACTGGTGGCCGCACCAGCGGATGCCAGCCTGTTCCCCTACCAGATGCTTCTGGGCATGATGGAAAACATGATGCCGACAGGCACCCCCCAGTAAATAGCACCTTAACCATAACAGGGTGTAATATAAAGTTGGGGCGTATCACTACGCCCCAACTTTTCGTTTATATACAGGCTTTCATTATGGCTCTCGAAAGTATTCCGGATTCGTTTACAACAGATCGTTTGCTGGTACGCGCACCACGCGGTGGTGATGGAGTCGAAGTTTTCGCCGCTATCCAGGAATCTCTGGAAAATCTGCGGCAGTGGATGGAATGGGCGCAGCAATCCGTCACACTGGATGAGCAGGAAGCGCGTGTGCGCCGCTCACGGCTGGATTTTCGCAAACACCGCAATATGCTCTTTTATATGTATCATCAGGAGAACGAACATCTTCTGGGTTGCCTGGGGCTGCATCTCCAAAGCGAGTCGGTGCCATCTTATGAAATTGGCTATTGGATACGAACTAGCATGCAGGGGAAGGGCTATGTGACCGAGGCAGTAAATGGCCTCACGGATTATGCTTTTAACCACTTCAGTGCGCAGCGCCTTGAAATTCACTGTGACGCCGAAAATCAGCGCAGTGCTGCCGTGGCTGAACGCTGTGCGTATACGCTTGAAGCCCTCCTGAAGCATCACCGGCGTAACATGCAGGGCGAACTGGCCGATACGCTTATTTTTGTGAAATTCCCAGACGAACTAAGATAAAAATTTGGGTGTTAGTCTTGACTACTCAAGTTAAATCAATGCTCGAATCACATTCCAGGCCATCTTGCTGTCCAACAAACGAAAAGCATCTGCTAGTGTAGGATTTGGCTTGACCAACCGCAGCAGATCGTCCGCAGTAATGACAGTCATATCATCAACCCACGGTTCAAGTTGCTGAAGGGTGTTCTGGGCGATTTGCTGGCGTTGTGTTCCCTCAAAAGTGAAGGGATACTGCATCACTGCGGATACCCGCGCACCCTGTTCTCGCGCTATGCGGGCTATCACCGCTGTCGCACCACTCCCCGTGCCACCACCCATTCCGGCTACCAGCACTACTTGATCTGCATCGTGCAGCACTTCATATAATACCCTGCTGGTTTCTTCGGCTGCCTGCTTACCCTTCTGCGGATCACCTGCGGCACCAAGACCTTTGGTAATCATTTGGCCTATTGGCACTTTAATGCGAGCTACTGACTGTCTCAGAGCAAGATCATTTGTGTTTACTGCAACACAGCGGAGCCTGCCCAGCCCCTCGTGCAGAATATGATTGATGACGTTATTGCCTGCATCTCCAATTCCCACCACGTAAATGCGGTCAACTGATGTATTCATCGTCTTTAATCCTGAATTTCTGAAATCAATATTGTAACTCAGGTGGCCTCAATAACAGTGAAAGCATTGTTATTTTGCTCAGCTTTTGTGGTATCGTATTGCTAACTCACACCCAAAAATGTTGAATATCACCGATACTGCCAAAACTGGAATCTGACTGATGAAAAGCGTTTATCGCACGCCCTTCAATTACTTTGACCTCATCGAAACTTTTCCCAAAACAGGATGCGCCATGTGCAATCTGTTGCTGCGTGATGTCCAGAATTATATCGACATTATGCTGTTTGAATTTTCCAATGAGCCCGATCTTCGCGCACAGTTTGCCGCCTCACGCGGGATGTGCGCGGAACATGGTCACCTGCTGCGCTATAACAAAATTGGCAATATGATCGGTACTTCGCGCCTGTATCTCGACACACTCGATGAAGTCCTGAAAATCATGGACGACACATCCGTCGAAGTGGTTGAGCAACCGCGCCTGCAACGTTTGCTGGGTGCGCAGCCCCGCGCAGAGAGTGGCTCACTCGCCGCCAATCTTCAGCCAGTTACCAACTGTACCGCCTGCGAACATATGGATGTGGTCGAGAAGGGCTATGTCGATATTTTCGTCAAGTCGCTCAGCGATGAGCGCTTTCTGACTGCCTTCCGCGCCTCACAGGGCATCTGCCTGCCGCATTTCCGGCGCATCGTCACCGCCACTCAAAACCCGGCCCATCTCGATACACTGCTGGATATTCAACGCACCATCTGGCGTAACCTGCGTGCGGAACTGGCCTCATTTATGGATAAGCAGAATTACGAAAATGAGGAGCCTATCGGCGCGGAGGCGGATAGCTGGGTACGGGCGATTATGCGCATGGCAGGTGAGAAGGGCGTGTTCGGCACACGCCGCAATTCTGACTAATTTCTAACATTTATTTGCTTGACACCAATATCGACTTTACCTATAATCATATCAACTATATTGAATTCAATATAGTTAGAACTGAGGAGATTATGAAACGGCGTTTTAGAAGACATGGCAATCATCCGAATTTCTGGTGGGATTGGGAACAGGAGTGGCGGCAGCATGACGGAGATCATCCAGGGCAACAGCCCCATGAGCTGACCGACTCCTGGCGTGATTTCTTCCATAACTTCACCGGGGAATGGCCGGAGCAGCATTGGGCATTTGGCGGCAGGCGTTTTCGTCCCTGGCACCAGGGTGATGTGTCCTTTAATCCTTTCGTGGCTAATCTTTTCAGCCAGGGTGGCGGATTGCTGCCGCTCATCGTACTCCAGTTGCTCAAGGAAAAACCGCGCTACGGCAATGAGCTGATGTCATTGATCAGTGAGAAAACATCTGGTCAATGGAATGCTAACCCGGGCGCGATTTACCCGCTGATGACCGAACTGGAAAACCGTGCCTTAGTGGAAGGGGACTGGGAAGACCCCCGTAAACGTACCATCCGCATCTACCGTTTGACCGAAATGGGCGAACGTGAGATGAATCGGGTCAAGGCAATTGTCTATCCCAAACTAAGTGAGGCAATCGAAGTCTTGCAATCTATCGTAAGTGAAGAAGATGGTTTAACCGATGAATCAAAAGGAGAAATACTCATATGAGTGAGAAAGTCGTACATGAAATTCGCGTGATCGAAACCGAAGATGGTTTCCGCATTGAGTTCAAAGGCGATAAAGAACAGTTACGCCAGATGATCTTTGACCCGCGTTCAGGTCTTATGGGTCGCCGTGGTGGTCGTGGATTTGGGCAGCGCCGGGGCAAACAGGCACCGATGGAAGCAGAACGCGGTTTTGGTGGTCGGGGTCACGGACCACATCATCATCGCCGGGGCTTTCATCCCTTTTCGGGTCGCGACCTGCGCCGCCGCTTTTTTGCGGAAGAGCATGAAGCACCCATGAAAGGCAAACGCGGCTACGATCT
>JBBSQD010000403.1:0-3965 GCA_038258185.1 Aggregatilineales bacterium | reverse complement strand
CCAATATCGGGATTGATGTCCCGGCGACTTTGCGCGCGTTTTCGCAGTATGTCGGCCTTGCTGAAGGTTCGACCGGTGGCAGCACGATCACGCAGCAGTTGGTGCGTGGTGTACTGTTTGAGCCGGAGTATCGCGCCGAGCGCAGCATCCAGCGTAAACTGGAGGAAATCGGTCTGGCGCTGGCATTGACCCAGCGCAAAACCAAAGACGAAATTCTGGAAATGTACCTGAATGAAATCTATTACGGCAATCTCTCCTATGGAGCCGCTGCTGCCGCGCGGACACTTTTCGACAAGGATGTGAGTGAACTCACCCTGGGCGAGGCGGCACTAATGGCCGGTTTGCCGCAGTCCCCGGCATCACTTGATCCACTTAACCCTGACCCGACTGTGCAGGCTTCCGTGGAGCAGCGCTGGCGAACCGTGCTGGATCGCATGGTGACCGAGCGCTTTATCACCGACACCCAGCGCAACGAAGCACTGCGCGCTGGCCTGAGCTTCAAAGAACCCGAAGTGCCTTTCCGGGCGCCGCATTTCACGGTGTTTGCCCGTCAGGAACTGGAACAGCGCATGACCGCCCTCGGCTACAGCCCGGAGGAAATCACACGTGGTGGCCTGAAGGTCTACACGACGCTGGACTTAAACATCAATGACATGGCACAACGCGCGATTCAGGATCAGATCACACGGCTTTCCGCCAACAATGTGACCAACGGCGCGGTACTGGTGACCAAGCCGCTGACTGGCGAAATTCTGGCGATGATGGGCAGCGCGGATTACAACAGCGACGCGATTGATGGCCGCGTGAATGTCACTATTTCGCCGCGTCAACCGGGCAGCACGATGAAACCGCTGACCTACGCCGCTGCGATAGAAACCGGCCTGAGTCCCGGTGACATTCTGTGGGATACTCCTTTAAATGTCACTGGCCCCGGTGTCCCGGCCAACTGGCCGCGCAATTATGACGGTCGTTTCCACGGCCCCATGCGTATCCGCGATGCACTGGCGAACAGTTACAACATCCCGGCGGTGTCGACCCTGCGGCGCATCGGTGTGGACAGCTTGCTGGAAATCGCCCAGCGTTTTGGTATCCGCAGCCTGGGCAATGATGGCAGCCAGTATGGTCTGTCGCTGACGCTGGGCGGTGGCGAAGTCACGCTGCTGGAACTGACCCGCTCGTATTCGGTTTTCGCCAATGGCGGCACCCTTGTCCCAACGACATCGCTGCTGTGCATCCTCGACAGTGACAACGAGATTATCTATGAATATGAGGGAGGTTGTCCCAGCGGCACCGCTACTGATCGCACCGTTGCCGAAGGCGGTTATGGCCGTCAGGTGCTTGACCCGCGCATCGCCTTTGTGTTGAGCGACATCCTGGCGGATAACGTCGCCCGCAGTCCCGCGATGGGCAGCACCAGCCCGTTACGCACGGATTTTGGCGCATCGGTCAAAACCGGCACGACTGATAATGTAAAGGATAACTGGACGATTGGTTACACACCGAATGTCGCGGTGGGCGTATGGGTCGGTAACAGCAACGGTGACCCGATGGTCAACTCATCCGGCCTGACCGGTGCCGCGCCGATCTGGAATGCGGTCATTACCGCCATTTATAACGATCAGCGCATGCTGAACAGTCTCGCCAACGATGGACAACTTTTGCCGAACCAGAGCAACCCGCCATCAGGCGTTTCTTTGAACCAATTGTGTAATGTCAGCGCCATGACCGACCCGCTTACCAACTGTGCGTCACGGGTTAACGAATGGTTGCTGGATAGTCCAGCGGGCATTCCGACCAGTGATGGCGTACTGCAATATCCGCAGCAACAGCCGCAGCAGGCCACTCCGCCTGTCACCAGCGGCCCGGCCTTAACCGAGGTTGAACCGGGGATTTTCCGCGTGCTGGCGCATCGCATCCCGACGGAGTTAGGCATCCAGATTACGTTTAGTGTGCCGCCGGGACAGCCGCAGCCGCCATCACCGTTGTATTGTCAGGTGCCGATTGAACTGGCGCCAACCGCGGCAAGCGTCGGTGCGCAGGAACAGTTGTTTATCACACCACCCAATGACCCGGAGGAAGCGGTTGAAGCGGAGAATTTCGCCCGTCAGGCCAATCTCGCCTTCCTGCCGACTATCGCCTGTTCACCAGAACTGCTGGTCGGTGGCGGCACCTATGGGCCGAATGTCGTCACAGCGATTATCAGCTCACCGCAACCGGGGGCTGTTCTCAGCGGTGAAACGCCGATCATCGGCACGGTGCAGTTCTCGCAGGATCAGGCGCAGTTCTACAAGATCGAGATTATCGGCGGTTCCTATGGCGGTTGGACGACCATCGGCGACACCCACCGCGATAATGTGGTCAATGGTCAGTTGGAAAGTCTGTATGTCCCGGCGTTGGGTCCCGGTAGTTACCGGGTACGAATCGCCATCGTGGACTGGACAGGCGGCTTTTTACAGGCACCCTACGAAGTCCCCTTCACCGTGCAATAAATCAGCAACAGATAGAGGCGACTCCGGTCGCCTCTTTTTATTCCCGTCCGCGCCAGTCGATGCGCCGGTTGACCACCCACAATAATCCGACAGTCACCGCGCTTAAAACCAGCAGATCAACCGCCAGCGGAATCCGGTCAGGCTGACCTAACACCACCTGACGCAATGCCGAAGCCGCATAGGTCGCAGGTGAAATCAGACTCAGCGTGTTCATAAAATCCGGCAGACGTTCCGCCGGAATCAGTACCGGGCCAAAGCCAAACAGAAACAAACTGATCAACGAGCTAAAGCTGTTCACATCCGACGGATTGCGCCCTAACAGGCCGATGAGCGCCCCCAGCCCACTCAGCGAGGCACTGATTAAAGGCACCACGATCAGAATCAGCGGGTGAATTTGCAGCGGTATTTGTAAAATCAGTGCGCCAACAAACAGCGTCACAATAAAAGAAGGCAGCGACAGCAGCAGAAAAGCCAGCACTGTCGAGAGGATCAGCGCCAGCCGATACATGGGCAGTGAGGCGAAATAATCCAGTGTGCCGTTGATGCGCATGAACATCATATTGCCGCTGACCTTGCCCACCCCCTCCATCAACAGACCAAACACCATATTGCCGGTCAGCACATAACCCAGCGCTTCCGGGCTGTTATCGCTCAGGAAAAGGCCGAAGGCCATAATCAGAAATAAGGGCGCGATGATGCTGATAGTGATGCTGCTACGCCACGACCAGCGCCAGTTGGTGAGCTGAATAAGCGTCAGATCAATCATCTGCACGTAAAAAGGCTGCATTACGCTTCCTCCGTGATCATCGACAGGTACAGATCTTCCAGTGTGGCCGTCCCCAATCGAAAATCTTCAACAGAGGCGGTACGGGTGAGGATGTCGATATAGAGCGCGGCGTTGTCGCGGTCAATCAAAAGCTGCCAGCGTCCAACCGAGACTTCATAAGGTTCAGCATCGGGCGGTAAATCCGGCGGATGCCCCGGCGTGAAGACAATCTCCAGGTGCAGTTGGCGGTTCAGTTCTGCTTTGAGCGTACCCGGTCTGCCTACCGCGATCAGCTTTCCGGCCTGCATGATGCCGATGCGCTGGATAACTTTTTCGGCTTCCAGCACGTTGTGTGTCACCAGGATAATCGTCGTGCCCTGCTCGGTATTGATCTGCCGCAGAATATCCCAGACGCGAATGCGGTTCTGCGGGGCGAGGTCGTTGGTGGGTTCGTCCAGAATCATCACGCGGGGTGAGGCCGCCAGACTGGTCGCCAGCGCGATCAAGCGCTTTTGGCCGCCACTTAAACGCATAATTGGCTGATGACGCATCGGGCCGATATCCAGCAGTTCGAGCAAACGATCCCGCTCCTGGCGTGCGTCACTTCGGCTGAAGCCGCGCAGATGCGCAGCAAAATACAGCGCTTCGCCCACAGTGACATTATTCAGGGCGACACCACTTTGCGGCATATACCCCATCTGTTGCGCGGT
>JBBSQD010000402.1:0-4002 GCA_038258185.1 Aggregatilineales bacterium | reverse complement strand
TCATACCACACACCGGAACCGCCGCCGCGACTAAATCGGGTGAGATGTGCGTAATCGCATGCCATGATGAATAACCACCATACGACAAGCCCGTCACCCCCACTTTGCCTTTTTGAGCGATACCATCGGCAATCATCTGCTCAATACCTGTACGAATATCATCCTGCTCGCGCCCACCCCACCCGTCCACCTTTATCGCATCACAATAAGAGCGGCTGAAACCGGTGCTTCCCCGGTAATTCGGCACCAGCACGTTCAAGCCGCTGGCAGCGTAATACTGAACTTCGGCAATAATTTCATCTTCAATATGCCATGTCGGGCCGCCATGCACCCACACTACTGTGCCAACTGCTTCATCTCGCGCACGGAACAACCAACCCTGTATTTCCATGTTATCAACCGAATGCCAGCGATAATCATCGGCAGGAATTAAATCCGCAGCCGTCAGTGCCAGACGATCCCATACTCGCGAAAGGCTCACAAATGCCTCACCAGTGCGAACAATTTCAATCGGATAAGTCGAATTGTAGTACACGCCAATCCACTCGCCATTTTTATCAAGTGCCAGCGGCTTAAATGTTCCCGATAGTGCTGGTAATGAGGATAATTGGCCGCTTTCTAAATGGAGCAACGTGCAGACGGTACGCGCCCATTGGGTTTCTACCAGCACCGCATATTCGGAAGTTCCCGGCGGAATGTGAATGTCTTCAATATTTCGCTGTGTATCGTCTATCAGATAATGAAGTGATCGGTCAGCGAGGGAATAGATACCGACGCGGAAATGGGTCGGGGTTTCTACCAGCACTAATACCCGTTCACTGTCCGGCAGCCATTCACCAAAGGCTTTTAAGCCTTCGCCTGCATCAAGAATTTCAGCATCGGTTGATCCATCCACCGCGGCCAGCCACAGTTGTGATCCAGCGGGGTGATCATTTTTGCGAGCATAGAGGACATACTGGCCGTTGGGGCTAAGATGCGGGGTGAAGTTACCACCGCTGCGCTCCGGTTTTGCGATAGGGATGCGCTCCCCTGTTTGCAAATTATGCCGGTAAATCCATGTCGGCTCAATTTCTTCTCCGGTTGCCCCATCCACATTGGCGCCATAAATCAGGTTGTCGCCATGAATCTCGCCCCCCAGAATAAAGTAATTCGGCTCTGGATCGGTCAGCAATTCCATGTTTCCGGGCTGATCTAAGGCGATCCGAAACAGGCGCACGCGTTCATCACCACCCGTATCCTGGGCAACAATAACCCCTTTACTATCCGGTGTGAACGATCTGAGATAGGTATTTTGCTCACCCGATGACAAGCGCACAGGAGGTTGTGAGCCATCAGTAAGCACAGCATAAACCTGAATGGTGCTGTCCATACCGGCCCATGTCCACGCTGCCCAATGCGTATCCGGCGAAACTTCTGCACGCCACATTTCCGGCAGATCAATCAGCGCATCAAGATTCATGAATAGTCTCCGGTTGGACTAACAAACAGGCAGCAGAATGGTTCGTCTGGACAGGGATTAACTGCGGGTCAATCTGCCGGCAGCGATCCTCCGCCACAGGACAGCGCGGATGAAAGCGGCAGCCCTGCGGGATATGAGCCGCATTTGGAATTTCGCCTTTAAGGACTTGACGCTCTCGGCGGCGGCGCGGGTTTGCTACTGGAATGACTGATAGCAGCGCTTTAGTATACGGATGCTGCGGATTTTGCAATACTTCCTGCGTTGGGCCAATTTCGACAATGCGCCCCAGGTACATCACCACGATGCGATCCGTAAAAAACGCGGCTGTCGCTAAATCGTGCGTGATATAGAGAATTGAAACATTGCGCTCATCGCGCAGGCTGCGCAGCAGATTCAGAATTTCCGCCCGAATAGAGACATCCAGCATCGAAACCGGTTCATCCGCCACAATAAATTCTGGTTCCAGCACCAGCGCACCCGCAATAATCACCCGCTGGCGCTGCCCACCCGAAAGCGCGTCCGGGTGGCGATGCGCATAAGTTTCTGGCGGTTTTAAGCCAGCCGCATCAAGCGCATTAAATACCCGCGTCCGACGTTCTGCCGCAGGTTTGGCAATGCCGTGAATGGTCAGTGGTTCGGCAACAGATTGATAGACAGTCTGACGTGGATTAAGCGCTTCATAGGGGTCCTGAAAAATCATCTGGACTTTGCGCCGCAGCTCTTTCCGAGCATAATCCGCTAAAGGTCGATCTTTCAGGATAATCTCACCACTGGTAGATCGAATTAAATCCATAACGGCCATGGCGATAGTCGTCTTCCCCGAACCCGACTCCCCCACAACCCCTAGAATTTCACCCCGGCCCACTGTGAAGCTTACGCCATCCAGCGCACGGATCACCCCTTTTGGCGCAAAACCTAAACTGGACATAAGACTCTGGCGTACAGCATAGTGCTTATGTAAATTCTCCACCCGTAAAATGGTTTCACGGCTCATAGCGAGCATCCTCTGATTCGAGCGCGTAATGGCAGGCTGCGATATGCCCCGGTGCCACTTCCAACGGGGGCGGAATTTCCTGAACACATAAAGGTGTTCGGCGGTGACAGCGCGGTTCAAAGCGACAGCCGGGTGGCAGATTAGTGAGCGGTGGTGGATGGCCGGGAATTGATGCGAGAGTCGCTCCGGGCAGATAAACATCCGGAAAGGCCTGCAAAAGTCGCTGAGTATAGGGGTGGCGCGGTTCGTTAAAAATGGTATCCACCGCGCCATATTCTGCCGCTTGCCCACCATACATGACCATGACATGATCACATATTTCGGCCACAACGCCTAAATCATGAGTCACCAGAATGAGGGCCAGATTCAACCGTTTCCGCAAATCCGCCAGTAAGTCTAAAATCTGCGCCTGGATCATCACATCGAGGGCAGTAGTCGGCTCATCAGCAATCAGAATGTCGGGGTCGCAGGCCAGCGCCATCGCGATCATCGCCCGCTGACGCATCCCACCGCTAAATTCATGCGGATACTGATCGGCACGATCCGCCGAAATACCGACAAGCTCCAGCAATTCACAGGCTTTTGTCCGGTTCTGCACGCGATCGCGATAACCATGAATCCAGCGCGCTTCCATAATCTGGTCAACCACTGTGCGCACCGGGTTCAACGCGTTCATCGCCCCCTGAAAACTCAAGGCGATTTTCTGCCAGCGATAAGTCCGCATGTCCGCCTCTGAAAGTTGCAGCAGGTCTACGCCTTTATACATAATGGAGCCGCCCACAATCCGCCCTTCCTTTGGCAAAAGACGCAGCAGCGCCAGCATGGTCGTCGTCTTACCACAACCAGATTCACCAACCAGTGCCAGTGCTCCGCCGGGTGCAAGCGAAAAGCTCAGACCATCCACAGCCCGCAGCGCATCTTTATCGGTCAGATAATCTACTGAGAGATGATTGACCTCCAGTATCATGGCACATCCTTTCCAATTGGCGCAGCGTCAGGAGTTAAAACCGGCACAGGTGGCGGAGGCAGCGGCAAAACCAGCGAAACCATCCGTAATGGGTTGAACAGATGATGCGATTTCAGACGCGGATTCACCACTTCTTCGACTGCGGTGCCGATCAGAATCAAAGATACGCTCACCCAGATAATCGCCAGGCCGGGTGGCAGCAGCACCCACCATGCCTGCCGGCTGATCGCGCCACGTTCAAAAGCGTAATTGAGCATATTGCCCCACGACACCAGATTCGGGTCGCCCAGCCCCAGAAAACTCAAGGCGGATTCTGTCAGGATAGCGTTGGAAATAGTCAGTACAGATTGCGCAATAATCAGCGGAACTACCTGCGGCAATATATGATAGAAGATCATGCGCCACGAGCTCGCCCCCAATGCCTTTGCGCGTAAAACAAACTGACGCTGCTTGATAGACAGGGTTTGTGCCCTGACCAGACGCGCCGTAAACAACCAACTGAGCAGCGTAATCACCAGAATAATCTTCCAGATGCCACGCCCCCACACCGCGATAATCACCAGAGCCAGCGGCAGATCAGGG
>JBBSQD010000401.1:0-4040 GCA_038258185.1 Aggregatilineales bacterium | reverse complement strand
TTGAAGTCATAGTGATAAAGGCCATCATACTGAATAAATATCCAAAAGCCGTCATGACCATCTGGCACGATTCTTGTGTTATCAAAAGCGGAGTTTATTAAATTGTTAAGTTGTGATTCTTCTGTCAAGCGGACTTTTGGTGCGCCTTCAACCAGCTCAAACCGACGCGTCAACTCATTGAATCGGCTCAAAACCGGATACTCTTTAAAATCACTATAAGTCTCGCCACTTTTCCAAGATACTTGCCCCCACATACCTCCATCACTACTGGAAAATAGGTTGATAACCGTTAGACTGGTATTCGCCACATCCGGCGAAATAAATTCCCATTTTTTTAGTTCGGGTTGGTAAAGTGTGATGATTGCCCTCTCAAATGGATTTTTAGAGTAATGCACAGGCCAAATTGAACCTGTGAACCAGAGTTCCTGGAGGCCATCTACAACGCGACTTACCTGAACACTCATCGGAAACAGACTCTCGTGATAATCCGGGATCTGATGCGGCGGATGTGTCGACTGTACTATCCAGGTGGAAGGTAAGAGTGTTTCTGGGTCAAAATAGGTGTGAAGTGGTGATTGATAAGCGAACGTATCAAATGACTGGAGGCATTCACCGTTGGCTATGGCTGTCGTCAAAGATGGGGAGTAAGTTGCCGTTGGGTAAGGCGTTGAGGTCGGGCGGTAGGTGGCGGTTAGCGTAGGTGTGGCTGAGGGGATAGCTGTTACATTGGCAGGAGGAGTCAAGGGTGGAATAAGGGTTGGCAGTAACGTTGGCAACTCCTGAGCGAATATTAATCCTTGACCAAAAAATAGCGGCATTAAAGCCAGAAATACGACCGTTGTCCATTTTAGTTGTTTCATTTAACCACCTGAATACCATTTTTAAGCCATCTCACCAAGCGACAATGCTATCACCCTATGCGTTAAACGAACAGCTTGCGGACATTTCCCATTGACAGAAACCCGCGCACGGATTTAACTTGTGCGCATGACAAAACCCCAAGCATATTTCACACACAACCGACGCGGGCGCTGGCTGGATGGCCTGTGGCTGGCGGCGCTGACGCTGTTTATCATCGCCGGGATGCCGCTGGCGACGTTTCATGGCGACGAGTCCATGCAGGTCTATATGAGCCACGATTACGCCAAGGCGTTTATCTATGGTGACCCGCTGGGATTGATGGTCGGGCCACCGTATTACATCGATACCGACCCGTGGCTGCGCATCCTCAACGGCTCGATCAACCGCCACGCCATCGGCCTGAGCTGGCAGATCGCGGGGTATACCAATGGCGACCTGCCGCCGGTGCCGGGGTGGGATTGGGGGCTGGATTATGCCACCAACCTCGCCACGAACCATCGTCCGGTGGAGGGTCTGCTGCTGGCGGCGCGGGCTTCATCGACACTG
Source organism: Aggregatilineales bacterium (assembly GCA_038258185.1). Lineage (GTDB taxonomy): Bacteria > Chloroflexota > Anaerolineae > Aggregatilineales > Phototrophicaceae > JAIOHN01. Next base: position 2,633 of record JBBSQD010000401.1, on the reverse strand, counting down.
TTTCTGGCGGCCAGTGCGTTGATCCTGTTCGGCATCGGCTGGCAGTTGGGGGGCAGACCGCTGGCGTATCTCAGCAGCGCGATTTACACGCTCAACCCGGTGATTCTGCTCAACGGACGACGGGCGATGATGGAAGGCTCGATGCTGTGTTTCGGCCTGCTGGCGATTCTGCTGGCGATCATCATCAGCCGCAAACGCGAAAATGGCAGCAGCGCTTTATGGGGCTGGTGGCTGGGGCTGATCGTCGCGTGTGGGCTGGCGATGGCAAGCAAACACACCAGCGCGGTGTTTGTCGGCGTGGCTTTCGGCTGGATAGGGGTCACGGAGTTTTTGCGCTTTCGCTGGCGTGATCTACTCGTGACGGTGCTGAAGCTAGCGGTCAGCGCGGGGCTGGTGCTGGCGATTTTTATCGCGCTGTCCCCGGCGTTGTGGAATGATCCCGCCGCCCGCCTGCGTGACCTGATTGAGGTGCGCGCGGATTTGCTCGACACGCAGATTCAGGCCGATGCCAGCGCCCCGATGCCCTTTTCCGAGCGCGTTAATGCGACCATCACGCAGCCGTTTCTGACCCCACTGGCGCATTTCGAGGCCGGTGGCTGGACAGATTTCGCACCGATCAGCGCCGAAATTGAGCGCTACATGGCCTCACCCTTAAGCGGCCTGCAATCCGCGAATGTTATCGGATTAGCGCTGACCGCGCTCACATTGGGCGGATTTGGGCTACTGTGGCTACCGCGCTGGCGACCCGTCAATCTCACATGGGGACAGGTGGCCGGGGTGCTGGTGTGGCTGGCGGGGAGTGTCGCCTTCGCGCTGGTGAATCCGCTTCCGTGGCAGCGCTATTATCTGCCGCTGATTCCGGTGTATGCGCTGCTGGCGGGAGTCGGCATTGTGGGGCTGGTCAATGCTGTGAGCCGAATCAGATCACAGCGGAGTGAGGCTCCGATTCGCACATAATCGGGACAAAAGCCCCCTTGTCCGACAGGGATTTCAACCGCACACTAGAAGATGTGACCTGTCATCTAGTCAAGGAGACTTGCCCATGCGTTATGGTTTGATATTCCTGGTGCTGCTCATGCTCCCACTGGCGGCCTGCAACAGCGCTGCCGAGCCGACCAGCGCCCCCGCTGTCACCGAGTCCGTTGTGGATACCGTTGAGCCCACTGCTGAAACTGTTGATCCACAGGCGGAAGCCACCGCCGAAGTCACTGCCGACCCGCTGGAACAGGCCGGAGTCGTGCTGCCACCTGCCGGGACGCTCGTCGCCCCGGCGACGGAAGACCCCAATCCCAACAGCGGCCAGCCGTTCGATGTCATCACGTTTGAGCAAAGCGGCGGCCCGAATAATATCAATCTGGTGATCCAGGTGTTCAGTGATGGCCGCGTCGTGCGGGATGGCAACACCAGCACCATCTCCGCGGAACAGGTGGCGATGCTGGATACTATGCTGAAGCAGCTTAATTTCTTCGGGTTGCAGGGTCAGTTTGCCGTACCGGGAGCCAGCAGCGATGTCTATAGTTATCGCATCACGGTCGATCAGGATGGTGGCAGCCGTACTATCAACGCGCAGGATGGCTACACGCCCACCGAACTGCTGGAACTGTTCAGTGCATTGGCGGATTTAGGGGCGTAAGGCGATCCAATCCGCCTTTACGAAACCAAACAGGGCATGGTCAGCCATGTCCTGTTTTAATGGAGTCATGAGATGAACTGTAGAAGATTTAACCTTTTTGTCGCTCTTGGCCTTGGCAGTCTAATCATGAGTGCTTGTGTTTTCGACCAATTGAAGGAATATAAAAAAGTTGAAGTAAATCCTCATGATGCAATGCCGGAATCTTCTTTTGTGGTTGAGGTTAGAGCAGCATCAACCACAGAAGACAATGACTCTGACAAAATGTGTATTGAGATTAGCCAGGAAACCCTATGGAAACCTGGAGACCAGACAAGTGAACTAACAGGCTTTATAGCAAATAACACAATAATAAGTTTGGATAACGAAATTGTGCCCGAAAGCACAATTTCCAAATGGGTTATCACAACTGATAATCTGGTCACTCAAAATGGCGAAGTATTAGGTTCATATGGTGGCAATATCATATTTTGTGTAAATACTGGACAACTCAGTAATGGGGCGCATTCCGCTACTATAGAAATAAAAAGCACTGATGGGATGAACCACAGTTACAGGTGGAGTTTTCAGGTTTTACTTATGTTAACGCCTTTACCTTCAAGCACTCCTTAACTGTTGCAGTATCTGCCGTCTTCAATCACCGCGAATTTGAACATCACCGTCGCAGGGTGGCGATCAGGCGTGAGGGATTGAGGAATAAATCGAGGCCGTCGTTGATGATATTAGGGAACGCAACTCTGTCCATGCCGCAATTAAGGGCATTCTCTTTGCCAGCCATATCCTCCTGCCGCGCTACAGCCATGAAGCATGGTTAACAGGTACATATCCAAGCCCCAGTGTATGTCCACGTCACCGATTCATCATTCGATCTCCACCTGAAACTATCCTCTATATAAAATCCTTCGGCAACTGCCTCGATATTTTCCCCAGTGCATTGTTCATCCAGCGCTTGTTGAATATGAGGCAATGCAACTGATACCTGAAGATCGTAACCAAACAAATA
>JBBSQD010000400.1:0-4049 GCA_038258185.1 Aggregatilineales bacterium | reverse complement strand
TGGCAGCGCAGGCTGCATATCGCCCTTACGTCCGGTGTTCCAGGTGATAATCAACTCACGACGGGCGCGGGTAATGCCGACATACAGCAAGCGCAAGCGCTCCGCCGCATAGTCCAGACGCGCATCACGGGTGGCGACGCCTTCAGCATACAGCTCATCTTCGCGGACAGCGGTCAGTTGAGCCAGCGCCTCAGCTTCCAGATTAAGCCCATCGCGCACGAACCACTTTTCGGAGATCGAATGATCGTAAGGTTGAGCCGATGGGAAATCGTAATTGTTGGCGGAAAGCAGATAAACGCGATCCCATTCCAGACCTTTGGCGGTGTGCAGGGTTGCCACGGTGACTTTGCCTTTATGCTGATCGGGGTCAAAGCCGTTGTCGTTATCATCCATGCCCAGAAAACGGCGCTCGTTGCGGGCGACAATCGCCAGTTCTTCAGTAAATTCTGGCAAACGCCACTGCGGATGCGTATCGCCACTGCGGCGCAAAAATACCGCGATACTGTGGGCCAGCGCCAGATCAACCGAGTTATCGAACAAGTCCTGCGCCAGCGTCAGAATCAACTGGTCAATCGGCAGCATCACGGCCTGCTGCCAGCGTTGTGCCAGCAATCGAAAGTTTTCCAGCGGTTCGCGCAATTCATTATCGGTCACCGCGTCCAGCCAATCTTCACCGGGGCGCGGCCACAGATAATCCTCGACCTGCTTGCAACCGCGCAGCAACTTGGCGGCGCTCTCCGCGCGCATGGCGGCGACCGGGTCATCCCGATCTTCGCGCCGCCAAACGCGGAAGGCCTGCGACAGCAGCCCCGGCGAACCGGGATTCGCCAGAAAGTTGAGGATATTTCCCAATGCGCCAGCAGCTTCACGCGTGGTGGTGGTACTCCGCAGCAGTTCGACATATTCGATCTTCGGTTCGCGCACCGCTTTCAACGCGTCGACGATCTCGAAACCGCGCCGGTTACGCGGCACCAGCACAGCCGCAGTTTTATCCGGATTTTGCGGCAACCAGCGCAGCAGGGACTTCACCACAATCTCGATTTCTTCTGCAGGTGTCAGGGCTTCCTTATACAGAAAAATGGCATTCTCATCATCGGGCGGATTTGGCTGCGGATCACCTGCCGGACTGGGCTGGATGAACGGTATTTGCAGCGGCGCACGACTGAGAATCTCCTTGACCGGATGACGTTTCATTGTCCAGTCAATCAGCGCATTCGCCAGTGTAATCACGCTCAGAGTCGAGCGGCCAGAGTTAGGCAATTCACGCGCTACGACTCCCGTTTCCTTCAGGAAATTACGCAGATATTCTGGTTTAGCGGTAGTGAACGTCTCGTAAATCGACTGATTGGGATCACCGACACGCACCCAGTTACCCGTGGGGCCAGCCAGTCGCCGCAGAATTTCCTCCTGCAACTGACTGCTGTCCTGCGCTTCGTCTTCCAGGATAAACGGCCAGCGATAACGCAGCCGCGCCAGATAATCCGCATCGGTTTTGAGCGCCTTCAAAGCCAGCCGGATGAGATCCTGAAAATCGACCGCGCCACGGTAACGCAGGCCGCGCTCATAATTGACATAGATGCTCCAGCCCAGCTCGGCCAATGGCAGATAGCCATCATATTGATCGAGCAAATCACGCAGGTCGTCCGGGGTCAGTTCCCAGTCTTTGGCCTGCCGGATAAAATTGTTCGCCAGCGTCGTCACCTGTTCACCCCACTGGTCTCGCCGGATGTAATCACGACGGTTATCATCCAGTTCGGGATCGAGGAAATCATCGGCGGCATCCGGGTTGGCGCGCATCCAGGCGGCAACTGCATCCTGCAAAATCTCATTGGCTTCACGTTCATCAACAATCGTAAAATCATCCGAAAGCCCGACCAGTCCCGGTCTTTCGCGGACAATATCGTTGCACAGGCCATGCAACGTTCGTACCCGATAACCAAACCCCGGCAGCAGGCCGCGCTCTTTGACCAACTCACCCACCTGCCGGCTGAAATGATCGACCGCGGCGTTGACCAGCGTCACCACCAGAACTTCCTGGTCGTCGGCCAGCGCTTTACCCATCACCAGCTTGGCCGCCAGCGCGGAGAGCGTGCGCGTCTTGCCACTACCCGGCACCGCTGCAACACCCATCTTGCCAGTGGTGTAATTGAGGACTTCCTGTTGTTTAGGTCGCGGTCTGAACATCGTGATTATATTCTTTCGGTATAAACGAAAAGAAATTCTTCAGGCAGAAATATTTCACTCCGCTGAAGTTTCTTAAACAGGTTCCGTTTCTTCCGGCGGGGTGAGTCGCCGCAGCATCTTTTGAATGGCGTTAAGCAATTCACCGCGCTGCTCATAGCCTTGCTCGCTTAATTCACTGTAACCCAGGAAAATCCGTTCACGGCAACGACGGATCAAACCCACAATCAAGCGTAATAGTGCATCCTGTTGCGCATCAAATTCCTGATCATCTGTCCACACACCGCCCGGCCATTGCAGACTGAGCACATAGGGATGCGTCAGCGGCTGATATAAACGCTCCGACCAGCCACGTCCACCCACATTCAGCCAGAACTGATAGGTCACCGGCTTGTTACGCATCAGAAACGTATAGGCCGGGGCGATCAGAACTTCTTTTTCCGGCTCAAGCTCCCAGCCACGCAGATACTGCCCCGCCACCAGACCTGCATCAACCAGTTCGGCATATTCCTGCGCCAATGGTTTCAGCGAGTCGGGGATGATGATCTGCCGGAAGTGCCGCGCTGAGTCAATCAGATTGGCAACCTGTCGTGCACCATCAAAATCATCGTGCAGGCCATAACCATCCTGCGACAGCAGTTCGCCAAACAAGCGGCTCAGAAATGAATCGAGCATCACCGGCGTATTGTCCTCTTGCTGATTTTGACGATACTCGGCCAGCCAGGCGCGTATGCGATCATAACGCACGCCAACATCAAAGGTGATGCGTTCCTGCATATCCGGTGTGATGTCCTCAAATGCACTGAGTGTAGGCAGACCTTCACGCACGCGATAAACAATCTGCGACAACAATTGCGCGCGTACCAGGTCAATCCCGCTGATACTTTGCAGCAACGCATGAACAATATCGGACTGGGTAGGCCGCAGATTCCAGTCAGGATGGGCGATCTGCGCCCAGGTAAGAATGGTCTTCACGGCAGGTTCTTCACGCAGGGAGCGTGATGGACGGTGCGAACGGGCTGGAATGTCATGCGCCTGCAAACGGTTCATCAGCGAAAAGCGCAGCGCGTCAGACAAATACGGTGCCATCACGACAATCTCACCCGGCAGCACCTGCGCCTCACCATGCACCAGTTCAGCGATCTGTTGCGCCGTCCAGTCAATCATCTCCGGGTGATAGCGATGATCTTCAAACACCAGCGGCTCACGTGGATCACCGATGTTCGGTTCGGCTTCCTGCCCCAGACTGAGCGACATCTGATCAGAAAATGCCTGTAAATCCAGCGAAGTGACAAACGTCTCGGTAAAGGTTTCCTTGCGCTTGCAGAGTTTTCTCAGTTCATAAGCGCTCACCGGGTCGGCCCCTAAGAAACGGCGATAACCCGCGTCATGATCGTAAACCACCAACCCTGATATACACTCCGGCAGCCACTCGCTCAAAAGCTGATGAGTCACTGGGGTATCTTCTTCAATATTGTCCACAATCAGGTGTTGATAACGCGCCAGCAAAAAATTGCGGCATTGTGGCATCGGCCACAGTACATTGACGAACAGCTCTAACTGAAGTGAGAAATCCAGCAGGTTATTGTCATAACAGAACTGGCGAAAGCGATTCGCGCAATCCTGAAGCTCGGCATATACGCGGCGCTGCGCTTCCTCGCCAATCCAGGCCGATTGCAGTTTAAAACCAATCTCGGTATGCGGGAAACCTACTACTGCCGATTTGTTCAGCGCGTCAATGATCTGGCTGTAGAGTCGGTTGCGGTCGATCGTGATGGTATCGAAGTAGCCTTCCTCATCAATCAAAGGCGCGACAATCCGCGCCATATAATACTGTGCTGTCTCCAGTGTAAGGAATGTCGGTGGCT
>JBBSQD010000399.1:0-4058 GCA_038258185.1 Aggregatilineales bacterium | reverse complement strand
TCCGGATCAATGGTGGAGGGGAGCGTGTTGGGCATATCGAAAACCGCCCAGTAACCTCCAGCTAGTGCGGCGGCGGTTTCTGTGGCGAAGGTTCCTTTGTGTGACCAGTCCATGCTGCGCAGATGCACGTGCGGGTCAAGCATGGCTGGGATTGTAATTTGAGTCATGATCTTGTCTCGGCCTTATTCGTGGTCGGCGCTAGACATATGCGCCGCGCAGGACTTTTGCCAGCAGCGCCATACGGACGAACATGCCGTTTTCCATCTGCTGGAAGTAGACCGAACGCGGGTCAGCATCCAGAATGTCATGATCCGCCGCTGTGCCCATCTCGTTTTTACGCGGTAACGGATGCATCAGGATGGCATCGGCTTTGGCCTGTGCCAGTACCGGTGGGGTCATGATAAAGCCATCTTTGATCGCTTCGTAATCCGCCCGATCCGTAAAGCGTTCTTCCTGCACACGCGTCCAGTAGATGACATCGCTCTCTGGCATAACTTCGCTCAGGTCATCCGTCTCGTGTACATTGATGCCTTTATTTTGCAGCTTTTCGACGATGTCGCGCGGCATCTTCAGCATGTCTGGTGAGACAAAACACACCTGCACATTCTGGCCTTCAAAACGGGCGATGAGTTTCGCCAGTGAATGCACGGTACGACCATGCCGCAAGTCACCGACCATGGTGATCGTCTGGTTATCGATGCCGCGTTTCATATCGACAATCGTGAACATATCCAGCAGCGCCTGGGTCGGATGTTCGCCGATGCCATCACCACCGCTTAAAATCACCGGCTGGCGGCCAATCTTATCGCCCAGTAAATCCAGATAATAGGCCGCTTCATACGATGAGCCGACATCGGGGTGACGCAGAACGACCACATCCGCATAACAGCCTGCCGCGCGTACCGTGTCCGCCAGATCTTCGCCTTTATACACCGACGAGAATTGCACACCGTTACTCGCGCCGATGACCTCACCACCCAGGCGCACCATTGCTGCCTGGAAGGACATATCGGTTCTCGTGCTGGATTCGAAAAACAGCATCGCCATCACCTTACCAGAACACAGCTCGACCACACCGCGATCACCCTGACGAATGCGCTTTTTGAGCGAGGTGGCCGCGTCGAAAATCTCTTGCAGATCTTTGCGGGCAAACTGATCAACCGTGATAATATGCTTGCCCACGAATTCGCCATTGATGGCGGGTGGGGTGTAAATGTTGGCGAAATCCCGCGCGTGACGGACATCTGATTGGGTAGACATGAGACCTCCTATAAAAAAGCCACCTATAAAGGTGGCTTTATGACGATTTTTTGGTTCGCTTTTCGTGCAAAACTTTTTTAACGGCCTTTATAAGAATGAAACGCTCATTCAGGTGCATTCGTTCGGTAAATCGCTGAAGCGTATCATTGGTGGTGATGGGTACGACAATCTGCTGGATGACTTCGCCTGCATCCACTTCCGGGATGACATAATGGATCATACAGCCACTGTATTTGATCTCGCCCTTTTGGAAAGCCGCAAACGCCCGTTCAATCGCGTCAATTCCGGGGAACTGACCGGGCAGGGCAGGGTGCAGATTAATGACTTTGTTCGGGAAGCGCTCTAAAAATGCCGGACTTAAAATGTGCATCCAGCCTGCCAGCACGATCACATCCGGCTCAGATTCGCTGATTTTTTCGGCCAGGTCTGCATCGTAAGCCTCACGGCTTTTGCCCGCGTCAGTGTAGGGTTTCAATGGGAAATACAGGGTTTCTATCCCGGCTTTTTCGGCACGTTCCAGACCATGTGCCTGTTTACGATTGGAAACCACCAGAGCGATCTCAGTGCTTTTAATGGTATTATCGGCCACACCGTCCAGCAGTGCCTGCAGGTTGGTGCCTTCACCGGAGATCATCACTACAATACGTTCAGCCAAATTCAACTCCTTATTTCGACCCTATTATGACCGCTGATGACCTCACCGACAATGGACAATTCTGGTTGAATTTGCCGTGCCTGCTCAACCTGATCCTGCGGCACAATCACCAGCATGCCCAGCCCCATATTGAATGTATGGAACATATCTTCAGCGGGGATGTTGCCCAACTGCTGAATGAGGCCGAAAATTGCCGGTTCTGCCCACGTGCCGCGCTGGATAGATGCTGCGATGCCTTCCGGTAGAATGCGCGGGAGGTTATCGACCACACCGCCACCTGTGATATGCGCCAAGCCGCGAATGTCCACGTTTGCGGCCTGTAACGCCTGTACCTCATGCAGATAGCAGCGATGCACCGCCAGCAGCGCTTCGCCGGGTGTCATGTTCAGGTCAGCATGGACGGCTGTCCAGTCCAGATCAGCCAAAATTTTCCGTGCCAGCGAATAGCCGTTGGTATGCAGCCCGGTGGAGGGCCACGCCAGAATCTGATCGCCAGCCTGAATGCGCGAACCGTCAATCAATTGACCGCGCTCCACCACGCCGACAATCGTCCCCACTAAATCAATTTCACCGGCTTCGTAAACCCCCGGCATTTCGGCGGTTTCGCCGCCCAGCAGCGCACAGCCGATCTCACGGCAGGCCGCCGCTGCGCCACCCACGATGGTTGCGATCTGTTCAGCTTCCAGATGTGAGGAGGCCACATAGTCCATAAAAAACAACGGACGTGCCCCCTGCACCAGAATGTCATTCACACAGTGATTCACAAGATCCTGACCGATGGTGCTCCATTGGTTGAGTTTTGCGGCGACTTTGGTTTTGGTGCCGACCCCATCGGTAGAGGCCACCAGTACCGGGGCATCCATATTTTTGAGTGCGGATGCGGCGAAAAGTCCACCGAATGAGCCGGTGTTGGAAAGCACTTCCAGGCCGTAAGTGGCCTGCACAGCGGCTTTCATCAACTGTGTGGCTTTGCTGCCTTCCTGAATATTTACGCCTGCCTGGGCATAAGTGTCTTGTTGTGTCATGAACCCTGTTCCTGACTGCTGGATTTTAGTTGAAGTCCTTTAAGCCAATTTTCGGTTTGGCGTGGACTGGTGAAATGTAAAACATCGAGATGCGCGTATTCGGGTTGTGCCAGCAAAGGTGGATATTCCGCCTTGCGTTTGCGGTGTGTGGTAATCATCCACCAGATAATCGAGTCTTTGCTCAGGGTGGTGCGCCAGTTTTCACGATTACCTGTACCCCATAATTCTTCCTGAGTCGTTAAGCGCTTGAATGTGCGCCGCAGCACCCGCCAGAAAGTCAGCCAAAACGGATAATCCAGCCAGATAAGCGTGTCCGCCATTTTCCAGATCACATCGCGCACTTTGGAATAGTTGCCATCCACGACCCATTTAGGCGCTTGCAGCGCCTGGGTCACCCGCTGCTGAAATACGGATTTTTCTGCACCCTGCCAGTTGGGCTGCCAGTAAAGCGAATCCAATTCAATATGCGGATAGTCCAGGCAATAAGCCAACTGTTGTCCCAGCGTGGATTTGCCGCTGCCACTGGTGCCGATGATGACAATCCGCTGCATCAGACCTGACTCTGTCCAATATCGCGCCGGTAGTGCATCCCCTCAAAGTGGATTTGTTTAATCGCTGCATAACTGTTTCCGAGCGCTGCGGGTAAGTCATCTCCAATGCCGCTGACAGCCAGCACACGGCCCCCTGTGGTCACGATTTGCCCATCTTTTTGACCGGTTCCGGCATGAAAGACCATGACCTGTTCCTGCTTCGCAATGTTGTCCAGCCCGGAAATGACCAGATTTTTTGGATACTGATTAGGGTAGCCGGGCGATGCCAGCACCACTGTTGCACAGGCACCCTCTTTCCAGTGCAGATCAAGCTCGCTCAGGTTGCCATCAATACAGGCCTGAAAAACCTCGACCAGATCCGTGTCCAGCAGCGGCAGAATTACCTGTGTTTCCGGGTCACCAAAACGGCAGTTATATTCCACGGTGCGTGGCCCGTCTGCCGTCAGCATCAACCCGGCATAGAGAATGCCAATATAGGGTATGCCGTCCGCTGCCATGCCGTCAATGGCTGGTTGTAGAATTGTCTGCTGGATTTCTGCGAGCAATTCAGGTGTGCTGTCCGGTGTC
>JBBSQD010000398.1:0-4193 GCA_038258185.1 Aggregatilineales bacterium | reverse complement strand
GAGGGCCGGTCTCTGGTAAGTGAGGAAGTATTGCGTGTGTATACCATCAGTCTGTACAGCGCTCCCCCGCAGACTGAACCCGCGATCATTGATGAAAAGCTGGCGGTTCAGGTCAGCCCGTTAGCTGTGGAAACAGTTTCAGCAGGCCAGACCGTGTCAGTCATCACCTGGTGGCAGGCATTGGATTCTCTGCCGCTGGATTATTCTTATGCGCTGTTTTTGCGCGATCCAAGCGGAGCGATGATCAGTCAGGTAGATGCAGGCTTAACACTCAATGACCGCCCGACAAGCCAGTGGCAACCCCAGGCAGATTATGAACCGCTGCAACTGCAAATGGCACTCCCATCAGATTTGCCCGCTGGTGAGTATAGTCTGGCGCTGTCGGTTTATTACTGGCAGGACCCGCAGCCTTTGCCGCTTGAACCCGGCACAGATTACCAGCAGGATGGAAACTTATTGCATCTGGCCGATATCATTGTAGAGTCGTGACGGATGCCCCGAATCTTATGCAGATAGAACCAATGATCTCCACACAAATTAACTAAAACCGTTATACTAAGGGAGATGGTTTTTGTGAAAAATATCGCATATTTTTGGGTCTACTGAGCGAGCAAGGAGGGCGTGATGCCTGCTAACCCCCCGATTGATGTGCAAGCATACGGCCAGAGTATCTGGTACGACAATATCAGCCGCCGTTTGCTTGCAAATGGCGAATTAAGAGCGATGATCGAACATGATGGCGTGATGGGCGTCACCTCGAATCCGTCCATTTTCCAGAAGGCAATCGGTGAATCGGACGATTATGACGAGCCGATGATGCACCTGCTGGAACTGGAACCCTATGATATTTACGAAAAGCTGGCGGTAGAAGATATTCAGCAAGCGCTGGATTTGTTTCTGCCAGTTTACAAGCGCACCAATGGGCGTGATGGCTACGTCAGCCTGGAAGTCTCGCCACTGATTGCCAATGACACCGCCACGACGATTGCCGAGGCAAAACGCCTGTTTGAAACCGTCAACCGCCCCAACACCATGATCAAAATCCCGGCGACCGAAGCCGGTATCCCCGCCATTGAAGAGTCGATTGCGGCAGGCATCAATGTCAACGTGACGCTGATTTTCGCCGTGCAGAATTATGTCCAGGTGGCGGAAGCGTTTATTCGTGGCCTTGAGCGTCGTCTGGAAGCCGGGGAAGATATCAGCAAGGTGGCCTCAGTCGCCAGCTTCTTCCTCAGCCGCATTGATGTGATTGTTGACCGCATGCTGGAAAATAATATTCGGGCAGCGCAGGGTCGTGACCTGGATCGGGTGATTATCAACCGCAAGCTGCTGGGTAAAGCGGCCATTTCCAACGCCAAAATTGCCTATAAACGCTTTAACGAAATGTTTCATGGTGAACGGTTTGAAAAGCTGCTTGCCGCTGGCGCACAGGTACAGCGTCCGCTCTGGGCATCAACCGGTACGAAAAATCCGGCTTATGCCGATACGATGTACGTCGACAGTCTGATCGGCGCGGATACGGTCAACACGGTGCCACCGGCCACACTGCAAGCCTTTAAGGATCATGGCACCGCCGCCAATACACTGATCGAGAATATTGATGAAGCCGAAGACATCCTTGATCTGCTGGCTGAAGTGGGCATTGATCTCGACCAGATCACGCGTCAGCTTCAGGTGGATGGCGTTGAGGCGTTTGTGGATGCGTTCGAGAATCTCATCAATCAGGTGGATGCCAAGCGCAATGTGCTGCATACCGGCATCATCCGCCAGCAGGAATTTATCCTGGGGATTTATGCGGATGCTGTCAAGGAAGAACTGGCCGACCTGGACAAAAACTTTGTCAATACACGCATCTGGGAACATGACGGCAGCGTCTGGAAAAATCATAACATCATCATGAACCAGATTCGCAATCGATTGGGCTGGCTGGATGTCTTCACGACGATTGACCGGGAACGCTTGAAAGCCTTGCAGGCCGGGGCCGGACAATGGTCGCATGTCGTGTTGATCGGCATGGGTGGCAGCAGTCTCGCGCCGGAAGTCTTCAGCCGCACATTCGGCTTGCAACCGGGCTTCCCCCATTTATATGTGCTGGATAACACCAGCCCGACCAGCATCAAAGCGATTGAGCAATCCATCGTATTGGATAAAACGCTGTTTATTGTCTCCAGCAAATCCGGCTCGACGACTGAAACACTGTCTTTCTTCCAGTATTTTTATGAGCTTACGGGTAAAAATGGCGCGCAGTTTATCGCCATTACTGACCCCAGCTCATCATTGGAAAGACTCGCCCGCGAAAAATCTTTCAGCGATATCTTCCTGAATCCAGAGGATATCGGCGGGCGTTATAGTGCGCTCAGTTATTTTGGGATGGTGCCTGCCGCGCTTATCGGGCTGGATCTGGACAAACTGTGGAAACAGGCCGAACGCATGGCGATGGCCTGTGGCGCAAATGTCAAAGGGGAATTTCACCCGGGCATGACGCTGGGCGTAACAATGGGCGTGCTGGCGAATGAAGGCCGCGACAAAATCAGTGTGTTTTGCAGCCCGTCGATCAACAGTTTTTCCAGCTGGATCGAGCAATTGCTGGCGGAAAGCACCGGCAAGGATGGGCGCGGTCTGATACCCGTCGTGGGCGCAACCGTAGGTAATCCACATGATTACGTGACCGACCGCTTGTTCATCTATGTGCGGGTTGACGGTGATGAAAATGGTGAACTTGACCAGGGCATGATGGCCTTGCAGCAGGCGGGTCAGCCCTGCATCACTCTGAAGCTGAATGACATCTATGACCTTAGCGGCGAGTTTTTCCGCTGGGAATATGCAACAGCGGTCGCCGGAAAAATTCTGAATATTAATCCATTTGACGAACCCAACGTCACCGAGAGTAAAGCCAATACAGCTGGCCTGCTGGATTATTATCGCGAAAACGGTGCACTGCCCTTTGTTGAACAGGCTTTGACTGAGCATGATGTCAAAATGTACGCCGATGAAAAAACCCTGCGGCTGTTGAGCGAACTGAGCCTGCAGCATCACTACAGCGGCAGCGACCTTATCAGTATGCTGGCGGCACAGATCAATGCGACCCGTGCCGGGGACTATTTCTCGCTGCTGGCTTATCTGCCGGACACTGAGGAAATTGAAAGCACCTTAAATCATATCCGGCGACGTTTACGCCACACCACGCACCGCGCGGTGACGATTGGCTATGGGCCGCGCTATCTGCACAGCACCGGTCAACTGCATAAAGGCGGCGGGGATAACGGCATCTTTTTTGTGGTGACCGCCAGAGAAGAAAGCGACATCGCGATTCCGGGCCAACCCTTTAGTTTTGCGGACCTGCAAATGGCGCAGGCAATGGGCGACTTCGAGGCCCTTCAGGTTCATGGACGACGAGCGCTGCGCCTGCATCTGGGTGGTAATGTGATCGCTGGCCTGCAAAAAATTCTCAACGCAATTGATGCAGTGGATGAACGCCGCCATTAAGAATGTGCGAGAGTGAAGTCACGGCGGAAGGTCATGAATAAGCCGGGGAATCAAAAGCCCCGCCGGTGGGTGGCGGGGCTTGCTTTCAGTCCCCCGTAGGGGCAAACGGACAAAACAGCTTAAAAGTGGGGGGAGTTGCGTCAGAGCCTTCGGCGCGTTTATTCATAGCGCAGCACCTGAGCGACGCGCTCATTGACGGCCACGCGCGCGCTGAGAAAAGTCGCTAACCAGGCGATCATCACAGCGGCGGTGATGAGGGCGAAAGTCAGCGGCAGGGCTTCCTCCGGCAGCGGAATCGGAATGCCCGTGCCGAGCGCGGTCATCAGCGACACGCCCAACGAACTGATGGCAATGCCCAGTCCCGCCCCTAACAGGCCGATGACCGTGTTTTCCAGCAGCATGACACGCAGGACGCGTCCGCGTTTCAACCCTATCGTTTTGAGGATGCCGATCTGCTGTCGGCGTTCCAGTGTCGCCAGTGAGACGGTATTCGCCATAATCACGGCAGCAGCCAGCAGCGACAACAGCCCGACAATGGTCGGCACGGCGCTCATCTGCTCGATGAGGCGCACCAGCAGGCTGTCGACAAAGGTCATGTCCAGCGCCAGCAGAAACGGCTGCTGCGAAAGCCCCTGCAGCACCCGTGTAAGGTGTTCCGGCGCGACATCCAGGATGTTGACAAGGTAATTGACCGGGATGATGCCGGG
>JBBSQD010000397.1:0-4229 GCA_038258185.1 Aggregatilineales bacterium | reverse complement strand
TGCGTTGCCCGTCGTCGAACTCAGCCCACAGGATGTGAGTTTGCAGGCCTATTTGCTGCTGGCACAGGGACAAAGCGACTCGGCACAGCCGGTGCTGGCGCAAGCGTTGGATTCGGGCTGGGTCGCGCCCAATGCCAGCATTCACCCTGACCGCTGGGAACAGAACACCACCGCTGATTTGTACGCGCAACTCACGACCAGCACCGCTGATGACCCAGTTTCACCACGCCGCATCGCCCAGACCGGCCAGCTTTTCGCTATGCAACCGGACATCCAGCAAAGCAACGATCAACTAATCGTGGCCGCTACTTTTGGCAATCCCTACCCGTCCACCTATGCCGTCAACACCTGGCGCGTGCAGGTCACCAGCCCGGACGCGAGCAGCATCTACGGGCAGGCCGACATGCCAGCGATTTTTGCTAAACCCGCCCTGACCCGTGAGACGATCACTATTGATCTGGCAGGGGACATTCCGCCGTTGTCCCCGGCGCTGGTCTTTATCCAGCCGCTGCACAGCGAAACCATTCCCTATCCCGGCCTGATTCAAGCCATCACACTGAACAAACCCGCTTCCGTGACCATCCCCGATGATGCCGAAAACAGCGCTTATCAGTTTGGCGACAGCATCACCTTGCAGGCGCATCAGATTGATGTCAGTTCGGATGCCATCGAGGTCACGCTGTACTGGCAGGCGTCACAAACTCCCGCCGAGGATTATCAGGTGTTCATTCATGTGCTGGACGAAAATGGTGAAGTCGTCCAACAGCGCGATTCCGCACCGGTGGATGGACGCTACCCCACCCGCCAATGGTTAGCCGACAGCATTATCGAGGATGTTCACCGCATCACTTTGGACGAGCCGCTGCCAGAGGGTGCTTACACTGTGTCGATTGGCCTCTATCGATTGGCTGACCAGACCCGCCTGCCCATCACACCAGCGGACGAAGCCGAGCAGAATGACAGCCTGCGCATCGCGGCATTTCAGCGTTAAGGCGCGAACTATTCGACGGTGATGCGCGTGGGCAGTACGCCGATAAAGCCTTCCTGCGTTTGCGCGCCCTCGACGGTCAGATTGTTGATTTGGCCGTCAAGGTTTTGCGCGTAGACCACCACCCATAACTGATACTCACCCGCAGGCAGATTATCCGGCAAGGCGACACCGCGATGATCCCATACCGGCACATTCGGCAGCCAGCCATCCGTCGGCGCGAAACCGCCACCCGGTTCGGTGTTGAGCGCATCCACCACAGCCACGCCATTGGCATCCCGCAGCAGCAGCGCCACCTTATAACGCGTATCCAGCGGTTCATCTGCCCACCAGTAAAGCGCCAGCGGCACCACCTGACCGGGCTGGAAAGTTGTCCCGGCTGGCAGATCAAACCCGCCCAGATAAATATGATCATCATAAACCAGATCAGTCGTCTGTTCGGGATTTTTGAAGGCATAGGGTGCGGACGATGGCGTCAGGCCATATTCCAGCAAACGCGAATCTGACCCGGTGGCAAATTCCCGCGCGGGATAATAATACTGGCTCATAAAACGCTCCACCACGCGCACACTCCACGGGATAAACGGGCCGCTGTTGGTCAGCAACCAGACATGATTATGCGTCTCCGCCAGCGTATGCAGCAGTGGCGGCGCTTTCCAATCGAGCAATTCCTGCGGATTGATCGAGGTCACTTTTGGCGTTTGCTCCGGGCTGGGTTGTTCACCGGGGTGATCCGGTAGGCCAAGAATCCGCGCCGCGCCCGATTTATAATAATTCAGGAAAAAGCGGTGATACGTCAGGTCGCTCAAAATCAGGAGATCGCCCGGTTTCGTCTCCTGCTCGATAATCGGCAGCAGCGCCCATAAATCGTCATCAAACGCCAGGTAATAATCATCATCGTAAATCAGGCGTAGCCCCACGCCGACCAGCCCCAGAAACACCAGCGGCATTAGCAGCACAATAATTCTCTGCACAACCTGACCACGCAGTAAGCGCCACACCAGATAGGCACACACCAGCCCGAACAATCCGAACATGCCCACCCACAGCGGCATATCCGTCCGCACCCAGACAAAATCCAGCGGATAGATATTCCATAACGGTGGGATATAGAACGGGCGCAAATACTCGATGCTATTCAGACCGGGCGGCCATTCGCTGATATAGCGCGACTCCGGTGGCAGCGAAGTAGCATACACGCCCCACCACAGCGACAGACCGCAGAACTGCCACCACAGGCTGTACACAGTAATCACACCGAAGGCGATCAGCAGCAGCTGTGAAGCGCGTTGATGCACCACGCGGTCAATCACCGGAAGCGTCAGGAAAAATGGAAACGCGATCACCGGCAGCAGGAAACGCGGCGGCCATGACAGCCCTCCAAACCAGCTCGGCCCCTGACGTAAGGCATACACCAGCGCAAACGACAGAATCAGCACCAGCGCCACCAGAATATAGCGATATTTCCGCTGACGGTGCAGCCACCAGATCCCTGGCACAGCCAACACAAGTACCGGTGAAGTTCCCCAGAAACTACCGCCGATGCTCAACAGATAACCATGCAGGGCGATCCACGCATAACGCTGTGGACGGGTGAACGCCTCAAAAAACTGGCCGACCCGCCCACTTATGCCTAACGGCTCGCTCAACAGTGCCAGCAGCACAATCAGGCCGACAGCCACCCCAACAATCAGCAGCGCACGCCGTAGCAATTGGGGGCGATTGAGACGCACAGAAAATGCCGGCAACGCGATCAGCAGCAAACCCGGCAGCGCAATCGTCGCCGCGCCTTTGCTGAGAATTGCGCCAATCACACAGACTATCGCCGCTATCAGCAGCGGCACTGAGCGATAACGCGACACGCGCCAGCGCTCCACCAGCAGCGCGGCCAGCAGAATCAGAAGCAGAGTCAGCGGTTCCTGAAAAAAAGTCTTGCTGTACGGCCAGACAATCGTCGTCAGCCCGAAAAGCAGCGCCCCGACCACCGCCGTACGTTCGTCATAACCCAGCGCCAGCACATACAGGAACATCACGCCGCCGATCAGCGCGGTGACGAACACATTAAACAGATAAACCGTGTGCGCCAGCCCAAGCCCATCAACGTGTTTAGCCAGTGTATAGAGTGGGGTTGCCAGCGTGATTTGCAGCCATTCCGCATTAACCGATGGCAGCGGATACACTAATCCCGAAGGCAGCGATTGCGGTGAAAGCAGGCGCTGACCTACGGAAATATCCAGCAGGTCATCCCCATACTCGACCAGGCTGCCGGTCGCATCCAATAAAAACAGCGCATCGGTACTATCGACCCGTGCGCTGAATGTCAACATATATAAACTGGCTAACAGGGAAATCACAGCGATCAGCAGGTAAACCCGCTGCCGCGATAAAAGTTGATTGTATTCTGGCATCTGGCTCTGGCTTTAACCAACAGAAAAAGGCCAGTTATACCAGATAGCAACCTATTCCATCAATTGCCGACCCCGCCACCCAGCTTGTTGCGGATGCCCAGCAGACCTTTGATAATCTTCTGGCTGGTCGAAAGATCCTGCAGATTTTCCAGGCCGACTTCATAAGTCGCCGCCCCGGCCATGACTTTACCGTCACGCATCTGCATGTCACCCATCGCGATCAGTGTTTCGCCGTACAGCTTCTTTTCGCCAATTTCCTCGAAAATATCCGCCGCCTGACGATAGCAATTGTAGGCCTGTTCACGGTCACTGATGGCGGCATATACCCCGCCCAGATTACCCAGCACCATCGCTGAGCGCCGCGCATCCCCTAATTCCTGGAAGGTATGCAGGGCTTCCTGCATCACATCCAGCGCCTGCTGATTCTCACCCAGAGAGCGATGCACCAGCCCGATATTCGTTTGCATCTCTGCACTCATATCCCGTTGGCCGTCGGCTTCATAAGCCTCCTGCGCCTGCCGGAATACGCGTGTAGCAGCCTCATAGTCCTGCTGTTGAAACAGCTTTACGCCCTGAGCCTGAAGTTCTTCTGCTTGCCCCATTATGTTTATCCTCACAACTACATAGTGATTTCGAGCATACTTTCAGCAACCTGCCGCAATTTATCCGTCGGCATTTGCTTGAACATAATTGCGATTTCGATGAAACCGATGTTCAGAGGGTCTGCCGCAAAACTGCGCACATCCTCTGGCAAGCTGGCAAAGTGTTTCCAGTCTTCGCGCATGGCCAAAAGTTGGCCGATATGGCTGCTGCTTTCCAGAAAATAACTGGTA
>JBBSQD010000396.1:0-4232 GCA_038258185.1 Aggregatilineales bacterium | reverse complement strand
TTTCTGGCCGTTCCCGGTCATTCCCGGCATTGTGCCAGAGCCGATTGCGGCTTTGAGCGCGGATGATTCGGTGCGGGCGGTGCTGGATGTGCCGTGGGAACATCTGCTGACAGACAAGGATGCTATGTTCCTGCAAACCGCGCACGAAAAACCGCTGATCGGCGGACATGTCGCACGGCGTACGCCGATTGACCCGGCACGTGCGACGATGCTGCAAACCACACTCGACCCGACTTTGCTCGATGCGGCGGCGGTGGATGTCGTCATACTGCATAAGCGCTGGGATGAAAGCGGCGCAGCAGGCATTTTTACCCGTCAGTCGCTGGGCGAACCCTTTTACGAAGATGACACGCTTGCGGCTTTCCGTGTGCCGGGTGCAGACACGGCGGCTCAAGCGGAATTTATCCCTGCGCCGCTGAATCTGCCCGTGAGTATTGAACGCAGCGCAGACAGCTACTTTTATGCGCCGGAATCCGGCTGGCTGGAGCTGGATGCGCAACTGCATGGTGATGGTCGTGCGGTCACGCTGTGGCTGGATCACATGCCGCTGGATACGGTGACGGTCACAGGTGATACGGAAATCCGTCTGTCCGTGCCGGTCAGCAGCGCCGGTTATCACACCCTCACGTTAAGCCTGGAGCCGCCCTGTCTGACTCCGCTGGATGCGACGCTGGAATGTCGCACGGTAGAAATCCGCCAGTTACAACTCACGGGTTTTGAACCAGCCGCGCGTTTTGACGCGCTTGCGCTGGAACAGGGCGTGACGCTCAATGCGGCGTATCTGCCGGAAATGGCTTCGGATCAGATCACGCTGTGGTTGTGGTGGTTGTTTGATCAGCCGCGCACGTCAGACGATATCCGGTTTGTGCATGTGCAGGGTGCAGATGGGCAACTGGTGGCGCAGAAAGATCAGCCTTTGGGTGTGTTTGCCGCCGGGGAGGGTCAACTGGATCGAGTCGAAATCCCGCTGGATGACCTGCCTGCCGGAGACTATCGCATCACCACGGGCTGGTATCATTACCCCGACACCGCACCGATTGATCAAGCAGACGGCGACAGCGGTGTGATTGAATTGGGCTGGATTACGGTGGAATAAGGATGCAATTGGCACACGCGCAACAAAAATCAGAAAAACGGAACTTATGACACTCACTTCTATTCTGCGCAATCTGGCCGTTTATGGCTTTTATGTGACCGTCGCTATTTTTTTGACGTGGCCGCTGGCCGCGCAACTGTCGACGCATCTGGCCGGGTTTGATTATGGCGATGGCCGCGAGATGGCGCGGCATATCTGGTGGTACAGCACGGCGCTGCGCAGCGGCCAATCTCCGATTTTCCAGCCGAACATGGCCTACCCGGATGGTATGCCCGGTGGGGTATTGTTGTGGGCGAACCCGCAGCAATGGTTCCCGGCGTGGCTGCTGGCGTTATTTTTACCCGTGCCGGCGGCGGCGAATATCAGCCTGTTGTTTTACATGGCGCTCAATGGCTGGGCGGCGTATGTTCTGGCGCGTTATCTGCTGAACAGGCGCGAACTTCCGGCGATCATCGCGGGACTGGCGTTTATGGCCGCGCCAACTTTTCAGGGGCATTTGGCTGGCGGGCATGGGGGCCTGATGGTTGCGTGGGCATTTCCGCTGTATATCTGGGCGCTGCTTCAGCTTATCCTGCCAAAAGAACCATTAACTCGTCGCCAGCAGATGCGCTTTTTTGCGCTGGCGGTGCTGTTTTTCGTGCTCAGTCCGGGGGGGCATCTGCTGCAGGCGATTTACGTCACCATGCCGATCACGGCGGCGCTACTGCTGTGGCGCTTGTTCCAGCGTGACTGGCGCGGAGTCGGGTGGGTGCTGGCGGTCAATGTGGCAGGCGGCATATTACTGGGATTGTTCCTGCTGCCGATTGTCTCGGAGATTTTCGGTACGTCGGCCTATGTCGATGAAGGTGGCTTCAGTCGCTACAGCATGGATCTGCTGAGTGTGGTCACGCCGTCATTTTTCCATCCGCTGTATGGGGCACTGGATTATCCACGGCGGGTGCTGGGGGTAAATCTGGAAGAAGGCACGAGTTACATCGGCGTGATTGTGGGCCTGTTAGGGATTATTGGCTTAATTCGCAATCGCGCTTCACGCTGGTGGCTGCTGCTGGCGCTGATCGCGTGGGTGCTGGCATTGGGGCCACTGCTCAAAGTGTTTGATCAACCGGTGAGTGTGGAGACGGATGGCTATGCGACGTATATCAGCCTGCCGTGGGCGCTGGTGCAGAATCTGCCGGGGTTCAGTCTGGCGCGCACGCCGGGACGCTTTAACTTCGCGCTGGCGCTGGCTGTGGCGATAATGGCCGGATATGGCGCGATTTCGGTATTCAACTGGCTGAAATCGGCGCTGTCTGAAAGGCGGATTCAAGCAGCGAGTGGGGTTGTTTTTGTCGTATTGTGCAGCCTGATTTTGCTGGATTATCGCTTTTTCTGGCCGTTCCCGACGACCTCTGCCGCCATTCCTGAGCCGATCACGGCGCTGGCGCAGCGCGACGACATCCGCGCGGTGTTCGATGTGCCGTGGCAAAGTACCGTCGCAGCGAAAGCGGGATTGTATCTGCAAACCGGACATCAGCATGCGCTGCTGGCGGGGCATGTCACGCGCAGCACCCCGGTTGACCCGGCCAAACTGACCGTGTTGCAGGATACGCTCGACCCCACCCTGCTGGATGCCGCTGGCGTGGATGTGGTAATTGTCCACAAGCAATATGCAAGTGAAAGTCTGCTGGAACATGCGCGGCAGCAGCTTGGAGAAGCCATTTACGAAAACAGCCGATGGGCGGTTTTCGAGCCACCTCCAGCCGAATTTGAGGTCGGTACAGACGAATGGATTTACGGGGAGGGGCAGCGTTATGCCGGGTTTGAATTGGAACCGGAATCAGCGCAAGTTAACAATCGGCAGGATTTTTATCTGTATGCCCCGGCGGCTGGCTGGCTGATGCTGGATACCACCCTAGAAGCGCAAGAACGCCATGCCGAAATCCAGCTTGACCGCGAGACTGTGCAGCGCTGGCAGGCCGATGGCGAACAGCATTTACGGGTGCCGGTGCGCCTGTCCGAAGGCTATCACACCGTCACGGTGGCAGTTGATCCACCCTGCCCGGGACAATTTGATGCGGTACTGCGCTGCCGGGCGCTGAGCATTCAGGAATTGAATCCCTACAATTACACGCCGTTAGAATCGACTGCGCCAGCCAACGGGAATGGCGTGCGTTTTGAGGGGGGTATCACGCTGGATTACGCTATGCCATCCAGCGGTTGGGGGAATAATTTCATCTGGCTGTTCTGGCAGTTCGAGCAGGCACCGGACGAAAATGCGATCCGCTTTATCCATGTGCTGGATGAAAACGGCGAACCGGTGCAGCAGTTTGACAGCCCCATCAATACGGCTGGCGCGATCACCTGGGGCGAGGAAATCGTTATCGGCGATGGGCTGCCGAGCGGAAAGACTTATCGCGTGTATGCGGGCTGGTACACCTATCCCGATATTACACGCTATCCGGTGCTGTCCGATGTCGAAGGGGCGACGGATGGCTGGGTGTTTCTGGGTGAGTTTGAGCTGGTGAAATAAAATAAATTAAGTGTAATGTCAAAAAATTAGTTATAATTTTTGTGGAACAGCAGAATAGAAGGTAAAGCAATGATCCTCAAAAAACTTCAAATCAATCACTATGGCCCATTTAGCCAAATGACCACAATTGATATTGACCCTGAAGTAACGATTTTAACGGGTCGTAATGATGTCGGTAAATCGGCCATACTCAATGTTATTAAAGCAATTTGTACAGGACAATTGATTACACAAAATCAGGTTAATGTTAACAGACTTCGCGAATCATCTGTCCCCATTGCTCAAGATAAAGAAATAGTTTGTATAGCAACCTTTGTAGTTTTTGAGAATCATCAAAGATATTTAACCGATCAAGGCATGTCACCTGGATCGGTGGTTGATATTTGTTTTTATTTAACATCTGGCAAAAAAAAGGGTATTGCACTTAGAAATCATCAAGGTCAAGAATTTAGTGCTAAATTCAATATAAGCAACTTACTGACCTTATGACCTTACCCCAGTTTGGCGGACACCAGAAATGTCCGATAAACTGAGAGTAAGGAGTAAATGATGGGATACAAGAAATACAGTGAGGAGTTCAAACGGGAGGTGCTGGGGCTGGTGGCCGAAGGGAACCGCAGCGTGGCC
>JBBSQD010000395.1:0-4269 GCA_038258185.1 Aggregatilineales bacterium | reverse complement strand
TCCGCCCTAATTAACGACGTTTGCGCAAAAAGGTCGGAATCTCGATGTCATCCTCATCGTAAACCCGTCCGGAATATTCGGTATTCTGGGGAGGTTGTTGCGCCGGAGGCTGCTGCGGTGTCGGTTGGGGTGGCTGCTGCGGCGGTTGTTGAGGCTGCACCGGCTGTTGCTGCGCAGGCCGTTGTTGATACTGCTGCGGCTGATTTTCCGGTGTGGATGCCGGGCGCTGTAGTGTCTGCTGGGGGCGCAGCGGCTGCTGCTGACGCACGGGCTGTGCCGCCAATGTCCCACGTGCGACCCGGCTTTGCTCAAAACCCGTCGCAATAACCGTGATACGAACCTCATCACCCATGCTGTCATCAATCTGGGCACCAAAAATAAGATTGACTTCTGGATGGGCGCTCTGCTGGATAATGGCCGCTGCTTCGTTAATTTCAAACAGGGTCATATCCGGGCCACCGGTAATATTAAACAGAATGCCACGCGCACCGTCGATAGTCACATCCAGCAGACTGCTGCTGATGGCGTTCTCGGCGGACTGGCGGGCGCGGTCATCACCCGAAGCGCGACCCACAGCCATCAAAGCTGCGCCACCTTCGGACATAATCGTGCGGACATCGGCAAAGTCCAGGTTAATCAACGCCGGGACAGTGATCAGTTCGGAAATGCCCTGAATACCCTGACGCAGCACATCGTCCGCCAGTGAGAAAGCCTGCTGCAAAGTCGAGCGCTTGTCCGCGATCTGCACAAGGCGATCATTGGGGATGACAATCAGCGTATCGACCTGGCTCTTAAGGGCCTCGATACCGGCTTCCGCGCTCTGGGTACGGCGCGGGCCTTCAAACATAAACGGCTTGGTGACGACACCAATCGTCAGTGCACCCAGTTCTTTAGCGATCTGTGCGACCACGGGCGATGCGCCTGTGCCCGTACCACCGCCCATACCACAGGCGATAAAAATCATGTCTGCGCCGCGCAGGACTTCATAGAGTTCGTCGGCGCTTTCTTCTGCGGCTTTGCGTCCGATTTCGGGGTTGCCACCAGCACCCAGGCCGCGGGTCAGCTTATCGCCGATGCGCACCCGTGTTTTGGCTTTGGACATCATCAATGCCTGATTGTCGGTGTTGATAGAGATAAATTCAACCCCGGCCAGACCTTCGCTGATCATCCGGTTGACCGCATTTCCACCACCACCGCCAACACCGATGACTTTGATCTGGGCAAAGCTTTCCCCAGGCATAAATTCGTTCATTTCAGCATCCATTATTTCCCCTCCCAGGATCGCGTTGCCGCAAATACTCTTGTTTTGATAAGCGTCAGATTAAAGATAATTGTACTCACAACTCTGTAATAAGCAACTAGGCCTAAGCACTATCCTGTGGGAGCACGCGCCGTAAAAAACTTCCCAGCAGGCTGCCAATTTTGGCGCCATTCAGCAGATTGCTGCCATTATGTGCTTCAGGATGTACAGTGTCCATCTCCAGACCCAATCCTAGCAACCCCACACTGGTACTATAGGCGGGACTGCGCAGGGCATCGGCCATGCCCGTGAGCCGTTCTGGACGGGCTACACGCACCGGAAAACCCAGAGTTTCCTCAGCGATTTCACGGAAGCCCGGTAACTGCGAACTGCCCCCGGTCAGCACGGCACCCGCGCGTAACAGACCATCATAGCCGGAGCGTTTAATCTCACGCTGAACCAGTTCGAAAATTTCCGTTGTGCGGTACTCGATGACTTCGGCCAGCCCGGTGCGATGCACTTCTGTCGGCATGCCTTCGCCAAAGGGCTGCACCAGGAACGTTTCCATCATATTCACGGCGCGGCGTTGCGCGTGACCATACTGAATTTTGACGACTTCCGCCTGCTCGAACGGCAGACGCATCCAATGGGTAATATCGTTGGTGATATGATCACCACCTACGGGGATGACTGCCGCATGCCAGACGGTGCCCTCAATGAAGATCGCCAGATCGGTGGTGCCGCCGCCAATATCAATGACGACCACACCCATCTCACGCTCCTCCGGGGTCAGCACAATATGGCCGGAAGCCAGCGGATTCAAAATAAAGCGATCCACATTCACACCAGCAGCCTCTACCGACTGCTCCAGATTCACGAGACAGGTCGAGGAAGCGGTGATAATGTGCGCTTCCAGCTCCAGCCGGAAACCGTGCATGCCAATCGGGCTGCGGACGCGATCCTGTCCATCCAGCGAATAACTGCGCGGGACGACATGCAGCACTTCGCGATTGTGCGGTATAGCAATAGCGCGGGCTGCCTCCATGGCTTTGTCGAGGTCTTCCCGACTGACGCCCCGCGTCCCAGCGATGCCAATCATCCCCCGGCTGCTGATCGACGCGATATGATTGCCGGCCACGCTGACAAATGCGCGGCTGATATCATAGCCGCTGCTGCGCTCGGCTTTATGCACCGATGCCGAAATCGCCGCTGACAACTGCCCCATGTCATTGACAATGCCTTTTTTCATGCCCCGGCTCGGTTCGATACCGACACCTACCACAAAAATATCGTCCGGGCGCACTTCGCCAACGATGGTACAGATTTTATTTGTGCCTACATCTAAACCGACGACAAGATCACCCATAAATCGACTTAAAGCCCCCCGGTAACAGAGTAATATGGCGAGTCAGGATTGGCGACATTGACTTCAACCGGTTGGATTCCCCGTGCCAGTAAATCGCGGACAATCGCGTCATAAATCAGACGCTTATTGGGCATATTCGTGCCCACGCCAAACCAGACTTCCCAACCGCGTCCATCCTGATAACCCAGACCTTTATGCGGGTCGTAACGCAGCACTTCAATATTCGTCCACAATTCCTGTAATTGCAAAGCCCCGGTCACAATATCCATATCAATGCGGGTATTAGGGGCTAGTGGCCCATCGGTAACATAGTCACCAATACGCAATAAATCTGGCCGATCTTCACGCAGTTGCATCACACGCCCCTGCACGTCAATCCACGTCGCCACGCCGGATTGTTCCCAAACCAGTGCGGGTTGTCGTTCCTGAACCACGATCTGCACCATCTGGGGCGGCCAGCCGATATTCACTGTGGCATCTGCGATAGTGGGTGAGCGCAACAGCGACTGACGCACCTGCGCCGGGTCTAACCAGAACACATGCATGTTGGCAACATCCGTCAGCGCGAAAACTTCTTCCTTGGTCAGATATTCCAACCCGCCGACTGCGACACTATGCACATAGAAGGCATCGGCGCTGAAAAACAGGAACAGCACCAGCAACAGGCAGAAAATCATCAATCCGCTGAAAAAACGCCATCCAACCAGCACCCGACCGCGAACGCCATGCTGCACAGCGGGGCGGTTTTCACTATCAACCGGAACCGCTGAACCGTGCCAGACACCCGGCAGGCGGCCTGAACGCCGTCGCCCTTCACGTGATCGTGATGCCATAATGCCTCATTAATTTATCCAACAATAACCCACAACACTACTATATGCCAGAGGCGGCAACCTGTCCACCGTTTTGTGAATGTCTAACCAGCCTCAAACCCAAGCATTTCAATCTCCGTTTCCAGTGTAGCACCGCTTTGATTTTGCACCACGTCCTGAACATAAAGAATCAGGGCATGATAATCACTGGCGCTGGCCTGTCCGGTATTGATGAAAAAATTCGCATGCACCGGGGACACCATCGCCCCGCCGATGCGATAGCCCTTCAGACCACAGCTTTCGATCAAGCGTCCAGCGTAGTCCCCCGCTGGGTTTTTGAAAATACTGCCCAGGCTGGCACCGGGGGGCTGAGTCTGTTTGCGATAAGCGATAAAATGATCCATGCGCTGCTGAATCGCCGCCGGGTCATCCGGTGTCAGCGCCAGTGTCGCCAGCAGCACGACAGAACGCCGGTCTGCACTGTGTTTCAGGCTGGATGAACGATACGCATAATCCAGTTCTTTAGTCGTCAGCATCTGAGCGCCTTTTTCAGCGTCCAGCACGACTACATCACGCACAATCTGCGCCATATCGCCACCATGCGCCCCGGAATTATTGACCACCGCGCCGCCTAATGTACCGGGAACACTCACCGCCCATTCCATCCCGGCCAGTCCATGTGACTGACATTTATGCGCCAGCACCGTCAGGCTGGTGCCACTGGCGACAG
Source organism: Aggregatilineales bacterium (assembly GCA_038258185.1). Lineage (GTDB taxonomy): Bacteria > Chloroflexota > Anaerolineae > Aggregatilineales > Phototrophicaceae > JAIOHN01. The sequence continues at coordinate 121 of JBBSQD010000395.1, read as the reverse complement.
AGATATTGCGGCCACCATGCCAGTCGCCAAATTTAACATCGCTGGTACGGTTGATGACCACTAACCCGCGCACACCTGCGTCTGAAACCAGCACATTGGCGCCGCCGCCTAACAGACGCAC
>JBBSQD010000394.1:0-4316 GCA_038258185.1 Aggregatilineales bacterium | reverse complement strand
GCGCCGGGATGCGCTTAAACGTCACTTCTTCCAGACGTTGTTCCGCCTGAAACAAACGCTGACCCACCGCTTCCAGAAATCGCAAAGCCACCTGGGGCTTCTCCACCAGCACATTCTCCACCTCAGCCCGATTCCATATGCAGATCACACAATCATCCAACGCTTCCGCGAAAGTATGATGCATCCGCTGCCCCACCAGGGCCATCTGGCCGAAAATAGCACCCTGATGCAAGATCGCCATGATGAATTTACGACCATCAGGAGACATTCGATAAAGCTGAACCCGGCCTTTTTTCAGAATAAATAAAGCCTCACCCGGGTCTTCCGGGAGATAAAACAGATGACCCGCGCTGTACTGCATTAAAGTAGTGTGTTGGCCGATCACCTCCACTTCCGCCAGTGATAAATCTTGAAAAATTCCCACAGTTTCCAGATAATGCGTCTTTTGAGTCATATCGTCCCGAAGAGAAACCTTCTAGTACATAAGATTTGATGATTCCAACACGTAGTCAGCAACGCAATCAGGTATAATGGGGATATCTTAACATAAGACGAGTAAACTTCGTGCGTCCAAAAATCATACCTGCAGGCAGTGTCGCCACTGCTGACGCAGCACCTCATGCCCATACGGATACTGCACCACCTGATGCGTGGTATACACCCAACGAAAAATTCTTTACGCAACACGTGAAGCAAATCCCGGAAATCAATGCCGACTACTGGTCACTGATGCTGGCGGGTGAAGTGGATATTCCACTGATTGTCTCCCACAAAGATTTGCTGGCGATGCCTCAGACGGAAATAGCATGTACGCTGGCGTGTGCTGGGCAACAGCCTGAAAATGACATGATCGGCCATGCTTTGTGGCAAGGCGTTCGCTTCGATCATTTGCTGCAACAGGTCAGGCTAAAACCAAGCGTACTCTACGCCCGGTTTTACGCGGCAGACGGTTACGTCACCAGTTTACCCTTGACCGAAACATCTGATCTCATCATTGTTCACCAGATGAACGGAAAGCCTTTATCTCTAGAACACGGCTACCCTGCCCGTTTGATCGCACCCGGCTTATACGGCTATAAAATGCCCCGCTGGCTGCGACGCATCGAACTGGCGCAAAAACCCGTAGCAGGCTTCTGGGAAAAAAGAGGCTGGCATTCAAGCGGTGAAGCTCACTCAGCTATTCACGTGACCTGCCCACACTATCAGCGGCAAGCCCACAAAATCGAGATTTCGGGTATGGCTTATGGCGGTATGAATCCATTGGCGACCGTTGAAGTCAGCCTGGATGGTGGCCCCTGGATGCCGGTAGATTTTGAGCCACCGTCCCGTTTTAGCTGGACACGCTGGTCAATCGACTGGTTCGCAGCCACACCGGGGAGCTATCAAGTCACCGCACAGGCCATCAACACGCTTGACCAGATCGCCACCCACACAACCTTGCTTCATATCCAATAATCGTCGGGAGAATTGCAGCTTGTCTCTATTGTCGCGCCGTCAATTCTTGCATGTTGCCGGAATCACACTGCTCAACAGCGGAATAAATCTCAACCAGTTATGGCCTTACAGCTTATCGCATACAGATGAAATCACGCATGCGCGCACCTTTGCGGCCACTAAAATCTTCGCGCGTCCCCACCCTGCCAGTAGCGTGTTGCGCCAGTTGTGGCCCGATAGCATTGTGGCTATCACAGGCGGATCTTCAGGCTGGTATCATCTCAGTGAAGGCTTCATCCCACGTGCAACAGCGCAACCAATGCTGCTGCATCCCATTGATACAGAAATTAGCAATGTGGCTTATACACCGTTTCTGGCCGAAGTAGCCAGCCCTGTCGCAGCGGTGCGCGAATGGGCATCCGCCGATGCTCCGCTGGTGACCCGCATTGGATACGGCGGCACAGTCCACATCATGGACTATCTGCCCACGCCCGATTCAAGCGGCTGGTATGCTCTGTCGGGGCCAGATAATACCCTTCTCGGCTGGACGCAAGCCGTACACTGGCAGCGCATTGAAATCAGCACCGATCACACATTTTCAGACCTTCATGTCGAGATTAATCAGACACAGCAGTTACTCACAGTCTACCAGCAGCAAATGGCGATTTTGCAAACTCCTGTATCAATCAATGAGAGACTTAACACAGGCGTTTTAACGTTAAAGCGCGAACAACCCTGTTTGCCGCCTTTCTTGATCTCCGCCACCAACCCATTGATTTATGGCGCACCCTGGCATCTGAAAGTCGCTGACACCTATGATTTATGTGGTGTTTACTGGCATAATCAATTTGGTCAGGCAGCCCCCGGCCCACATATTCAGGTCACGGCGTTGGTGGCGCGCTGGCTTTATCAGCATCTGAGTGATAATGATTCCGTAACTATTGTGTGAGATACTACAATCGATCATCACAGACACGAAAGATAACCAGAATTGAACGTGTCTGTAAAACGTAACCGATTTATTGTTAGCAAAAGCGTGTTGAGGAGAAATTCCTTGTGGAAAATGTAACCATTTTTCTGGCATTTGTTGCCGGTATAGTATACTTCATATCACCCTGTGTCCTACCCCTTGTTCCGGCCTACATTGGTTATATGGGCGGACGCATGACCCACACAGTTGCCATCACCACGGGCGGCCAAAAAATCAAGTCTGGTTACAACCAACGTCTTTCCACAGTGACTCACGGCCTGTTTTTTGTAGCTGGATTTACCTTCGTCTTTGTCGCCATCGGTTTATTGACGACGGCCTTTATCCAGCAGGTAGGCGGACATAATGTGAATGTAGTCATTGATATGATTGGCCGCATCGGTGGCATAGTCATTATCTTCTTTGGCCTGCAATTTATGGGCATCATGCCCGGGTTATTTTCCCGTTTCCGCAATAACGATGCGCTTATCAACAATCCCCTTATCAGCATTATTTTCGCACTTGCCGGCACTATCCTCATTGTCTGGGGTTTTACCGGTACGCTTTCCATCTGGGATATTACCGTCTGGCAGGATGCAGCATGGCCGCCCATTCTGGCCTTGATCATCACCGGAATTTTCTTAAGCTGGCTTTTCCTCAGCGGAGCCTTTACCAGTCCGAAACAATTCTGGCTGAACACCCTCAACCGCATCGAATCCACCCTGTACATGGACACCCGCCGCCAGATGAATCTGGGAAACGGGGATCGTGGTTACAGCAGTTCAGCGCTGATGGGTGTGGTTTTTTCCGCCGGGTGGACACCCTGCATCGGCCCGGTGTATGGCGCAGTGCTGACAATGGCGCAAAATGGCGGCAATATCGCTCAGGCAGGCATTCTTTTAGGCGCATACTCGTTAGGGCTGGGCATTCCTTTTCTGCTCACCGCGCTACTGCTCGATGGTGCGCAGAGTGTTTTGCGCGGCCTGCAAAGCCACATGCACCAGATCGAACTCGTGAGCGGCGCGTTTTTGATTTTTATCGGTGTGCTGGTCGCCAGTGGGCAACTGCAAAGTCTGAGTCAACAATTTTCCGGCCAGTTTGCCGATTTCTCAATCAGTGTTGAAGAATCCGTTCTGGACTTTGTAACCGGCAGTTCATCTGAAGCAGCTACAACCCCTGAACCAGACGCGCAACCTGCCGATAACGAAACCAGCAGTGTGGATGGAATCGTGATCACTATCCCGCAGGACAGCACAGCCAACGATATCACTGCCCTTACCAACTCCACAAATTCCAGTACGGCACCCTCAGTCGGCATTGCGGTTGGCAATATGGCACCGCAGTTTGAAACTGTGAACGAGTTCGGCCAACCCGTTCGCCTGTCAGACTTACGTGGGCAAGTGGTGCTGCTTAATTTCTGGGCAACATGGTGCGGCCCGTGCCGCATAGAAATGCCCGAATTTGAGAGTGTTTACAACGCACAACAGGCTGATGGTTTTACCATTCTCGCGGTAAACAGCGGCGAAACTGTCGCGGACGTTCAGGGTTTCCGCGAAGAAATGGCAGTCACTTTCCCGCTGGCGATGGATGAAAAAGCGGCTGTCCAGTCTATGTATAACATTCTCAGCTACCCCAGCACCTTCATTATTGGCCGTGATGGTACGATTATCGCCCGCCATTTTGGTCCGCTCACTGCCGAGCAAATCCAGACATTGGTGACGGAAGCGCTGGCCGCCTGATTGATGCTGCTCAAACGATTTTTGCTTTTATTCGGGGCAGCAGTTGCTTTGCTGGCCGGTTTGACCCTGCTTGTTCAAACCGGTTTACCTGACCGCGCGGCTTTCACCGGGCAAATCAGCTTTGAGAAAATCCCCACCGCGCCGGAAATTAACGCCATTGCGCCCCCGTTTGAGCT
>JBBSQD010000393.1:0-4335 GCA_038258185.1 Aggregatilineales bacterium | reverse complement strand
TTGGGCAGAAGCCAATAGCATCGGCGCGGTAAATATCGAAGCGATGCAAGCTGAGGGTTTGCCAGTGCGACCTTTCCAGACGACAGCTAAAAGCAAAGCACCGCTAATCGAGGGGTTGGCGCTGGCGATTGAACGGCGTGAGATTGGTCTGCTGGCGGACGATACGCTGATGAATGAACTGGCGGCTTATCGCATCGAGCGGCGGCCTGAAGGCAGCTATCGTTACAGCGCACCACCAGGATTGCATGACGATTGCGTGATTGCCACAGCGCTGGCGTGGTATGGCGTGGAGCATGGTCGCATTGGCATTGATTTTGCCTGATTGACGGGAACGGTTAATCCGCACCTGACAATGGTCACGGGGTAGTAGCAGCCGCGCTTAAGGGCGAACGGTGCGCGAGGCTAGTGACCTAGATGGCTGCCCGCGTCTGCATCACTGAAAGGGATACCGCATGTGGACGGTTTCGTGAGCAAGCCCGGCCAACTGGCCTATATCCGCACTACCCAGATTAACTTTTTAAAACCCCCTATCCGCCTCATAAGCCGTTACGGATTTCAGCATACACTGTAATTGAAAGTGTAACTATTAGAGGAGGATATTATGTCCGAAGTTGTACTTGCATTATATGACAACGTAGAAGATGCCCACCGTGCGGTGGATGATCTGGTTAACAGTGGATTCAAACGCGGCGATATTGGTGTAGCGGTGAATGATCCTAACAAAAGCTATGTCGGTGATGGTGAATATGCCGATGTGGTTCATGAAGATGAAGATGTTGATGGCGCTGAAGGTGCCGGATTTGGAGCCACTGTCGGTGGTCTTACCGGTCTGGTTGCTGGATTAGTCGCCATTACTATCCCGGGTGTCGGCCCGATTATCGCCGCAGGCCCGCTGGCTGCCGTTCTCGGTGGCGCAACAGGTGCTGCAATCGGTGCAGTGGCTGGTGCCGTTACCGGCGGAATCACCGCCTCACTGATTCACATCGGTGTGCCGGAAGAAGAAGCCACCACTTACACCGAAGCTGTCCGTCGTGGACATGCACTGGTGACCGTGACCGCTTCGGGTGCTGACCTGACTCGTGCGTCTGAAATTCTGCGTCGCCATCATTCGGTTGATATTGAACAACGTGCTTCACAGTGGCGTAAGCAGGGTTGGTCAGGCTTTGATCCTAAATCTGATCCGTTTACGTCTGAAGAACTGGCGAAGCAACGTGAAGGCTATAACGTCGATACCAATGACGAACCCGTCACGCGGCAGTATACCTACCGCGACTAATCCGTAGCGTCTGATAACCCCATACACTCAAAAAGACAGCGCCCCGCAATATCCGGGGCGCTGTTTTATTGATAAAGGGCCATACACATAACCGAAGCACCTAACAGGGGGCATCCGCCGGAAGCTGTACGGGCATCTCCTGACGCTCGGCCTGCTGATAGAGGCGTTCTCCAAGATTGATGAGCGCCCAGCCCACGACCCGCAGAATGCGCTGGCTGGGTTTGCGTCGTTGAGCGCCTTCCGCCAGCAAGACCAGATTACGGTTGTGTGCGGCTTTGGTGATTTCGGTAAGACGATAGTCGACTTCCTGCCTCGTTAGATAATGATAGGACATTCCTCTGACCTCCAATGAGCAGTGAGAAAATTGTTTTGCGCGATAGACTATCAGGCCTCGATCTGCAAGTGATCCCTACCAGGTGGGCATCGCCCGTTGTTCAAAATACTGCTGATGGAGAATGTCGCTGATCGCAAGCTGAAGTTTCAGTGGTTCCACACAGGGCGACAGCGCATAAAATTCTTCAGGCGCGGATAAATCCCACCCGCCATCATCGGTTAAAACCAGCAAAGGTGCGGCCTCTATCGAGCGCAGATGATGATAGACTTCTGCCGCCAATTCGGGATGGGTGGCGGTATCCACAACCACCAGATCCGGCATGCACATCACATAATGACCCAGGGCATCCAACATGTTATCGGCCACATAAACTGACCAGTTTGCGTCCGACACGAAATCGAGAAAGGATTGGCCGCTGTTACGGTCACCGACATAGAGAATATTGGGATGTTGTAAGGACATGGACTAGCCTTCTTTCTGTTTAGATGCCTGTGTCTGTTCATTGTCATAGAGCGTCTGCCAGCTGAATTTGCTGCGCGGTTCGTCATAGGGGGCTGCTGGCTTACCATCTTCGCGGTGGGCGCGATGGCAAGGTACGAGTACCGCGGTCGGGTTTGCATAACACGCGTGGGCCACTGCCGAAGCTGCTTTGGGATGACCGATAGCGGCGGCAATCTCGCCATAAGTGCGTGTTTCGCCATACGGAATATTAATAAGTTCCTGCCAGACCAGCCGCTCGAAGGCACTGGCGCGGACATCTACCGGCAGGTCGAGATGCGGACGGCGGCCTTTTAGGTGTTCGATAATCGCCGTGACCCAATCGCACATGGCGTTACGATTACGCTCGATGTGAGCGGCGGGGTATTCAGCGTGAATCACGTCCACCAATTCCGTCTCATTGCGTCCCAGATGGACTGAGCAGATGCCCTTCTCGGTCACACCCACCAGCACCAGACCCAGCTCACAATCCACAATGGTGTAATGGATATACATGCCCTCACCGCCACGGCTGTAAGTCGCCGGGGTCATGCCCAGAGTTGCATCGGAACGTTCGTATAAACGGCTGCTTGACCCAAAGCCGACGCTGTAAAGCGCGTCGGTTACATTTTCCCCGGCGCGTAAGCGGCCTTTGAGACAGCCCAGCCGCAGCCATTCGGCATATTGCCGTGGGGTAATGCCCATAATGCTCTTAAAGGTGCGTTGCAAGTGAAACGGACTCACACTGAAGGCCACACCCAATTGATCTAATGTGGGTGCTTCTTCGATGTGGTCGTCGATATAGCGGCACACCTGCTGGATGAGCGTTGCCTGGGGGTTGGCTGGTGTAAACTCCTGCGGGTGGCAGCGTTTACACGGGCGAAAGCCTGCTTTTTCCGCTGCCTGCGGTAGCTGGTAGACTTCGATATTCTCATAGTTGGGGGTGCGTGCCGGGCAGCCCGGACGGCAGTAAATGCCGGTGGTTTTGACCCCGAAGACGAACGCACCTGCGTGACTGCGATCCCGTTTTTGGATCACGTCCCAACAATCGGCTTTGTCCTTCATGGCAACTTGCTGTGTCACTTTGTCAACCTTCCCTTTACAGCGCTCGTTTTTCTATCTTCTCTAAGCCGCACCATTGATAACTGCTGTGAGCCATTTTGACCTTTGCAACCAGCAGTGCGACGTCCCCTGGCCGCTCATCGTCATTAAGAATAAACTTTATAGCGAGCAGGGGCTATCCGGTTCTTGCGTATCCGTAAGACCTTTCTAATCTTTAGCACAGGTTGAGCAGGTATCCTATGACCATTTCATGCGATTATGTGGATTAAAGACTTATACATATAACGTTGCTCAATCATTTTTGTGAAAAAACTCATGTGGCTCTAGACAAAGCCGAATAAAACAGGAAGGTAAGCACTATGGCAGGTCAAATGGATGGCAAAGTCATCCTGATTACAGGTGGCACAAACGGTATCGGCAAGGTGGCTGCACGCGAGCTGGCGAAACAGGGCGCGAAGATCGCGATTGTGGGGCGCAACCCCAGCAAAACCCGCGATGTGGTACGCGAAATCAAAAAAGAGAGTGGCAATGATGACGTGGATATGCTCATTGCTGATTTGTCGGTCATCAGTGAAATTCGTGGAACGGCCACGGAATTTCGGGAACGTTATAATCGGCTGGATGTGCTGATTAATAACGCAGGCGCTTTTTTCAGCGAGCGCAAAAATACACCCGATGGTTACGAACGCACGTTTGCCCTCAACCATTTGAGCTATTTCCTGCTGACCAACCTGTTGCTGGATATGCTCAAGGACAGCGCCCCATCACGGGTGGTCAATACCTCGTCTGGAGCGCACACCATGACCAAAGGGCTTGATTTTGATGATCTGCAAAACGAGAAAAGTTACAGTGGCTGGGGTGCTTACGGCCAATCCAAACTGGACAATATCCTGTTTACACGCGAACTGGCAAAACGGCTGGAAGGCACTGGAGTCACCGTGAACAGCCTGCATCCCGGTTTTGTGAATACCGGCTTTGGCAAGAATAACAGCGGCATTATCGGCGCGGCGATGAATCTGTTCACACCGCTGCTGGGACGCTCCCCGGAAAAAGGTGCAGAAACGATTGTTTATCTGGCCTCATCACCTGAAGTCGAAGGCGTAACCGGCAAATACTTCTCCGATAAAAAAGAAATCGGCGTATCCGCCGCAGCGCGTGACCCGGAACAGGCGAAACGTCTGTGGGA
>JBBSQD010000392.1:0-4390 GCA_038258185.1 Aggregatilineales bacterium | reverse complement strand
CAGGCTATCCACTCCACCTTACCGGCGAATGTCACCGCAGCTAAAGTAGTGCGCATTGTCGATGGTGATACTGTAGAGGTCAGTCCGGGTGGTTCGGTACGGTTGATCGGCATCGACACGCCGGAAAGCGGACGCTGCTATACGCAGGAAGCCACCAACCGCCAGGAAGTCTTAACTGCCGGTCAGACCGTCTTTTTGGAAGCCGATCCCTCCCAGGATGATCGCGACCGTTACAACCGCCTGCTGCGTTATATCTGGCTACCGGATGGCCGCATGGTGAATGCGCTGCTGGTGGCGGAAGGCCATGCCTATGAGTACACCTATCGCGAGCCCTATCGCTACACGGAACAGTTCATGCAGTTGGAGCATGAAGCGCAGCGTGCAGACTTGGGACTGTGGGCGGCCACCACCTGCGATAGTCTGTCCGGGCGCCGGTATTCCAATGCCTACTACTCCAATTGAAAGCGGGCGAGTTGCCAATCTGACTGCCCTGCGGTGTAGGGAAGCATCAAGATGTAAAGGTGACTTCACCAGAAAACGTTTGTCCTGGTTTAAGTTTTAGACTGAGACGGAAATTTATGTAAAGTGATGGTCAAAGGAACGCGAGCGACTTCATCATGAGTCTACCTTTTCAGCATCGAGGCCGCTGAAAGAACAATGAGTGCCTGCAGTTATGCACTCATTCGCCCTGGCTCAGATGTACCCCCAATTTAGGAGTCCACAAACAGAATCTTACGCATCACATCCTGGTTATCAACTCGCCCACCGAGTGATCCGACCAGCGTCCCCATGCCGGCGATAAAGGTGCTGATCTTGAAATGATCCAGTGTACGCACGGCTGGATCGACCGTTGGCCAGGTCTCCATAAGGATGCGGGGAAAGAACAAGAGAATACCCAGGTATATCAGTAGCCAGAACACTGTGTAGAGCACCAGCATTGTTAGAAACAGGGTCAGCAGTGTGGCCGTGTTGGTGACCACCAGCGATTCTGAGACGCGGCGGGTGCGGGTTGTGACGGTACGCAGGGGGTACGCTCGGTACACCACCAGCGTTGCAATGACAAGCGCAGCCAGGGAGAACAGCCCAAACTGATACAGCTCGACCGTACTGCCCACGTCCCACATTTCCGGGCTAAAGAAGATCACGATCATCAACGAGATAGCTGCGGCAATCATGGTCGTCATTTCAAGCGCCAGCCGGAAGGGATTGGAGCGAATCACCGTCCGCCAGATACTGCCGTTGTTGGCCCACAGCCACTGCACCACCAACAGCCTGGCTGGGGGCCTGGCTGTTTTGTCACGCGCTTCGATAGGGAGTGCACGCTGCAGTGCCTGCGTCTGGTCATCGGTGAGTTCCCGCATCTGCTCCAGGCTTTGCAGTTCCTCGAAGGGATACATCACGTTGTTGACGTTATCGTGGGGCTTCAGATTGAGGAGATGGCCAATGGTATGCAGCATCAGACCGGTAAGACGCTGGGCTGTAATATCGGTATCGACCGAGTTTCCCCAGAAGGCCGGATTCAGGCGCTTCATAGAGATCACGCCGACATTCGTCAGTGGACTGGGTAAGGCAATCGAGTAAGTGGTTAACTGTGGGGAAATTTCGACGTCTGTAATCACGAGCAGAAAATTCGGTTTGCGCTCGATTTTTTCCACAACCCCCAGCTGCAGAAATTCGAGAGGATTGTACCCCCCCCGTGACGGGGTCAGGTGTGGGCCGATAAATTCGAATAAATCGATCCGTAGATGAGGGATGTGCTGCGCAAGTAGTTCTTCGACCTTCCTCACCGAAAGATCAACTACTGTACGAAATTCCTGACTCGGTTCTTGAATCGGTGTGATCATCACACCTATAAAATAATCTTGCTGCCGCATGGAGTAATCCTCACTGCGTTACACCTTAGACCGCTCATTGTAACCTGACAGCCTGCTGTAAAACACACGTTTCGCAATCTTCAAATGTCGGAGTGAGGAAAGGAGAAGCTACTCTCAAAGTTTATACCACACGTTAATGCTAGATCATGGTGGCTAATAATCTGTTCCAGTAGCGACTCTGAAACGGGACGAAGCTACGAACAAATATACATTGTTGTGTGAAGACAGCATAAGAATCAGGGTTATCGTTAAGGTTCACTTCACTTGAAAACTGTTTCGGATTCGCTTATAGAGGCGGGATTCAATCCTGCATCTCTGCCGGCAGACAAAGGTCATGTCGGCGGGATGATCTTCCTCGCTGTTCCGTTGCCGACCGCCCCACAGCGGCCTTCGCGCCTTTATAATCAGACTCGTGGGAGCGAGATACCCACACAGGCTCTCTCGTCTCACATCTGCCTGAACACCCGTTCCAGACCGAAAGGATAAACCAAAAATGTCTGCAACAATGCTCCTGAAACCTTTAGCAGCAACGCCTCGAAACCCAGGACAGCCCCGTTTATTCCGCCGGGCAGGTATGGCATTACTCATCTTGCTGACAGGCACGGTGATGCTCCTCAGTGCGCTGCCGGTGATCCTGTTATTCTTCATCACTGCCGTCCCCGTGTGGATTGCTGGACTATTGCTGCTGCTGGATATCGGTCTCGCCGTCGCCGGCTTACGCTTGGCGCGCACGCCGCTCAAGTGGGTAGGAACAGCTCTGGCCTTCCTGCTAGTAGCGCTGCTGGCAGTGGTTCTCTCGCAGCGCTTTGCTGCCACGCCGGCGATCACGGACACAAACGGCCAGGTGATCCCCGGTAGCATTGCCTCGCTAGAGACGGTGGAACTGAATGGCAGTACGCAGTGGATCACCATTCGGGGAGAAAGCCCTGAGCTGCCGGTGCTGTTGTTCCTCGCCGGCGGCCCTGGCGGCAGTGAGCTGGTCATGACCCGGCGTTACCTGGGTGCACTGGAACACCACTTCATCGTGGTCAACTGGGATCAGGCCGGTACCGGTAAATCGTATCGGGCGGTGGATTTTGAGGCGCTCACTGTCGAACGTTATGTGGCGGATGCTTATGCACTGACGCAGTATCTACGGGAGCGCTTTGATGAAGAGAAGATCTACGTGTTCGGTGAATCGTGGGGCAGCATCCTCGGCGTCATGCTGGTGCAGCAGCACCCGGAACAGTTCCACGCCCTGATCACAACCGGCCAGATGGTCGATCCGGTAGAGAATGATGTGCGCGGCTACAAGCTGGCGCTGACACTACTGACTGAACAGGGTCGCCTGGCCGAAGCCGGACATCTGCTCAGCAATGATAAACCACCCTACCCCAGTGAGGTACTGATCGGCAAGTTTGGTGCGATCAACGACGTGCTCAACGACTATATGGCTGCCCATGCACACGGTGAAGGCACGGGTCATAATCTGCTGCTGGACTCGCTGGTCGCGCCGGAATATGGCTTGCTCGACAAGGTCAACTGGTTGCTAGGATTGGCGCAGACCTTCACCACCGTCTATCCGCAACTGTATGACGTGGACTTCCGGCAAGACGCGTCTGAGCTGGATGTGCCGGTGTATTTCATCAAGGGACGCTGGGATGTGAATGCCGATAATGCCCTGGCCGAAGAATACTTCGCCTTGCTGCAAGCGCCGCACAAAGAGTGGATCTGGTTTGAGGACTCGGCGCATACACCAAGCTGGGATGAACCCGATCACTTTGTGGAGGTCATGGTCAACATGGTATTGGCTCAGACAACGCGCCTATCGCCGGAGTAGAGCCGGTAGAGTTGTGTTGAGGCTGAGATGATGCGTTAAAGCGAATTGAGATAGAAGAATCTGGACTAAAATGGCGATTAAAAATACTATTTTGGGCGGAAAAGAGCGATACGAGTTATATCCCCTCCCGCTCTCTCCCTGCCCCAAGTAAACTTATTCCACCGCCCGCGCCACACGCAGGTTACGCGAGCTGCGATACTTCGACTGGCGCGTGAGATAGCCCCACTCAATCAGGCGTTGAACGAGTCCATGCGTCGCCCCCAGACTCAAGCCAATGGCGGCTTGTATCTCCTGATAATGCGGCGCTTGATGAAAACGCGAAGTCGTCATATAGGCCTGAATGAAGCGCATGGCCGCGCGTTCCCGTGAGGTCAGTTGTTCCGACTGTGGGTTGATGCGTTTGGTGCGCATAGTGATCTCCTGTAATTAATCGAATGGCCAGATAGCCTGTAAAGAAAGATTGCCGCGCCCCCCCAGATCACTTTTGACCCGGCGACTTTGCAAACCATAATCGCCATCACTGCGGCGGGGGGATTTCCGCGAAAACTGTTTTCGAATTTCGCTTTTAGAATTCAAGTTTGAGGGGGTGCTCCCCTGACTACAGCCACGAGGTCAGAGGAACAATTGCAAGGAGACTACCCTTTCACTTTAGCCTCCTTTTACGGCTTTTCGCCGGCTTTGCCGTGAAATTTCTCAT
>JBBSQD010000391.1:0-4444 GCA_038258185.1 Aggregatilineales bacterium | reverse complement strand
GTGCAAATCATGTCTGCGACTTCGACACCGCTCACACTCTCGAAAGTCCGGGCTTCCATCTCTGCTGAGGCTTCCATTTCGGTACACAGCAGACTGCGAATCGTATCGCCATCGGCTGCCGCTTTCGCCTGGATATAACGCTCGACGGTATCCACCGGATCACTGATTGTCCCGCCCGTTTCCGCCGCACAGCCCGCGATCAGCAGCAGTAATAAACCTGACAGTAAATAGCGCAGCATCATCTTCTCCTTGTTGTGGCGTGAAAATCACCCTGCGGATCATAGCACGATTAAAGACGATGCTCCTAGCCCATATCCAGTGTTTCGCGGATTTCGTCCAGCATCCGGATCGACAGCAGGTTTTGCAGGGTCACACCAAAATCGGCTTCATTGCCACGCGTAAATTTGATGAAGCGAAAGCCGCTGTTTTTCAGGTGAATACGATCCTGATCCAGACCATAATTCGGCAGAATCCGCGCCGCCGCCCACAGATTAATCAGCGGGATCTGATAATCATCAGCAATGGTCGCCAGCCGCAGGTTAAAATTAATTGACTGCCACCACAGCGGCGCTTCAGGGTCATTGCTAAAGGTCGATAGCACCGGGATAACCCCTGCCGCCAGCGATTCATCGACAATCAGCCGCATCTGTTCGTCAAATTCCGCGTCGGTCATGTGGCGCACATCATTCGGCCCAAACACGATCATGGCGATACTCGGTTTCTTCAGGCGATACTCACACGCCAGCGGTGATTCATTGGCCTGACAGCGATCTTTATCCGCCCACAGCGGGTCAAAGATGACATAGGTGGTCATGCCGATGCGTGCCGCGACACTGTCTTCCGCCAGTGACGACCCGAAAAAGTCAATCGTATCGGCCAGAAAATCATACGCGCCCAGTTGATAATCCGGGTTGATCATGGTGGACAGAAAGAATTCATTTGCAGCGACGCTATCGCCCACTTTGGTGATGACATTCGGGTGATTACCCAGCCACTGACCGCGCACATACACCTCTTGCAGCGCTGCTGCATTCAGCTCCGGCAAAACCGGCACTTCATACAGTTGCGCTTCCACCAGTGATTTCGCTTTAATCCGGTCAGACTCCGGAATTTCGCTGTTGACAGGCACATCACTGAAATGCAGATCAGCACTCAGCGCCAGATAACCACTCAGAACCCAGCCATCCAGTGTCACAACAGCATTGGCATTTTTGCGCTGGACATGCAACCAGTTGCCAATCCGGTTACGTTCGATAATTTCCAGCTCCGTGCCTTGGGCGACCGAAGTCACCTCACGGTGGCTGTCGCTGGGGCCGGCGAAAATATAGGCGCTGCGGTTGGTGTAGGCAATGCGTGCTTCTGGTGGCGTTTCGGGTGTTTGTACCCAACCCGCCAGCAGCGGCAGACAACAGATCATTAACAATAAGAATTTTCGAGACATCATTACTCATACATACTCCGCCAGATTCCGCCCAATCTTAGCGCAAATACAGACAGAGTGGTATCAGTTTTTTAATCGGTGGTTACGGAGAAAATAAAAAGCCCCGATTCAACATCGAGGCTTTGGGTCAGATTTATGAAAGTGCGTCAGTCACGGATGTAGGCACTGGTGATCGACTGTTCAGCCGCCAGAAGCTGCTCAGGCGTACCTTCAAACATAATGCGCCCGCCTTTGGTGCCACCTTCTGGCCCCAGATCAATAATCCAGTCGGCATTGCGGATAATGTCCAGATTGTGTTCGATCACAATCACCGTGTTACCGCCATCCGCCAGACGATCCATGATCGCCAGCAGTTTGCGAATATCCGACTTGTGCAGTCCGGTGGTCGGCTCATCCATCACATAGACGCTGCCTTTTTTGTGCAGCTCCGTCGCCAGTTTAATGCGCTGACATTCCCCGCCAGACAGTGTACTTAACGGTTGACCCAGCGCCAGATATTCCAGCCCGACATCATACATGGCTTGTAGCGTGTCCGAAACTTTCTTGATGTCAAAGAATTCGAGCGCCTGCTGGACAGTCATTGCCAGCACATCGCTGATGGATTGCCCATTATAGGTATAGGTCAACACTTCATCCTTAAAGCGCTTGCCATCACAGACTTCACAGGGGGATTTGACCTCACCCAGCGCAGCCAGATCGGTATAGACCACACCCAACCCCTGACAATTCTCGCAGGCACCTTCAGAGTTGAAACTAAACAGGGAAGCGCTGACATCGTTGGCTTTGGCAAAGGCTTTGCGGATGTCGTCCATGATACCCGTATAAGTGGCCGGATTAGAGCGCGTAGACACCCCCACTCCCGACTGATCGACCATGACCACGTCTGGGTGCTGCTGTAAAAATGACTGATGAATGAGCGAGCTTTTGCCGGAACCGGCTACCCCGGTAATGACCGTGAGTATCCCCATGGGGATATCGACACTCACATGCTGCAAATTGTTCACATCCGCATCGACAATTGACAATTTCCCTGTTGCTGAGCGCACGTCGGTTTTGAGCGGGATCGACTGCTGCATATATTGTCCGGTGAGCGTATCAGCCTGTAGCAGTCCGTCAAAGCTGCCTTCATAAACGATGTGACCACCATGCCTGCCCGCATGCGGGCCGACATCAACAATATAATCCGCGACCTTAATCACATCAGGGTCATGCTCCACCACAATGACGGTGTTGCCTTTATCACGCAGCTTCTGCAACAGTTCGTTGAGCCGATGCACATCCCGCGGATGCAGCCCAATGCTCGGTTCGTCAAAGACATACATCACATCCACCAGGCTGCTGGTCAGATGCTTCACGATTTTGACGCGCTGCGACTCACCTCCCGACAAAGTATCCGTTGGCCGGTTCAGCGTCAGATACTCCAGGCCGATATCCACCAGATGCTGCAAGCGCTCGACTAACGCCTCAATCACCGGAGCCGCTTCGGGCGCGTCCATCTCCCGAATCACATCAACCAGTGCGGCAACTTCCATGTTGCTCAATTCGGCAATGTTGTAGCCATTAATTTTGCAACTGAGTGCCGCCTGACTGAGACGCGCACCCTCGCACAGTGAACAGGGCCCATTGGTGATAAACGGCTCGACGACACTCTGGGTACGCTTCGACATGGTTTTGACATCACGCGTGATGAATTTGCGCGTAAACTTGTCGATGATCCCCTCAAAAGTCAGGTTAATAGGCTTACCGGCGAACTCGACTTTGACCTTATAGGGCTTGCCGTGCAGCAGACGTTGCATTTCTTCGGCGCTATAGTCAGCCAGTTTTTTGTCATTATCGAATAAGCCCGATAGTGTGCAGATCGACCAATCCCAATTGTCAACTTTATAGTCTGGATACAGGATCGCGCCTTCATTAAGCGATTTGGATTTATCCAGAAATAACTTCATATTCACGCCCAGCTTTTCGCCGACACCGTTGCATTCCGGGCACATACCCTGCGGATCGTTAAACGAAAACAGATTTGTAGAGCCGATGTGCGGCTGACCTGCTCGCGAGAAGAGCAAGCGCAGCACACTGTAAATATCCGTGATGGTGCCCATAGTGGAATGCACACCACCACCCAGCCGCCTCTGGTCAACGATGATGGGCATGCTCAGATTTTCAATCGCATCCGCATCGGGTTGGGCCGAAGCAGGTAGAAAGCTGCGGACGAACAGGCTGAAATTCTCATGCAGCATGCGCTGCGCCTCAGCCGCGATGGTATCAAACACGATCGACGATTTCCCTGAACCTGATACCCCGGTGAAGATGGTGATTTTACGTTTGGGGATGCGCAGAGACACATCCTTAAGATTATTTTCGCGCGCACCACGGATTTCAATATATTCCTGAACCAAAACGCCCTCCTGAATGCCCTATTCGGATGATAAGTACTCGGCCTGAAAAGCAGGCTGCGCTATATGACAGAACGCTGACTATTTCGCACAATGACAACGGTCAGGAAATTCGCCTGAAAAGGTACATGCTGGCTGATTTTTTGTAGCCTATTCCACGCTGAATCTGTTGCAGGTAATCTGTGGTAATTAATGTGTCTGATTTTGGAACCAGGTAACTATCGAGGTTATGTTCACTAATCCGATGCTTACCCTCTCTTGTGAGAACGACGGCTACTAATTCAAGATTGCTGTTTATGGATGCCATGCTGGCATCCCCATGGCTGTTATTTACCAGCAGTACACCACCCACTTTCAAATATCTCGTGCAATATTGAGATACAAAACCAGCGTATTGGGAAATAAGCAGGTCGAAACGATCATTTGCTTCGTTAAAGTCCTCAGTGTAACTCTGAGCATGAAATGTGATGGATGGCTGTTGTTCATAGACTTTATGGCTTGCAACGAAGTCCAAAACGGCTGGGGATGCGAAGAATTTTTTCGCCGCCTTATCGTTATCCACATAAACCGTCACAGGGTATACCAGTGAAGGGGTTATATGTACAAAACT
>JBBSQD010000390.1:0-4575 GCA_038258185.1 Aggregatilineales bacterium | reverse complement strand
TCTGATTAATGGCGCATCGGGTGGCTTGGGGACATTTGCAGTCCAGATCGCTAAGGCAATTGGATGCGAAGTAACAGGGGTGTGCAGCACGCGAAATGTAGACATGGTGCGCTCAATTGGCGCCGATCATGTAGTGGATTACACGCGGGAAGATTTCACGCGTAACGGCCAGCAGTATGATCTGATTTTTGACGCGGTGGGCAATCGCTCAATTACAGACCTCAAACGCGCGTTACGTCCAAACGAGATTGCTTCTATTGCCGGATTTACGGCGCTGCCGCTTTTATTCCAGCATTTGCTACTGGCACCGCTGATGTCGAGAATCGGCAATAAAACAGTTGGCATGATGGACACGGTGCACACCAACCAGGAGGATTTACTTTTCATTAAAGAGTTGCTCGAAACCGGAAAAATCGTCCCGGTGATTGATCGCTGTTATCCGCTGGATGCCGTTGCCGAAGCAATCAGTTATCTTGAAACCGGACGTGCCAGAGGCAAAGTCGTGATTAAAGTGGTGTGAAATGATCCGTCCTCAAGCGCTGCATCCGATCCAGTTCGATAAAATCCTATGCAGCGCTATGCGCTAAATAGCCGGGGGTTGATAGCCACCAAAGGCGTTTTCGACCTGCTGCGCCAGTGCCAGCGCGATATCTTCGCGCCACGGGCGCCCAGCAATCTGGACACCAATCGGCAGGCCTTCTGGTGATGTCCCGGCACGCACTGATACCGCCGGATAGCCGCTCAGATTAAAGGCCATCGTATAGCTGAAAATATGAAACTGATCAACACTCGTGCCATGCGGCACTGCCGGTAATGCACAGGTCGGGCACAGAATCGCGTCGTAATTCGCCATAAATTCCAGCATTTTATTGCGAAAGCTCCCCAACTGCCCGGTGAGTTTGAGCAACTCACGCTTGGACATATCGACATACGGTGAGGTCAACCGCATAAAGCCATCCATCAGGGCGCTGTGCTGGGTCGTACCCATGTCGCGCAGGGCATCGTCCAGACCGACCGCGCTCACCGCACCGTAAAAACTCAGTCGCAGTTCATAGGATTGGTCGATCACCTCTGGCCGCGCTTCCTCGACAATCACCCCGGCATCGGCCAGCATCGCGGCGGTTTTGCGCACAGTTTCCTGCGTTTCCGGCGTGGGGGTAGAGAAACCATCATTGGTGTAATAGGCCACGCGCAGCCCTTCCAGTCTGACCGCATCGGCATCCAGCACCGGCATGGGGATAATCGTCGGGTCGTGCCAGTCCACCCCGGCGATAATCGGCATAATCAGATTGATATCCTCGACATAGCGTGCCAGCGGCCCATCCGCCGACACACCGGGATAAAATCCACCATAAGAGGTAGTGACGTGGCCGGTATTAGGTAAACGTCCCGCATTGGGTTTGAGTCCGGCCAGACCGCAAAAATGCGCCGGGGTGCGGACACTGCCTGCACCATCATTGCCCAGTCCAAACGCCGACCCACCTGCCGAAATAATCGCGGATTCGCCGCCGCTGCTGCCGCCGGATGTCCGCGTGAGATCGTAGGGATTGTTGGTGCGGCCATACACCAGATTATCCGACTCGAAGGCGATGCCTAATTCCGGCATATTGGTCATGCCCAGCGGAATCGCCCCGGCGCTTTTCAAACGGCTCACCATCACCGCATCGTCCGGCGCGACAAAATCCTTATATCCTAGTGTGCCGGTCGAGCAGATCATCCCTTCTACGCGGATGTTGTCCTTCACCGTGAACGGCACCCCATGCAGCGGGCCAACATCAGCGCCCCTGGCGAGAGCCGCATCTGCCGACCGTGCATCCGCCAGCGATTTTTCAGCATCCATGTAGACGATAGCGTTGATTTTCGGATTCACCGCTTCGATACGTTCCAGATAAGCGGTCATCACTTCGACGCACGATACCTGTTTTTCGCGGATCATCCGCGCCAGGGTTTTGGCTGAGTAAAAAACAAGATCGCTCATGAAGCGCCTTGCCTGCCGAATTCATCCATGATGGTCGCGGCGTACTTGATACCTTTGATGTAATGATCAATGTCGATATTCTCATTGGGCGCATGGAGATTGGCCCCGGCTGAGGCGAAACCCGTCAACACACAGGGAATCCACACGTGTTTGAGAATCGTGCCTTCCGCTGAAACACCGTTGACAATCGGCGGCTGGCCGTAGAGTTTGGTCGCGGCAGCAATCACCGCCTGCGCCATCGGCTCCTTGACGGAAATTTTATAGGGTGGCTCGGCATTACGGTCGAAGATCACTTCGATATTATCGAATCCATGTTTTTTCAGATGCGCGCGCAGCTTTTCCATTGCCTGCTGTGGATTCAGGTTAGGAATCAGCCGAAAATCCATTTTAGCGCGGGCTTCATTGGGGACAATCGTCTTGCTGCCCGGCCCGGTATAACCGCCGATAATCCCGGCAATATTCGCGGTCGGTTCGTAGGCCCGCGCTTTAATCGCGTCGACTCCGTCACGACCCAGTGCAAACTGCTCAATCCCCCACTCGCGCTTGAGGTCGTCCATATCGACGCGCTGAAGTTTTTCCTCAAGCTGCTCGTAATCTTCGGCCTCTAATTCATACAGGCCGTCGTACCAGCCATCAATCAAGATGCGCCGGTTTTCATCCATAAGGCTGTTCAGCATCCGGATTAAATCCCAGACAGGCGCAGGCAGCAGCGGAAAATTGAGTGAGTGAATATCCGCATTTGCGCCCCGTGCGATAAATTCCGCAAACAGCACCGACTTCAAACCGAGGTCAATATCCGGCAGATCGGTGCTGGTATCCACCGGGCCATCCAGACAGTGCATGCCATCGGCTTCCAGCAGCGCCTTATTTTTCTCGACCCACGGCCCCAGATGGATGCTGCCGATTTCTTCCTCGCCTTCCACGATAAATTTGAGATTGACCGGCAGTTCACCACGGACCTGCATAAAGGCTTTGGCAGCTTTGTTAAACGCTAAAATGCCGCTTTTGTTGTCGCTACATCCGCGTCCATACATCACCCCATCGACAATATCGGCTGACCACGGGCCGTTATGCCACCACGCGTCCAGCGGTTCCGGCGGCTGCACATCATAATGCGAATAACACAGCATGGTTTTGGACGAACGTGGTGTGGTCATGTGGCCGACAATCACCGGCGGGCCACCTTCCAACTCGTGCAGATGCGCGTCCAGTCCATCGGTGTGCATCATCTCCAGCACGATATCGGCGCACTCGCGCAAGCCGATATTCTGCGCGGAGATGCTGGGCTGGCGAACTAAGGTTTGCAGATCACGAATAAATTCTTCGGCATTCGCGTCAATATAATCATAAATGTCTTGCATAATCGGTTATGCTCCCGTATTGCGCACTCTCTCGGAAACTTCCCACGCGCTCAAGCGCTGGCCGGTAGTGCCAGTCGCGTCCTGTCGTGCCAGGAAGATAAATGAAGGGGTTAGTAAAAGCGGGTCTACCCACTGGCTTTTGAGGTCTTCGGGATAATTGCGCTCGGACATCGGCGTGTGCATATACATCCCCGGCGTGACGGTGTTCACAGCGATATTGACTTCCGCACCCTCCACCGCCAGACTTTTCATCATGCCTTCTAAGCCATGTTTGCCCGCAGAATACGAACTACCGCGCGGGTTGGCCTCGATGCCTGCTCGTGACGACACATAGACGATACTCCCGCGCCCTGCTGCGGTCATTAACGGCCAGACGGCATGTGTTAACTGGTAAGCCGCTTGCAGCATGACATTGATTTCCATCTGCCAGATAGGCAATATGGTTTCCAAGAATGGCCGGTAGACCAGAATCGCGGCATCATGCACGACAATGCGCGGTGTGCCATAGTGCGCGATTGCCTGTTGAATGGCAGCATCCGTCGCGGCTGCGTCGGACAGATCGACCGGGAAGGCGGTACAGTCCGCGCCATCAGATCGCAGAGTCGCCGCCAGTTTTTCCAGCTTTTCGGCCTGCACATCCATGACGGCGATGCGCATTCCCTCAGCGGCGTACGCTCGCGCAATGGCATGACCCAAGCCCTGCGCCGCCCCGGTGACAATCGCAAATGCCCCGCGTAAATCTTCCATCATCACCGCTTTCTAGCGCAGCTTCTGGATAAAGTCGGCAAAGCGGGCGAGACCTTCATCAAACTCTGGTGAGCCTTTAGTCAGCGCCCCACGGATAAAACCTTCCCCTGCCCCACCGCCAATTGTCCCCGGCAAAAAGACCAGCTTGGCCTCTTCTTTGGCTCGGCGCACAAATTCCCCGCTGCTGAGTCCAGTCGGACGGATGTCAATGAAAATATAATACGCGCCCTGCGGTTCGCTGTAGGGCAGATCAATGCTGTCCAGCGTATCCATCCACAGATGCCGACGACGATCATATTCCTTCAGCACAGGCTTGAACCAGTCGCGCGGCTGGCTGATCGCTGCCAGTCCGCCATATTGTGCGATGGAATTGGCGCAGATCATCAGCGCATGATGAATCGGCAGCATCGCCTGGATAATTGGCGCAGGTGCGGCGATATAGCCTAAGCGCAGGCCAGTAATGGCGAAACTCTTGGAAAAACTGTTGAT
>JBBSQD010000389.1:0-4578 GCA_038258185.1 Aggregatilineales bacterium | reverse complement strand
TGCTGACCGCATCCGGTGGCGAGATCGACGCAGCAGTTGCAGCGAATGATGGTCTGGCGGGTGCGGTGATTGCCGCGCTGCAGAACCAGGGTCTGCCCTACATCCCTGTGACAGGACAGGACGCGACTGTCGGTGGTATCCAGAACATTCTGGCAGGCCGCCAGAGCATGACCGTC
Source organism: Aggregatilineales bacterium (assembly GCA_038258185.1). Lineage (GTDB taxonomy): Bacteria > Chloroflexota > Anaerolineae > Aggregatilineales > Phototrophicaceae > JAIOHN01. The sequence goes on along the minus strand of JBBSQD010000389.1, from coordinate 4,402 downwards.
TACAAGGCGATCAAAGCTGAAGCACAGGCCGCAGCCGATCTGGCGATTGCACTGCTGAAGGGTGAAGACACCGCCAGCTTCGTGACCGGCAGTGTGAACAACGGCACGAATGACATCCCGTCAGTGCTGCTGGTACCGGTGTCGGTGACAGCGGACAACGTGGCTGAGACCGTCATTGCTGATGGTTTCCGCACATGGGAAGAAATTTGTGTCGGCGAATTCGAAGAATTCTGCCCTGAAGATGCCATGATGGAAGGCGAAGCAATGGCTGTCGATGGCAGCATTGCGGTGCTGCTGCCGGACAGTGCATCATCCGCGCGTTGGGAAGCCGATGATCGTCGTTTCCTGTCGGAAGCCTTTGATGCCGCAGGAGTGGACTACACGATTGTGAATGCTGAAGGCGATGCCTCAGCGCAATTCACCCAGGCTGAGCAGGCCATCACCAACGGCGCGAAAGTGATCCTGATGGTGAACCTGGACAGTGGTTCAGGCGCGAGCATCATCGAACTGGCACGCACCAATGGTGTGGCCGTAATCGATTATGATCGTCTGACCGTTGAAGGCGAAGGCGCAGATTACTATGTGTCGTTCGACAATGAGTCGGTGGGTCGTTTGCAGGGTGAAGGTCTGGTGGCCGCAGTAGAAGCCGCTGGTCTGGAAAACCCGAATGTAGCCGTGCTGAACGGTTCCCCGACCGACAACAACGCGACGCTGTTCAAGAATGGTTACGATGGCATCATTAACCCGCTGTTTGAAAGTGGCGACTGGACCGAAGTAGACGATCAATCCGTGCCGGACTGGGACAACCAGAACGCGCTGGTGATCTTTGAGCAGATGCTGACCGCATCCGGTGGCGAGATCGATGCAGCAGTTGCAGCGAATGATGGTCTGGCTGGCGCGGTGATTGCGGCGCTGCAGAACCAGGGTCTGCCCTACATCCCGGTGACGGGACAGGACGCGACTGTCGGTGGTATCCAGAACATTCTGGCAGGCCGCCAGAGCATGACCGTCTACAAGGCGATCAAGGCAGAAGCACAGGCCGCAGCCAATCTGGCGATTGCCTTGCTGAAGGGCGAGGATGCCTCCAGCTTCGTGACCGGCAGTGTGAACAACGGCATGACCGATGTACCGTCGGTGCTGCTGGTACCGGTGTCGGTGACTGCCGACAACGTGGCCGAGACTGTCATTGCTGATGGTTTCCGCACATGGGAAGAAATCTGTGTCGGTGAATTCGAAGAATTCTGCCCCGCAGACCGTTAAGTAAAATTTGTTATCAGGATTTACCCCAGAGACGCAGCCCAGCTGCGTCTCTGCTGTATAGACTATTCACCTTAACCATAAATCAGGGAGTGGTGAAGAATTATAAAGGATTAGAACGTTGTCTGTAGAACCTATACTTGAATTAAGAAAGGTCTCCAAGCGTTTTGGCGCGGTGGAAGCCCTGACAGATGTTGATTTTGAGGTACTCCCCGGTGAGGTGATGGCGCTGGCAGGGGATAACGGCGCCGGTAAAAGCACGCTTATTAAAGGTATTGCGGGTATATATAACTTTGATAGCGGCGAAACTTATTTTGAGGGCGAGCGGGTTCAGATTCATAGCCCGCGCGAGTCCGCCGCGCTGGGTATCGAGGTGGTGTATCAGGATCTCGCGCTGGCCGATAACCTCGACGTGGTTTCCAATATGTTCTTGGGGCGCGAATGGACAAGTGGCGCCCCGGCAACCCTGACCGCCGATCAAAAAGCTGGCCCCACTGGACTGGCCGCCCGTATACGCGGATTGCTGCCGTTGAGTGAAGCTGAGATGGAAAAACGCGCAGTTTCCACGCTGGATGAACTGGCCGTGACGACGTTACGCTCTGTACGGCAGCCGGTGGCTTCGCTGTCTGGCGGTCAACGGCAGTCTGTGGCCATCGCCAAGGCTGTGTTGTGGAACAGTAAACTGGTGATTCTGGACGAGCCCACAGCGGCGCTCGGCGTGGCGCAGACCCGTCAGGTGTTGAATCTGGTGCGTCGTCTGGCCGAAAAAGACCTGGGTGTAGTGATGATTTCACATAATTTGCATGACATTTTCGAGGTGGCGGATCGCGTCACGGTGATGCGCTTAGGCCGCAAAGTCCACACCTTTAATACGAAAGATACCAATCAGGGCGAAGTCGTCCATGCGATCACTGCCGGACAGTTGGCTAATGTGCCGGGGATGGCATCATGAGCGAGTCCACAGTGGAACAGCCCAAGGAGAGCGCGTTACTGGCCAGCCAGCAGGCTCAATCTCCGATGGAGTATATCCGCAGTTATTTAAGCCGCCTGCGTTCGGGTGATTTCGGCTCCCTGCCGATTATTCTGGGGCTGGTGTTTATCGCTATTATTTTCCAATCTGCTAATCAGAACTTCCTGACTCCGCGTAATCTGGTCAATCTGGTTGTACAGATGGCGGGTATTACGGTGATTGCCTATGGTGTGGTCTTTGTGCTGCTGCTGGGCGAAATTGACCTGTCCGTCGGTTATGTGAGTGCGGTGGGTGGCGTGACCGCGGCTATTCTTTTGCGCGATTCGCTGACCAATCCTAATCTGGCCTGGTTGGACTGGTGGAATGTTATCCCTATTGCGCTGCTGATTACCGCAGGCATTGGTTTGATACATGGTTGGCTTATCACCACGTTTCAGCTTCCCTCATTTATTGTCACACTGGCGGGTTTGCTGGCGTGGAATGGTGTGGTGCTGCTGATTATCGGGCCGGGGGGCACGGTTAATATCCAGAACCCGGTGGTGCGAAATCTGGCCAGTGAGATTTTACCGCCCATGTGGACATGGGTGGTGATAGGTAGTTTCATCATTTTTTATGCCGCCAACGAATACTGGACAATGCGCACCCGGCTCAAAGCGGGTTTGCGTGCCAAGCCGCTGCCGATTGTAGGGTTGCAGGTCGCTTTTATTGCCCTGATTGGCTTTGTGATGGGGTACATCTTTAACCTGAATCGTTCCTTGAATGATACAGCATTGCCGATTGAAGGCATGCCGGTTGTGGCAGTCATTATGCTGCTCATGCTGATGATTCTGAATTATATTGCGGAGCGCACCCGCTTCGGGCGTTATGTCTATGCGACAGGTGGTAATAAAGAGGCAGCACGCCGCGCCGGTATCCGCGTTGAGCGTATCCGTGTGATTGTCTTTATGATCTCCAGCTTTATGGCAGGCTGCGGAGGCATTATTCTGGCCTCGCGTCTGAAGTCTGTCGCAACGGATGCAGGTGGCGGTAGTCTGCTGCTGTACGCGATTGCCTCAGCCGTCATCGGCGGCACGAGCCTGTTCGGTGGACGCGGTAAGGTCACCAGTGCGGTGTTAGGTGCGCTGGTCGTGTCCAGTGTGGACAGCGGCATGGGTTTGGTCAACCTTTCGTCCGGCGTAAAGTTTATCATTACCGGTCTGGTGTTACTGGTCGCGGTGATTGTGGATGCGCTTTCGCGCCGTAGTCAGCAGCGCTCAGGCATCGCTTAAGCAGCGGTTTTTATCATAAAAAAAGACCTCACCCATTGCGGGTGAGGTCTTTTTTAGTCCTCTTCTTTGGTGTAACGCTCGATCTGGCGGCGGATAAAGTTACCGGCACGCCGGTCGAGCGCGGCGGTCAGCCAGCTCACCGGGTAGATAATATATGGCACCTGTGAACTGTCGAAGTCGATAATTCCGGGCATACCCTGAAATGGGTCGTCCTCGTCTTCGAGTTCGACAAGCCATTCGCCTTCCAGCAAATCCTGAAATGTCTCGCCGATATACACGCCAGCCGCATCCAGCACGGGATATTCTTCGGTCGTAATGGCCTGCTGATAAGTGGCGTATTTTTCCAGCAGCCACGCTTCCAATACATCAATTGAGTCCAGCGAGTAATCGAGCTTTTCGCGCAGGTCAGATGGCACCAGCGTATTCAGTTGCACCAGCTTGAGCGGGATCGCTGCCTGCCATGCGTCAAATTCTTCGGCTGTGGTCAGCCGGGGGGTGCGGTTTGTCATTTTTACATTCCTTAGAGACCATAATCGGCCACTATAATACCCCATTCCGCGGCCAATGCGGACAGGTCTGCCCAGGTTTTGTCCGGCAGAGGGATGCCGTTTTGCAGACGATCGGCCATGCTGCGACTCTCTTTCTCACCGGGGAGCAGCACCTCATCGAAACCCACGGCGGGTTTGGTTTGCTTGATGCGCACCAGCAGATCGCGCACCTGCTGCTGGAAAAGTTCCGGTTCGGTAAAGGCGGGGATATTGAGCGCCAGAATCAGCGTAGGGTTGCCCGCTTTGAAATCCGCTGAGATGATCGGTACAAATCCCGAAAGAAGCGTTGGGATAATTTCCATCATCAGATTGAGGCCGTAGCCTTTGTAGGTGCCAAACGGCAGCAGCATCCCGCCATT
>JBBSQD010000388.1:0-4627 GCA_038258185.1 Aggregatilineales bacterium | reverse complement strand
GGCGGTTTTGCGAGCCGTTGCGCTGAATTTGTTGAAGCAGGATACATCCAGAAGCAGTTTGCGACAGAAACGCTTCCGTGCCGCGATGGACAATGACTTCCTGTTTCACCTACTCACTCAACTTTGATGCGATTGCCCTGGAGAAACCGCCTTTCAAAGATAAAGTCGGTTTCTCCTGTTTGAAAATACTGTCTGTGTGATTTCTAATGCGCGATTATAAGGAACGGATTACCTAGCTGACTGTCTCCACCGGGCCGCCAGCCTCTTTCCAAGCCTTCATACCGCCGTTCATATGCGCCACTGAGTCGAGCCCCATTTCCTGTAACCGCTGGGCAGCCAGCGCCGAACGTCCACCACTGGCACAGTAGAGGATCAGTTTCTTACCCGATGCAAAGATATCCTTGTGATAGGGACTTTCAGGGTCTGCTAGAAATTCCAGCATACCACGTGAGGCATGTACCGCACCGGGGATTTTACCATCGCGCTCCAATTCCGGCAGGTCACGAATATCGATAAAAGCGATGTCTTCGATATTTAGCTTTTGCATCGCCTCAACCACCGGGATGGTTTCGACCATTGCATTGGCTTCAGCTATGAGTTGTTTGTATCCTTTTTCCATCATGCAATCTCCTTGTGTATAAACTTACTATGACCATAGCTGAAAGATGGAATGGGTGTCGCCCCTCGAAAGAATGGTATCAGGAATGCAAACTGCTTCCTGTCCAGGAGTTTTTAGGCTACTATGGTGACAAACGATAAAAATAACCGATGGTATTATGAAGAGACGCAACCTATGACTTCTCAAAAATGGCAGGTTTCCCATGAAGGCTTAAGCAAGCGGGCGCTTGAGATTTTGGGGTTGCTGAACAAAGGCCTGTCGGATCGCGAGATCGCCGAGCATTTGGTGATGACCATCAACACCGTGAAATGGTACAATCGGCAGATTTACAGTGCATTGAATGTGGGCAGCCGCACACAGGCGATTGCCCGCGCACGTGAACTACGTCTGCTGGATGCTGACCCTGAAGCGCCAGTAATCAGCCCCGAATCTCACCCCACACCGAAGCATAATCTTCCCGTCAAAACCACACACTTCATCGGACGCAGAGATGAAATACAAGCCATTAAATACCTTTTGGATAGCACTCACTTGCTGACTCTGACAGGGTCGCCGGGGACGGGTAAAACACGCCTGGCATTACAAATCGCCTGGGAAATAAAAGAGTATTTCCGTGACGGGGTTTATTTTGTATCGCTGGCACCCCTAAGTGACCCTGCCCTGGTCACGACCGCTGTCGCCAATGCTATCGGCGTAACTGAAACACCGGGTCAGCCATTACTCGAAACCCTGAAGGATGTGCTGCAGACCAGCCAGATGCTGCTGATAGTAGACAATTTTGAGCATCTCCTGTCGGCTGTGACACAAATCTCGGAGCTGACGGCAGCAGCGCCCCACCTGAAAGTGCTGGCGACCAGCCGCGAACGTCTTCATCTTTATGGTGAGCAGGAATATGCGGTAGCGCCACTGGAATTGCCTGACCCGGAACATGCTGATCCGCAGATGTTAGCAAATTGCGAATCAGCTGCGCTGTTTATCCAGCAGGCGCGGGCTGCAAAACCCGATTTCGAGCTAACCCCGGAAAACGCCCTCGCTATCGCTAAAATATGTGTTCGGCTGGATGGGCTGCCACTCGCTATTGAACTGGCCGCCGCACGGATCAAACTGCTCACACCCACTCTGCTGCTGAACCGTTTAACGAGCAGGCTGGACACATTAACGGGTGGCGCTCATGATTTACCTGCACGTCAGCAAACGCTGCGCAACACTATTGCGTGGAGTTATAACCTGCTGGAAGAGAGCGATAAAATGCTGTTTGCGCGGCTGGCTGTTTTTGCTGGGGGCTGGTCATTAGATGCCGCCGAAAGCGTGTGTGATGACGCGCCAGAGGTCAGTGTGCTAGATGGGTTAGCCTCTCTTCTGGACAAGAGTCTGATCCAGAAAACTGAAGATAACTCCAGCGAACCGCGCTTCGCGATGCTGGAAACAATCCATGAGTATGCGCTGGAACGCCTGCAAGCGAGTGCAGATGAGGAGTTGTTGCGCAGACGTCATGCAGATTATTTCACACACTTTGCTGAACGAAGCGGCAAAGCACTTTACAGCCGGTATCAATCCAGGGGCTTAACCAACCTCGAAACCGAGCAAAATAACTTTCGTGCTGTCCTGAGCTGGTCGCTGGCGGGTAACCCTGAGCCGGGGCTGCGTCTGATCGCTGCGCTGGGGGCATGCTGGCGTATCCGCAGTTATCTGGTTGAAGGATTCAACTGGGCACGGCATCTGCTTGCAGTCAAAACGAATGTCGCTCCGGAGGTGCGTGCCAATGCACTAAGCAGCACAAGTCGCCTGCTGGCCTGCTATATCGGCAATTATGCTGATGCCGAGCGCATGAGCCGGGAAGCCCTTGAGCTTGCCCGTCAAAGTAGTGATCAGCGATCCATAGCTGAGGCACTGTATGCGCGGGGGACGACTCTGATGGAAACCCGCAGCGCTGAGGCGCGGGTATACTTCAATGAAGCCCTGACCCTTTTCCAGGCGCTGGAAGATCAATGGAGTATTGCGCAGACTCTGAACGTCATTGGTGAAGTCGAGCGATTGGAAGGAAATTATGAAGCTGCCGAGGCGCTTTATCGGCAGGCACTGGCACTTTTCCAGCAGTTTGGCAATCTTTGGGGCGCGAATATCGCGCTGCAAAATCTCGCTTATATTGCACAGCATCAACATGACTATGAGCGGGCAAGGTCATTATTCAGGGAAAGTCTGGCTAATTCTCAGGAACTGCAAGATCAGCTTTCGATTGCAAACTGCCTGGGTGGGCTAGCAGGAATACTTAACCTTGTAGGGCAACCCCAACAGGCCACACGTCTGTTTGGGGCGGCTGAAGCCTTGCGCAGCGCCACTGGCGCACAAATCCAACCGGCAGATCGTTCTGCTTATGAGCACAACGTAGCGAAGACCCGCGAGCAACTTGACCCCGAAATCTTCGCGGCATGCTGGCAGGAAGGTCTCACCCTGTCGCTGGACGAGGTGATTACAACGGTGATGGAAACCGAAGTCCGCTGATATTTCCACCCCTATAAACACCTTTTCCTAGTACCATTTTACCCCGTGACTCGCGTCCTATTGGGGATTTGAAAACGTACTTTAGTAACCCCAATTTCCACATTAAAGCCGCTTATAACCCCCGCAAAACTGGCCTGGCTTCCTCAGATAGACTCACAATTCTATGGGAAGTTCGTCCGGTTGTATCAGAATTGTTTCACGTTTAATTTGGGGATGAATTGCTATTTCATGAGAGGGAAATTCAATGGCAATTGTGAACCCCAATACGACATCTAACACAGATACACTGCGATTTTTTCAACCGGTTCAGACCACGCTTATCCCGGTGGCGAACCCCACGACCGTGCCCCACTTACTGGAAGTGGCAGAGCGCATGATGTCGGAAACCGGCGGACGGATGATCGTCCTGTCGGTGGTGACGGATGACCCGGCGGATGATCTGAAAAACGCGGCTGTCCGCTCGATTCTGGATGCGTACACGCTGGACGAAAGTCGCTTCAGTGCGCAACTGGTGACGCATGTCGCGGCGAATATTGTCGATGGTATTATCGACGCCACGCATAAATATCGCGCGGACAAGATTTTGCTCGGCCTGAGCTACGCCGTGCGCGGTCAGGTGGAGCTAGGGAGCATCGCCGAGACGGTGGCCCAATTGCCCAGCTATTCTCCCGATTACGTTAAATCCTTGTTTACCATTTATCTCCACGAGTTGGCAACCGCCTCCACTGACCCTATCCTTCCCGTTTAGTCCATAACGTTTTCTGAAACACTATAGCATATTGCCATACTCTGCCCGGCAGGTCTTGTTTACCCCCACAGTTGTGAACGACCCATTGACCATCACCGACCGCGAAGGTATGGACTGTCTCAACAGTCAGGTTAACCATCACCTGCGGCTCAGCCACCGTCTGGATGCCTTCAACCACGCCAGTGGTCAGGTCAGCGGCGTAGACCTGGCCACCAACTTCCAGTGCGCCGGCAGGTATCCAGCCACGCTCGACGGTGAAGAAGGGATGGTTCGGCGTAGTCTCGATGCTTCGCCGTCGATTATCAGATAGGCAATCGCTGGGTCGTCGTGGATATAGGTGTGGGTGACCTCATATTCCCCGTCCTCGCCCGTACTTTCATTATAAGCGTAAACGGTGTCACCACCTCGATTCACTGCCAAATTAATCGGTTGCTTCACAGAAGGGACGTTCTGTGAAGCCTCTTACCGTGCGCTTTCGTCCTTTTACTATGAATTGACCAATTAAGCCCTAGCGACACTAAATTATGAATAAGAGTCTGAGTATAATGGAAATCAAGGCATCTTCGCCAACGATCTTTATCGCACCCAGAAGTGTGAGATTTGCTTGTATCTCATGGGAAAACACTGGCATAGTAAACCACTGTAAAAGTGGGTTTTTACTTTCTGTGACAGCGTGTCGTGGGGGGGGGGGGCCGCCCCGAAAAGCAAACGACAGGAGCCCACAACAACAGAAAAAAAAAACAAAAAAACAGAGAACT
>JBBSQD010000387.1:0-4662 GCA_038258185.1 Aggregatilineales bacterium | reverse complement strand
GGCTGGCTCATCATCGTCAGCGCCAAATTCGGCCACTGGCGCGACATCACTGAGCCAATCAGGCGTGTCCGCAACGGCGGCAATTTCTTCTTCCTCGTCGTCCACACCAGACAGCCACTCAAGTCCGTCGCTTTCGGCTGGCTCATCATCGTCACTGCTAAACTCGGCCACTGGCGCGACATCACTGAGCCAATCGGGAGTCTCCCCAACGGCGGCAATTTCTTCTTCCTCGTCGTCATCCACACCCGACAGCCACTCGAAATCGTTGCTTTCGGCTGGCTCATCATCGTTTGCGCTTAACTCGGCCACTGGCGCAACATCACTGAGCCAATCAGGTGTGTCCGCAACAGCGGCAATTTCTTCTTCCTCATCGCCATCCACATCCGACAGCCACTCAAAGTCACTGCTTTCGTCTGCTTCATCATCATCGTCCGAGCTTAACTCAGCCGCAGGTGCAGCATCGCTTAACCAGTCGGGCGTACTTTCGGCTGGTTCGTTGTTGTCACTTAACCAGCCAAGTTCATTTTCATCATCTTCACCGCCGACTTCAGCCATCCAGTCCAGCGCGTTTTCATCTTCAATGTTCAGCGGCACGGCTGGAGAATCCGCGGCGGGTTCCTCATTGAGCCAGCCAAAAGCATCATCCTCAGCAGATGAGTCTGAACTGAGCCAGTCAGGAAGTTCATTTTCATTCGGGTCAGACATATCATTTTGCCAATCTGATGCGAGATTAAAGGCACCACCATCTGTTTCAGGTTCGTTGTCCAGCGTGTCATCATCCAACCAACCACCAGCGTTGTCTGCCATAGCCATTTCTGGCGAATCCGGCGCTTCCGCAGGAACATCTTCACGGAGCGAGCCCGTGCCCAAAGTTCCAGTTTGCGTCAGTTCTTCAATATCCAGGATTTCGTCCAGCAGTCCTTCATCATCCAGCCAGCCCAACTCACCGGTTTTTGTTTCCGGGGCGTTCAGCAAAGACGAAACGCTTGGCAGGTCAGTTTGCTCAATTTCATCTTCGATCACATCAACGCCGCTGTCATGCATCCAGGCCAGGGGATCGTTATCATCTGCTTCAGCCGCTTCAGCTTGCGGGGCGTTGTCGAGATCAGCGAAGAAATCCACAGCTTCCTCAGCCTCGATTTCGACGCCGCTGCTTTGCATCCACGCAAAAGGATCAATCTCGCCCGGGTCCTGGAAGGTCATTTCATTTTCATCATCCAGCCCAAAAGCGGGTTCTACCGGCGCATTGGGGTCTGCCATCTCGACGCCGCTGGTCTGCATCCACGCTAATGGATCTTCATCATCGGTGCCGCGCATTAAACTGCCGCTGTCGGGCAGAGTCGCTGCGGCACCAAAATCCGGTTCATCCGACTGCATCCAATCCGGCATTTCCTCATCGGAGATGCTGTCGTCCTGCAACCACGCCATTGGGTCAGCATCCAGAACCGAGTCATCGTCTGATGCTTCAGGTGTTTCCGCCAGCCAGCCAGACTGGGGCAGTTCATCGTCGTCAAAATCAAAATCGGGCATGTCCTCAGTAGAGCCGAAAAGATCAGCGACTTCTGCAGGCGTGTCCTGTTCTTCGTTATCCAGCGCATCAAGCAGACCCGTTAAGTTCGAGCCGCTGCCATCGAATGCACTTTCATCAATATTGCCAAACAGATCATCCAGCGGCGCATCATCTACCGCGTTCGGGCTGCTCTCCAGCAACCAGTCCGCCGGGACTTCACTGCTGTCCTCGTCAAAATTACCGGCCTCAGCTTCAGCCACGGTGGGTGAATCCAGGCCGCTCATCCAGTCATCCTGTTGAGCCTGCTCGTCAATTTCATCCAGCCATTCCGGCTGACGCGTCTGCACCCGCTGCGGGGTCACACTGCCATAATCCATTTCCGGCAATGTAAACGCATCATGCTGAGCCGGTTTGCCCTGCACAATTTCCAGTGCTCTGTACGGGTCAACCGCCTCAATATGGCTGAGATAACGCTGTGCGTCCGACGGACGGCCTTCTTCCAGCCATAGACGCGTCAGGATCTCATTCGCTTCCAGACTGTCCGGGAGCAGCTTTAAGACTTCCAGCGCATTTTCCGCCGCTTCAACTTCCAGCCCCGCCGCCCACATGGCTTTGGCTAACAATAGCCGCAGGTCAGCGCGCCTGGGTGATTTTTCCAGCGTGGTCTGTAAAGTCTCGATAGCCTGATCGTATAGTCCGCTGCGGACATATTGCCGCGCGACTGCGCCAGAGGTCAGTTGCAGGCGATTCTGGTCAATCTGCCGGAAACGCCGGTAAAGTTCGCGTAATTTTTGGGTGATTTGTTGATTATTGGGGTCTTGCTCGAAGGCGCGTTCCAGATGCCACAGGGCTTCATTGCCTTTACCCTGCCGCTCGTTGATCTCGCTCAGTCCCATATGCGCCGTGGCATCATCCGGGAAGACGCTCAACACCCGCCTGAAGATCTCGCCCGCTTCATCCAGGTTGGAGCTGTGCAGCAATGCCTCACCCAGAAAACGGTACGCGGCCACATTTTTGGGATAATAGCGCAGAATATGGCGGCATTGATGCAGCACTTGATCATTCGTGCCACTGCTCAGCACGTTCTCTACGTTGTCGAGATAATCTTTCAGGCTAATATCAGCCATAATGCCCCTTTATATAGGTGGCGGTCATAAGCTGCATACGGGAATGGGTCTATAATCAACACTTTTATGATTATAGCATAACAAGAATAAAACCCGCTTGCCACCGCGATCTTAACGGAAACAGTTGACCCTGTGTTCATAAACAACTTTTACTATAAACTATGTTGAAAATATGCTCAAGTTGGCAGGGCATCAATTCTATGAACTTTCGTACTATCTTGTTAATCCTTAGCATGAGTTTTCTAATCACATCGTTACATGCCCAGGCTTTACCGCCCACCCTGGACGATTTCTGGGAAGGGCGCGCCGAATGGGTGCTGGAAATCGATGATGTCGGTTTGCCCGTGGGTGAAAGTGACACCGTCTATAAAGGGAACGGAGTCTACTGGTCCTATCTCCACGCCAGTGACCAATCCGCCGGGGTGATTGACCAGTGCGGCGTTCCCGTCGAATTTCCCGGTTGTCTCACGCGCTGGGAAAGCACCGATGACGGCCAATCCTTCGCGCTGACCACGCCTATCTGTCAGATGGCGTGCACCAGCTGCCCCTGTGACGACCAGCGCGACCACATCACCGCGCAGCAATACCCGCGTGTGTTTGAGGCCGACGATATGAGCTATCTCGTCTACGAATGGCACGCGCAGACCATCCTGCGCACGTCCAGTGACGGACTCAACTGGTCGGACTGGCGCTACCTGACCACACCTGCCGGAACCTGGCCAAGTTCATTCGCGCCGTGCAGCACGATTGAGAAGATCGGCACGCATCCCAACATTCGCGGGGAAGTGCATGATTGTCTCGTCGGTGCGCCTCCGGGCGTGTATGTCGATGGCGACACACTCTATATCTTTGTAGCAGCGGGTTCTGCGCCGGGACATATGCGCTGTTATAAAGGAGATCGCTACACGCTCGATCTGCAATTGTGCGAAACCGATCCGCTGTTTACGGGTGCGCCGGAATATGGCCCGCTGGATGTGACCGAAGGCGCGGCGGTGAATGCCTATTTCGACTTCCGCTATATCAGTTCCGCCGATGTGCTGAAAGTCGGCGAGCATTATTACATGGCCTATGAGGGTGTGCGCGGGCCGGATGCCCTGGAACGCGGGATGGATACGCAGTTCGGGCTGGGATTCGCGCGGTCAACTGAGGCGCGGATTGATGTCCCGTGGGAGAAATTCCCGCACAATCCGGTGCTGATGGATGTGGCGTTTAACTTCGGCATCGGTCACGCGGATTTGCTGGTGGTGGATGATGTGACCTATATGTACACGGCCACCTCCGAAGATACCCGCGGACGTTATCGCCTGGAATGGAATTAAGAGCCTATAATAAACTATAAAAGAAGCATTTTTTATGGAGAGTTATATGTTTGAAAAAGATCAAGAGTATCGCCGTAGGGACATCCACAATCTCTATGGAGGACAAGAGCAAGGCGGAATTAGCACACCATCTAAACATAAAATGATCTTTCTGTTCACGGGTGAAAGTGGAAAAGATCACGGCTACTCCGATGGTTGGCAAAATGCTGAAAAATTCTTTTACACCGGTGAAGGTCAAATAGGAGATATGACATTCATTAGGGGTAACAGAGCAATTCGTGATCATTTGGCAGATGGTAAGGATATTCATGTTTTTGAACAGACATCAAAAGGTCATGTCATGTATATCGGCCAGATGATCTGTACAGCTTTTCATCATCAACAAGCTCCCGATACGCTTGGCAATATGCGCCAAGCTATTGTGTTTGAGTTTGAACCAATTTAGCCGGGCGGACAGGGCATGCCCTGTCCCTACAAAAATTCTTCTTACGATGATTTGCCGCAGGATGTTCAAAACATCCCGCTATGACAAGAGACGGTAAACCTCTAAAGAGGTTGATGATTAACCGCTTCAGCGGTTTGGTCTACCCCGAGTTTTTTAGAGTAACAACTGCTCAGGCGGCGCGGCTGATCGGACGGGCATAGTTGATGCCCGAATGTAACCGCTGACGGTTGTAGAAGACCTCGATGTAGTCGAATAATGCGG
>JBBSQD010000386.1:0-4688 GCA_038258185.1 Aggregatilineales bacterium | reverse complement strand
ACAGACGCTGTGCGTTTTGATGATAAACGCGCCAATCGAAAACCGATCCGGGTCGCTGAAGACATAATTGTGCGGCCACAAATCCAGATGTGCGTCCGAAATGCACAGATGCTGCGCAATCAGTTCTTCCTCAGCATCCATGATCCAGTCCTGCATCACCAGGTCTAAATCGACCGCGTTGGTCAGCACGGCAAACAGATTAATATCGGACTTGCCCTCAACCGCCAGCCCGCGTGCCACTGAGCCGGTGACATAGATGCTGTGCAGATCATCAGCGATATGGTCGGTATAGGCGTTCACCGCATCCCGAATGACCGCTTTGAAGGGCGGCTTGATCGACTTCAGATGAGCATCATTCTGAATATAACCCTGGGTATCCATGCGCCAGAAGCGCCCTATTTGTTGGTTCATGGTTCCTCGTATTTATTCACCCGTTTTACTCTATTTATGAACTAAAAATGGATACAAGGCAAGACCTCTGAATAACCTCAGTTTGAGATAAGAACTGGGCGCATAATACGATCTACCATTTGAACGTTTGTTGAAGCTTCTGGCGTTTTGTCTCAAACCAATTCTCATGTCGACGATACATCTTAACCAGCCATTCGGGTTGACCTTGAATGTCAATATCGCGATAAACGCGTTGCATGTGCGCGAACTGCCACGCATCATAGACACGGCGAAAACGCGGGATGAATTCGGTCAGGTTATGCGCTATGGGGTAAACCGATGTATAGCCTTTTAAAAAGTCTTCAACAATAACCGGATTATCATCCCACATATCATCCAGTGCCAGCGCAATATCAGCAGCATACCAGTTATAGCATGTGCCATCAAAATCAATCACGCCTAAGGTTTTGCCGTCCCATATCAGGTTGTCCAATTCAAGGTCACCATGTATCAGCCCGTAATTCTCAGTATTTATGGGTAGTGTGTTTAACCAGGCAATGCCATCTTGCAGGGTTTTCTGAATAGCTGTTTCGTCCGCCGACAGAAAAGTCTGTGCTGTATGAAGCTGGTGCAGCCAATGGGATCGGTCATAGGGTGTTGGGGCGCTGTAGCTTTGAGAAAAGGTGTGAATTTGCGCTAAGGTTTTGCCCCATAAATAACTGAGGTCAGGGTTGAGATCATCGGGTTCCATCCATTGTTTACCGGGCAGACCTTCAAAAGCAACTGCATAATAGCCCGCGTCCAGCACTTCTATCAGATTACCTGTTTTGGTGGGGACAGGTTTTGCGACTGGCAGACCTTGACCTGCGAGATACAGCACTAAACCTAATTCGTATTGCAGCGATTGCAATAGCCGCTCAGTTTTAGATGATAATCGCAGATAAAACGGTTTTCCAGCAGCCTGGAAACGGAAAATGTGATTGGCACTACTTCGGAAATAGGCTAGTGTATCAATGTCAGCCGACCAGTTCTGAACAACTGCTTCAACAAATGATGGCATTTCATCATTTGTCACACGGTCAACAATGCGGCGCATCTCCTGAACATTCATCATGATAAAGCATCCTTTGTTTGAAAGTAGCAGGTTGAGTTTGCACATTTTCTCCTTTCGACCTTCTGAACAATTCCTTCGGATTATATAACCGTTCAAATTAACTAACAACAACCGAGCTTAGACATTAAGTTTCTGGATGGTATTTACAGACGTATCATTAAGTGACAGGCGAAAATGTCAATGGAGAGATCGCATGACAAAGCGATTGGCAAGCATAGATGCGCTGCGCGGGCTGGCGCTGTTACTGATGATTATCGACCACTGTTTTGACTGGTGGCTGGCGGGTGAATATCGCGGCGGTTCAGCCGACCGCTTGACGGAATTTCTAGGGTCACTGGCCGCGCCGATTTTTATCGCGTTAGTTGGTGTGGGTCTGGCCTTGTCCGTGAGCAGATCTTGCCAACGTGGACGATCTTTTGAAGAAGTGGTCATCCCCTTCGTACAGCGTGGTTTGTTCTTTATTTTCCTGGGTTATGTGCTGAATTTTGTGATCTTTTTCACCGGCAATAACTGGGCAGATGTGTTTGCAGTGGACGTGCTGCATCTCATTGGGTTGGGCATTATGACCGGTGTATTCGTGGCCTGGTGGTTGCCGTGGTGGGCGGCGCTCTTATTGGCGGCGCTGTGGGCGGTGTTGAGCGCTCAATTTGGCGGAACGTTTACGCTCCCGCCTGTGCTGGGTGCCTGGGTCAATGCGGAGACGGGCACAGGTTATTTTCCCATGTTGCCGTGGCTGGCTTATGTCTGGTTTGGGATTGGCGCGGGTAAAATCTGTTTGCGTCCTAACAAAGCTGGAGATGGATCACCGTTACTCAACAGTGGTTGGCTGCTGCTGGCAGGATTAGGCTTCGGCGCGCTGATGATGGTGGTGCCCAATATCGGCTTTCGACACCCGCATCTGGGCTTTATCTGTCTGTCGCTGGCGGTGATGTTTCTGCTGTGGGCAGTATTGCAACGGCTGGATACGCTCACGATATTGACCAGTCGCGTGTTGGTCGCGCCATTAGCGCTGTTGGGTCAGGTGGCGTTTATGCTCTACTTCTTCCACCATCTGATCGGCTATCGTTTGCTTTATCATCTCGGCATTGTGACCGGGCGCTCATGGTTCGGCCATTACGGCGCGCTTGATCCAACACAGGCCCTGGTCGGCACACTGATCGTGATTATATTGTGTTATCTGGTGGCCGGGCCGTGGCTGAGGGTTCGTGCCTCCGTGCAGGCGGTTGTCTATCGGCCTTTCGCTAATCTGCTCCCACATCTGTTTACGGGAAGTTGGTGAGAGATGTCTGGGCGATGATCGCTTCAGCAATGGCATGCAGATCGGCAGCGCAACCAGGCGAGATGACACCTTCTGGCAGGGCATTGATCGCTGTCAGGAGTGCTTGTGCCTGAGCAGCAATCGCAGCCGGATCTGTGAGGTCTGTATCGAAATCGGTCAGTGTGCCTGGTGCATTGCACACGACCGCGATCTCAGCGAAACGATCCAGCGTGGCGATGGGAACAAAAATTTGTATTAGCCCGTCCAGCGCTGTTTGCCTGAACTCAGAAAGAGGTTCCGTCTGAATCTGTGACGAACTATAGCGGGATGCATCAAAGGATGAGTCACTGGCTAGACCCGTCAGCAAACGACTACCTGAGGGGGAGTAGCCAATAATGCTGGCATTAGATTTAGTGTCAAAACTGTTAATCACATCACCGCTGACAGAATCGAGCATGGTCATGTTGCCATCCAAATAGGTAGCAATCTGAGTGTCATCAGGACTCCAGACCAATGTCGTTCCATAACTTCTGAAACCACTGCGCACCGTTGTGATATTGCCTGTAGCGATCTCTAACACCACAATCGAATTTAGCCAATGGCTACCACTTTCATATCCTGTCGGATAGCTTCCCTCAACGGCCGTGGGTATCTCTTTTAGGAGACCTAAAGCTATGTTCGTACTATCCGAACTCCAACTATAAGGGTAAACATTACCATCAAACTCGTAGTTTGTGCCGATCTGCATGCCTGTAGTCGCATCCAGAAGAGCAAGCTGGTTACTGAGATAGGCAGCGAAGTATGCCCCATCAGGACTCCACAACGGTGAATAAGGCCAACCCCAGGCTGGAGCATCGGCACGGGTGAATTCTCGTAACAAATCCCCATTGGTTGTGCTGTAAAATTTCATTCCTCCAGGTGTGCCGGGGTTAAACGAAGCCAGTTCAGTGCCATCGGGACTCCATATTACGCCGCCTACAATAGGCAAAACCCTTAGGGTTTGAAAGGTATCCGTATCCCGGATTTCTTTTGTGACCCCACTATCGATCAGGAGATTTTCTCCGTCTGGGCTAAATGATACGCCAAAGACAGTCCCTTTCCAGGATGCTAAAGCGCGCCATTCTGCATCGTAGAGGCTAACAATCCCTTCTCCAGCTACAGTCGCAGCCATGACGAAGCGCGAACCATCCCGATTCCAGTCATATCGGTAGGAGGTTGCTGGCTGAGCGAACGTTATCTGATTGATTAAAACGGCATAGACTACCACACACAAGTGGATGAACAGTTTCATGGCTTGACTTTCTCTACCATCCCCAGATAGGGTCTACGTATAATTATAGCGAGACCTTTAATAAACAAGCTGTATATAACGCTCCAATAATTGGATAAAGTATAAGAATTTCATAGTTATCCTGTAAATTTCGGTAATGTCGGCACGTCAGAGCCTGTCAGATATCTGATGTGAAACGAAAATAATCATGGCTGTGCCATATAATCGGTGTTCCTCAAGGAGTGAATAATGATAAATCCACAAGAGACGCAAACCCCTGATCCCAAGCCCTTTGAAATTGGCTTGTATTCCTTCGCTGAGTTGACCCCTGATTCCGTCACAGGTCAAAAGCTGAGCGCCGCCGAGCGTACCCGCAATCTTTTAGAGGAAATTGAACTGGCCGATCAGGTGGGTCTGGATGTGTTCGGGCTGGGTGAGCATCATCGCGAAGAATTTGTATCATCCGCGCCGGATGTGATCTTAGCCGCAGCAGCAGCCCGGACGAAAAATATCCGCCTCAGCAGCGCGGTGACTGTGCTGAGTTCGGACGATCCTGTCCGCGTGTTTCAGCGGTTTGCCACGCTTGATCTGGTGTCGAATGGCCGCGCGGAGATCATTGCAGGACGCGGGTCATTTATCGAGTCGTTTCCGTTGTT
>JBBSQD010000385.1:0-4712 GCA_038258185.1 Aggregatilineales bacterium | reverse complement strand
TTTGCCCACAATAATCCAGAACCCATTTTCATCATTTTTAATCCGGAATCCGAGATGCCAATGGGGTCGTCACCCTTATCACATCTTAAATGGACAGCAGAATTAGTCCAAAAAGAAGAAAAAATCTTACATATGTATGCCATTGTTAATAAGTCAAAGTTCAACATCGGGAGAGTCTTCGCAGATTTGGCGGCGAAGCTCTTTTTCAGAGGGAGACCTCTAACAGTGGTTGATAGCGAACAAGGTGCTTACGACGCGTATCATAAGGTCATGTCAGAGCAGTGAACCCTGGCTTAATCGTCGCTGTCGGTAGTACCAGGCAAAACTGCGCTCAACAACCCAGCGTTG
Source organism: Aggregatilineales bacterium (assembly GCA_038258185.1). Classification (GTDB taxonomy): domain Bacteria; phylum Chloroflexota; class Anaerolineae; order Aggregatilineales; family Phototrophicaceae; genus JAIOHN01. The sequence goes on along the minus strand of JBBSQD010000385.1, from coordinate 4,364 downwards.
TGGTAACAATTTGAAGCCTTTTGCATAGCGCTTCTCATAGAGATCATCCCCAAGAAACTCAATGACTTTCCATAATGGTCTCTAAAACTACTCTTTCATCAACCCTGCCGAACCCGATTAAAGCGGAGTGTCCGTCTCTACAAAGCCGAAGCCTAGCTTTTCCATTTCATCCAGCACCGGGGCGTACAGGTCAGCCGTTAGGGGCAGTTGCACTCCACAGCGCGTATAATCCCCTTGCAGCACCAGAGTCGCGCAGATCGCCGCTGTCAGGCCGACCGTACTCGCCATCGCCGATAAGCCCTCCGCTGCCCCTTCTGCAACCAGCGACGATATCAGCCGCTTTTTCTGACCATCGGCCTGCTCAACATCAAACGTATGGCGCATCACCACCAGATCACGCTCACCGGGAGCATAACGCAAATCCGCCTGCGCGATAAAACACGTCAGCAGATAATCCCTGGCGCTGGAAGCATCATCTGGTTTTTGCGTCAGACCCAACCACGTCACTACCGCCTGAATCTCTCCGTTGAGATCAGCTGATCTCGCAATCGTCCGCTCGACAATTTCAGACGCGGGTTGCTCGCTGAACCAGTCCAGTCCATGTAAAGCCAAAATCACCTCACACCAACCGGCATAACGCAGCGTCCCACGAATAAAGGTACGCGCTTCCTGTAAGCCATAGGCGCCGATGTAAAATTCCGAATTGCCATTCGGGTAGGCTTCAAGATCAAACGGGATTTCGTCATAGCGGAAAATCAGCGGATTTTCAAACAATGTTTCCGGCTCCACCACTTGCAACAGACCGCCCTGCTTGAAACGTGCCGGACGATTCGCTGCGGACACAATCCCCGCCGGACTCCAACTGGCCTTAAAGCGCAGAGGGTTATCCGCCGCATCCGGGCTGGGCAGGCCGCCGCAATACGAAGTAAATTCGATAATGCGTCCGCCTTTGGCGTGAATCTGGTCAATTATGCGCATAGCCGACATATGATCCAGACCGGGGTCGAGGCCAACTTCATTCAGCAGCGTGATTCCCGCCGCCTGCGCCTGTTCGTCCAGCGCCCACATTTCCGGGCTGGCATACGAGGCCGTCACCAGATGCGTCCGTGTCTCGATGCACAATTCCGCTACCACCGGATGCAGCGGCGCAGGCAGCATACTGATCGCCACGTCCACCTGCTGCAACTGCTCGATCAAGGCCGCGCGATGTTCGGCATCCACCGGCATATAAATCGCCTCGGCCTTTTCAGCAGGATAACCTGCGATCCGGCTTTGGGCCTGTTCGAGACTGGCATCCGCCACTGTGACGTGAATGCCCTGCCCCAGCAGATAATCAATCACACCGGGACTCATCAGCCCTGCCCCCAGCAGCAGCACGCGTGAGGCGACTTTACCCTCCAGCGGCACAAAATCCGGCGCGAGTTCGCCCTGATGGGCAATCACCGCCCGTTTGAGTTGGCGCGACATAGTCATCTCCTGCAAAGGCTGCTTAAAATCCGCTTTCAGTAAATCCGGCACAAACTGCTTGAGCATATCGCCAAAGGCATTGGCCGCATCGCGCGGGAATTCCGCTGGCAGATTGGTCACCGCCATCACCAGCACGCCGCTATCATCCATGCCCGCGTGACAGGTACGCGCAAATTGCGCCGCATTCCACGGATAGCTTAAATCATCTTTGGCAGGGTCATAAACGTAGACAGGCTCATCAGGATAGGTGGGCTGGCTGAACTCAATCGAGCCGTTAGGGTCACAACTGATGTCGCCAATCACACGCAGAGTCGGCTGACCACCACTATACAGATCTTTCAGAAAGGCGCGGGTAATCAAGCGCGGCTGATGGGATTTCCATTTGATGCCATTAAACAGCGCAGTCAAATGTCGCGCATACTGCTTAAATTCGGGCAGTCGGCGCTGCTGCTGCCGGAACTGCACCACATAAACATGATGGCGTGCTTCTTCAATCGGCGGGTTAAAATCCAGCAAATCTTCAGGCGCAACTTCAATCACCGGCAAATGAGCCAGTACATTCCGCACTGCGCTGGCGACATTGCCACCACCGGTCACGCCAAAAATCATCGGCAGCAGTTCATCCGGCAGGCCCTCATTGCAAATGCGCTCACCCACCCGTTTGAGCGCGGTCATGGCGGTGTCAAAATCACCGAACTGCGCCCCCGGCACCGCGTGATAATCAATCGACTGCTTGACATAGGCAAACGGGCTGCGAATGCCTTCATATTCCAGCCGTTGCCCCAGCGCATACAGCGTATTGATCGCCCCGGCGTATCCGGCAAAATGCCCAAAATACACATTCCGGGTGCAATGATCCAGCGCATAATCCGCCTCTGGCACATCGTCCACAATCAGTTCATAATCGAGTAAGGTGCAGTCCAGCGCCAGCAGCTTGCGCAGCATCGGCATGTTATAGGGCTGCCCCTTATAAGTGTGGGAGAAATACAGATAAGTTTTACCCGGCAGCAAGTCCTGAATAGGGACTTCTTTAATGCCTAAAATCACATCGGCAGCTTCCATCGAGCCGATCTGTGCGCCAGCCGCGCGATATTCATCGTCCGTAAACGCACGTTCATACCTGCCACTGTGACCGGGTTCAACAATAAACTGAGCTTCGGGGTAGGCTTGCAACAGTTGGTGGATATGAGCCGGGGTTAAAGCCACGCGCCGTTCAAATTTCTTATGTTCGTCCTCTTTACGGATTCCAATGATGTTCAACAATGAATCCCTTCCATAAAAAAATGCCAGTACACCACAGGGATTACATCCCCTGATTACAGTGTACTGGCATTCAGCAGTTAAATATCTTGATAAATGACTGCGGAGTATTGCAACTCGCCACCCGCAAAGCGGATGATGCGGCTGACCGCCAGATCAAGCATATCCTGAACTTCTTCTGCCGAGACGACACTACAGCCATCGACAATCAGCAGCATATCCTCTGTCGCGTCGGTGATACGCGTAAGATCAGAGTCACGATAATTAAAGTCCAGGCACACGACCTGCAACCGGTCAGCATAGATCAGTTCTCCGGCTTCGGTCATGATCGGGTCAGCACCGCCAATCGGTTGCAGTGACTCACCATCATGCGCGAAACGCAGTTCCAACGGCAGCGATAAAGTGTTCAGATCATAGGCCGCCATCGGGATAATCGACTCTGCTGAGGTGATGTTATAAGCATCCACCACTGTGTTGATCGACGGCATGGCGCGATCACGAATCACACGCCGCAGCAGCGCTTCTGCGCTGGGGTTGCGTTTGCCGGGGTCTGCGCCAAACGCGCGATAAATCTCGCGGTAGGCTTTCACCCGTTCCAGTGAACCCAGGTTCGTGCCCTGATAGCGTTCGGCCAGTTCTTCCGCGGTTTTGGCTTTCAGGCTGTCCAGTTCGGGATTGCTGGCGGTCACTTTTACGCCCTGTATCGACGCGACGCCAATACGCAGGTCGGGGAATTTGGTGAAGACTTCACCGTGAATATTCAGCACATTGCGGTAATTCGCATCCACGCGTTTTTCGACGATTTTATAGCCAGCGTTCTGCAAATAGCGGATCGTCTCCGCCTGCTGCAAGCGCTTAATCACAAAATCATGATCGAGCGCGGCCAGCAGTTCACCGGCACGCGGGCCACTTGTGCGCCCCAGAATCAGGCGGTAAATCACCTGGAAAGCCCGACCGGGCTTCACGCCCATATCCACGGCAATATCATAAATGCCCTTGTGAATCAGTTCGCCATTGACATCCGTCTGGGCGCGATACCATTCCAGCAGTTTCGACAAAAACGCGCGCTGCTCGTCATCCAGTTCACGACCAGCGGCGGGCAGAGTGTCCTGCACTTCAAAGATGGCGCTGTCCGGCGCAAAACGATCCAGCCACAAACGGGCGTAATCCATGCGCTTCTGGACTTCGGTGATTTCGTCCGGTTGCAGGGGCGATCCCTTATGCGCTGTGAAATGCTCCATCGCATTCTGGCCGGGGATCTGTGTCACCGTCACCACATGCATAAAGCGTGGCTGATACAGCGGATGCAATTCCTCGTGGGCATCAATCCGCGATAGCTCGAACAGACGCTTTGACCATAACTCGTCTTCGTTCTCGGTTTCCTCGAAATATTTCTCGAAGGCCGTGTCGTATTCATCAAACAGGCGCGGAATGGCATTGTCGGCCATCGCAAAATTAATGGCTGTGCGCGGACGCGTCCGCACCAGAATATAACGCAGCAGTTCCGGCGGCAGGGCTTCACCCACTTCGTGCGCGCTGAAGCCGATGCCCTTGGACGAACTCATCTTGCCGCCTTGCAGCAGGAAAAATTCGTAGGGGATGTTGGCCGGCGGTTCACGATGCAGCACCCGGCGGCT
>JBBSQD010000384.1:0-4742 GCA_038258185.1 Aggregatilineales bacterium | reverse complement strand
TCCCGTGTTACTGCTGTCCATCCCCGGCTGGCTGCTGTTCCGCCGTGAGCAGATGCGACTGGCGTGGCTATCGCTTGGCATCCTTCTGTTGCAAGGGCTGTTTTTCGCCGCGTGGTGGAGCTGGCATGGTGGCATTGTCTGGGGGCCGCGTTTCCTGTTACCGGCGCTGCCGTTTGCGGTTTTACTGCTTGCGCCTTTGGTCGAATCCGCTCGTAAACAGCGCTGGCTTGCGGGTTTACTTGCCGCTTTTTTCGTGTTGTCGCTTTTTGTGCAGATCATAGGCGTTCTGATCGACCCCCTGACCTACGAAGGTTACCTGCGCAACACCTTCTGGCCGGATATTGATAGCGCCAATCAGGTACTTTTGAGCAGCCCGCCGATGTTCAATCCGGCTTATTCGCCCATTTTCGGCCACATTGCCCTGCTGCGCGTCAACGCGCCGCTGCAACCTGCCTGGCTTACTGATGGCCTTGATAGTGTGCATCTTCTGGCGCCCCTGGCGCTGATTGTCGTGGGCATACTGGCGGCCTTGATCCGCCGTGGCTGGCTGCTGGCACTGGTGGCTGTCACCATCTGCCTGACTGTCGTCGCGGCTCGGCAGGTGAACACACCATCTTATCAGGACGCACTCGCGCTGAAGCAATCGCTGCAACCCGCTGGGACAGTTGCCGTGGCCTCGCTCATTTTTGAGGATGGCCTGCTTGATGTGGATAACGGTTCGCACATTTTCAATATGAACGCGCCGACTTCACCGGATGATGCCCTGACCCACCGCATCTGGGACTACGCCTTAACTCAGTCTGATCCATTTTGGTTTGTGTCGTGGTTTGGCCCCGCTGACCCGCTGAACTGGCAGGAGCGCCAATTGTGGCAAAGCGCCTGGTTTGTCAGCGAATCCCGCGCCGCCGAGCATCGCATTCTCCGCTTCGACCAAAACCCTTCGCTTGAAGCCGATAAAGCAGGCGGTTGGCAGTTTGGCCCCATTCAATTGGAGGCTTACCATCTCACACAGGATGCCGATGGGGTTCGCCTGACGGTGCAGTGGTCAGCCGAAAATCCACCCGAAGCCGATTACAGCTGGTTTATCCACCTGATAGACGCCAATGGCGCCATCATCGCCCAGCAGGATCGTCAGCCGCAGGGCGGTTATAAGCCCACCAGCGGCTGGCAGCCCAACGAGCCGGTGACGGATCGCCTGCTGTTCCCGCTCGACCCGGCGCGCACGGATTGGCAACTGCGCATCGGCTGGTTGGACTCCGCAACTGGTGAGCGTTTGCCCACTTTCACCCCATCTGGGGAGGCCATCGCCGATAATTTCATCCTTTTATCATCGGAATAAGTCCGCGTCTGCTTTACAATAAACGTCGAATGAGATTCTACAGGAGAACCTAACTTGAAACGTCTATGGTTGATTGCTTTAGCCTGCCTGCTGCTGATCGTTCCCGCAGCCCATGCGCAGGAGACACCCACATTACCGATTAGCCCGACTTTGCAGACCTTTGTCAATGGCCTGGAAAATTACGCCCGCGAAACCCGCCAGTTGGATGAATTGAACGACTTTCAGCGACTTTTCCCCACCCGTGCGGATGCCATCGGTTATATCCTCGGCCTGTATGAAGAAGAATTCACGCCGGAACAGGCCGCAGATGCCGCCCAGTTTTACATCGCTTTTGACTGGCTGGAACCCGGCGCCGATTATCTGGGGCTGTATCTCGATTTGCTCGGCAGTCAGGTTGGCGGTTTTTATGAGCCGGAAACCAAACAACTCAATACCATTCTGCTGGGTGGTGGCGACCTGGGCGATGATCTGCCCCTCATGGAGCAGATTATCCATGTGCATGAATACACCCACGCCTTACAGGATCAGCATTTTGATCTGGTGACGTTACAGGAAAGCGTGCAGGATAATCCCGACGCGGCTCTGGCGCTGGTTTCGCTGATCGAAGGGGATGCCATGTCCGTCACCAACGCCTATGTGATGTCCGTCTCGGAGCGTGACCCCATCGGCACCAGCCTGCGCTTGCTGGCACAGGGTGCGCAGACCGGCACCCTGACTATCCCGCCGGGAGTCCCGCCGATTATCGAAGCGGAACTGTTATCGCCTTATACCATCGGCCTGAATTTCGTGCTGGATTTATACGAAAACGGAGGCTGGGACACAGTCAACGCCGCCTTTGCCAATCCACCCACGGCCATGTCACAGGTGCTGCATCCGCAAAAATACATTGACGGCATTGCACCTGTCGAAGTCACTTTGGCTGATGCCGGTTTGCTTGCGGAGGAGTGGTCACTGGTGACCGAGTCGACTTTTGGCGAATTCTATTTGCGCGAATACCTCAAAAATCAGCTTGGCAACAGCCAATCGAACAATGCCGCTGAAGGCTGGAGCGGCGATCAGTTTGCGATTTATCGCAGCACGGAAACGGATGCTCTCGCCTGGGTGCTGAAACTGGCCTGGGAGAACAGCGCCGAAGCCGACGAATTTACCGCCGCTTTTGCTGAATTTGGCACCAGTCGCTTTGCCGATGCCGCCCCTGTGGATGGCTGCTGGTCAGATGAAATCGACGCGCTGTGCATCGCGCCCGATGGCGACAGTCACATTCTGGCGCAAGCTCCAACCCTTGAACTCGCGCAGGCGCTCATCGCCAGCCAGCAGTAAATCTATCTTTATAAACGTGGTTAGAGGATTTAACCTCTGTCATGACCCCTCCCCATCCCTCCCCGAATTCGGGGAGGGCGCAGAACGCACCTACAAATCCTCCCCTGAATTCGGGGGAGGTGTCCCGCAGGGACGGAGGGGGTTGATGTAATTCGCGACGCTATGAGAGAGAAATTTCAGAACCTACCGCCCCGCGTACCCCTGCGGATTATTCTTGTGCCAGTTCCACGCGGTTTCGATAATCTGATGCAGACTGCCGAACTCTGGCTCCCAGCCCAGTTCCTCGCGGATGCGGGTGCTGTCCGCCACCAGGGTGGCCGGGTCACCGGGACGCCGCTGACCAATGTCCGCTGTGATCTCTTTGCCGGTAATCATGCGGGCGGTATTGAGCACTTCCATAATCGAGTAGCCCTTGCCATTGCCCAGGTTATATTTACGGCTTTTACCGTCAGCCAGCGCTTCTAACGCTAAAATATGCGCTTCGGCCAGATCAATTACATGGATGTAATCGCGCACACAGGTGCCATCCGCCGTGTCGTAATCATCGCCAAAGATCACCAGTTTCTCACGCTGACCCAGCGCGGCCTGCAAAATGATCGGGATCAGATGATATTCCGGCGTGTGATCTTCACCGATATGTCCGCTGGGATGGGCGCCGCTGGCATTAAAGTAGCGCAGGCAGCAGCTTGCCATCCCATACAGCCGATCCATCCAGTACAACTGGCGTTCGATCATGTATTTGCTCTCGCCATACGGGCTGCCGGGGACAATGCGCTCCTCAGCCGTAATCGGGATCAGTTCCGGATCGTCAAACAGATTGGCTGTGGACGACAGGATAAAGCGTTTGACTCCCTGCGCCGCTGCCGCTTCCAGCAGATTGCTGCCAGCAACGACATTATCCCGTAGATACAGCCACGGCTTTTCCATGCTCTCGCCCACCAGCGTGTGCGAGGCAAAATGCAGAATGCCATCAAATTTGTGGTCGGCAAACACTTTATTGACCGCGGGTTGATCCAGCAAATCTGCCTGGACAAAGACCGCTTTTTCATGGACAGCTTCACGGTGGCCGGTATACAGGTTATCCAGAACCACCACTTCATAATCACGGTCAATCAGCATATCGGTTACATGACTGCCGATGTAGCCTGCGCCGCCGGTAACAAGCACTTTCATATTGCTGCTCTCCTGTTGATTGTTTCGCTTCACAGCCGCATTATGCGTCGGGTGCCTAACGCAAGCCTAACTTATGGCGCTGCGGGCGCTGTTGGGTTCACTCCCGGCACTTCCAGCACCACTTCATAGGCGTTTTCGCCTTCAGCAAACTGGATGATTGGTGACGATGTATGGATCATATTCCACAGAATCTTGAGATTGCTATCGGTAATCCAGCGCGCTTCGCTGCTGGCGGCCAGCTCAGTAAATTTCAACCCGGCGGCGTCCCCATCCCATAGAATAGAAGGGCGCGTTGTATCATACTCGATCTGCTGCGCAGTCACCCACGCGCCTTCCGGCTCATAGATCACCGGCGCATTGCTGATCTCCTTGCAGGTTTCGAGAATCCGCTGGAAATATTCCGGCTCCCACTCGCCAAAAGAATCGGTGGTGTGTGGCCGACCATTGACCGCCACCGACATCGTTTCATAGGCTGGAGCCACCGCGCTGGGGGGCTGCTGATCAGCCCGGGCATCATAGGTGTAAATGCGCTCCACCACGGTCACAAACGAGACAAAATTCTGCACCTGCTGATCGGTCAGCTTATCCCATAAGACCTGAAGGTTAAAATCACCCAGGTCATTTGTCCACACGATGCGGTTGTCGCCATAAATCGTGCACAGCGGGATATCATTGCGTGTCAGGAAGGCATCATCTGTGCTGCCGCCCACCGTATTCGCCCGGAAAACCACCGTCTGCGGGTCACGATCCCACGTGATGACCCCATCAAAGCCCGTATTTTCGTCACCAGACCCGCCGCAAGCGGTTAACACCAGCCCTAAAGCCAGCACAATCATGCTGAGGAAACGTCGCATAAGGATTCCTTTACTCAGTTCGCCTGTCTATTTGCATTGTATTACAGGCTGCAATG
>JBBSQD010000383.1:0-4792 GCA_038258185.1 Aggregatilineales bacterium | reverse complement strand
CGCCAGCATCACAATCGGCATTTTGAGCTGCTGCTGGAAGGCCGCCACTACCGGCACACTGCCCCCGCCGCGAGAGAAAATCGGTGCTTTGCCCCAGCCCTGGGTATACGCTTTGGCCGCCGCCCGCATCGCGGGTGTGTCCCGATCCAGCAGCACCCCCGGCGCACCTTCCTCCAGCGAGATCACTTCGCTCTGAACTGTGGGCGGAGTCAGCGCTGCGATGTAATCGCGCACCTGCTCAAATGTCTTTTTGGGGTCCTGATTAGGCACCAGCCGACAACTGATTTTTGCCAGCGCTTTTGCCGGTAACACCGTCTTAAAACCGGTGCCGTAAAATCCCCCGGCAATCCCGTTAATTTCCAGCGTCGGTCGTGCGCCGCTGCGTTCCAGCAGGGTGTATTCGGCTTCACCCCACGGCTGAGATGCCCCTGTGACCGTCTCCCATTCCTGTTCGGCATACGGCAGGGCGGGTTGCAGAATGGCGCGTTCTTCCTCGGTAATTGGCAGCACATCATCATAAAATCCCGGCACGGTCACAACACCATTTTCGTCATGCAACTGCGCGATAATCTCCGCCAGCGCCTGAATCGGATTATGCACATTGCCGCCATAATGTCCGCTGTGTAAATCGCGCGCTGGCCCGTGAACAATCAGCTCCATGCTGATAATGCCGCGCAGCCCATACACCAGATCGGGCTGATCAATATCCGGCATGCTCCCATCCGAAATGACACACACATCCGCTTTCAAGCGTTCGGGATTATCCGCCACAAACTGGAAAATATGCTCAGAGCCGGATTCCTCCTCGCCTTCAAACAGCACCTTGATATTCACCGGGCTTTTGCTGGGGCTGGCCATCAGCGACTCAATCGCTTTCAACTGGGCAATCACGTGACTTTTACTGTCCACCGCGCCCCGCGCATAAATTTTGCCGTCTTGTTCCACCGGCACAAATGGATCGGTATCCCATCCATCTTCCATTGCGGCAGGCTGAACATCATAATGACAGTAGATCAGCACCGTTTTCGCATCCGGGCCAGCCCCCAGCCATTCGCCATATACCAGCGGCAGATAACCCGCTTGCTGCTCGATCACCGCCTGCTCAAAGCCGATGCGCCGCATATCCGCGATCAGCCATTCCGCCGCTCGCTGCACATCCGCCGCATGTTCCGGCAGGGTGCTCACACTGGGGATACGCAGCAGTTCCACCAACTGCTGTTCAAATTGTCGGGCATGTTTCTGGGCATATTCATGTGCTGCGGACATCGGCCATCCTCTCGTGCAGAAATAACACAGCCGATTATACCGCTTTGCTCCGCACGAGAGATATTACCGACCATCCCTACTTTGCTGAAATGGACTTATGTGTGAAACGCAGGTGTATATCGGGGAAATAATGGGCGATACTTGTTACACCAGCGCTTCCCACTCATGCGCTAAGATGCTCATGACAATACTATCGACATATTCACCGCCCCAGAACAGATCATCACGCAGCACGCCTTCACGCTTGAAACCCACCTTTTCATAAGCACGTATCGCCCGTGGATTGAAAGCATACACCCCCAGCGAAATGCGATGCAGATTCATCTGCGTAAAGCCATAATTGACCATCAGCCGCATGGCTTCGGTACCATAACCTCTACCCACACCACTTTCATCAAACATCGCGATTCGGATATTGGCGCTGTGATTATCGTGATCAACCTCGTTAATCACCACCTCACCCAGCGCTTGTGAATCACCTGGCAGGGAGATAATAAACGATGCGCGTGAATCGTCATCCGCGGCAATCTGCCGCGCCACATAAGCGTCAATCATCTCACGCGTGAAGGTGCCATGTGACCCCGTGAGCCTGTTGAATTCCTCATTATCCATGCTGCTCCACAGCGGGTCGGCATCTTCAGGCCGAAACGCCCTCAGCATAATACGCTCGCCCCTGATGGGGTTGTTTTGTGCTTGAGTCATGAAATTATCCTTGTTGTATGCAGATTTTTACCGTTAATCAATATAGCCCAGCTTCGCTTAAAACGGAACCGAGGCCACAACCTCAACCTTGTGTTGCACCACCCGGCCATAGCGACTAATATCCATAGTAAGTTTTTATAGCTTAAAAATCGCCTAGAGCGTTGATTTTGCAGCCACAATAGAGAAATTTTTTTCTACTGAAAGGAAATTCCCGATGGAATATCGCTTATTAGGCCGTACCGGTGTACAGGTCTCGCAGCTTTGCTTTGGCACCATGTCCTTTGGTGACACCGCCGATGAAGCCGAATCCGCTAAAATGTTTAACCGCTGCCGTGACCTCGGCATCAACTTTTTTGACTGCGCGAATGTTTATGCCGGTGGCCGCTCCGAGGAGATTCTCGGTGATCTGATCGCTGATTGCCGTGATGAAGTCGTTATTACGTCCAAAGTCGGCATGCCAGTCAGCGATGCGCTCAATAATCGTGGCACATCCCGCCGCCACATTCAGCTTCAGGTGGAAGCCAGCCTCAAGCGCCTGAAGACCGACCGCATTGATGTCTATTTCCTGCATCACTTCGACCCGCTGACACCCATTGAGGAAACCGTGCGCGCTCTGGATGATCTGGTGCGTCAGGGCAAAATTCTCTATCCGGCGGTCAGCAACTGGGCGGCCTGGCAGATTGCTACGGCGCTGGGTGTCTCCACCTACAAAGACTTCGCGCGCATCGAGTGCCTTCAGCCCATGTACAACCTTGTCAAGCGTCAGGCCGAAGTCGAGATTTTTCCACTGGCGACTGCCGAGCAGATCGGCGTGATTCCCTACAGCCCACTGGGTGGCGGCTTGCTGACCGGTAAATATGCGCCGGATACCAAACCGGATCAGGGGCGTCTCATCGAAAATAAAATGTATTCGATCCGCTACGGTGAAGCCCTCTATTATGAGATCGCCGCCAACTTCACCGCCCATGCCAAAGACAAAGGCTACCACCCGGCGACACTCGCGGTGGCCTGGGTCATGACCAATCCCGCCGTGACCGCGCCCATCATCGGCGCCCGTAATCTGGAACAACTCGAGGCTTCACTGGCCGCGCTGGATGTCCCCATGACTCCCGAATGGCGTGCGGAAATCTCCGCGCTGTCCTACCAGCCGTCCCCCGCCAACGACCGCCTTGAGGAACTCCGCTAGCCACTTACCTTATATTGCTCCCTTCCTCTGAATTCGGGGGAAGGGCGGGGGGATGGGGGTCTGGAATAACAAAAGGACGATTGATAACGTTATCAATCGTCCTTTTGCCCCTCTGGTTCCCCAGCGGTAGATAGATATGTGTTTAGGTCAGCGTCTAGCGACCAGACTGCGCCTCGTCGGAGCCGTTGGGACTCACAGTCGGCGGCGGGACAATCTCGGCCTCGATAGTCGGCACAATCGACCGCCCCAGAATCAGCCGCAGGGTATTAGGCTCATGCTTCAGCACCCGTGCGATATCGACCAGCAGCGCATCGTCAATTTCCGAATCGGGCAGCTTGCCGTCCAGAATGGCTGTGGCTAGTCCCGCGTCAATCTGTAAAGCCCGTGCGAAGTGCCGGCGTGAGCGTTTACTCTTGGCGAGGGCCGATTCCAGAAATATCCCCAGCATTTTCGCGGGTGTAATCCGCTGGCCTTCACTGGCAACCGCCCTGATCTCACGCTGGCTTTGGACCTCATGAGCAACGAACTTCCGTAATGCCTCAAATGAATCAGCCATCTGCGTCCCTTTCCTTATAGAATAAATCTGTGGCTGCGATATGTTTTTCGAGCGTTTGCTTCGATCGTAATAAAATCATCGATATAGAACGGGGCGCAAGGCAGTAATCCTCCGCCATGTCGCGTGGGGTTTCCCCATACATCAGGCGACGTATTAATATTTCACGATCCCTGGCCGATAGTTCATGTAAGGCTTCTTCCAGGGCTCCCATGCGTTCACGCAGCAGCAGCACATCTTCCGGGCTCTCTGCGCTCAGATCATGCGTATACAGGAAGTGATCGAGTGAGACCCCGCCTGAAAACTCATGTTCTTCGATTTCTTCAAAAGCAATTTCATCTTCTTTCTGCTTACGGAGCATCATCCGAATGCGGTTGAGCGAAATAACCCGTAACCAGTGATACAGTTTTTCAATCGACTTTGCGTCGAAATCATGAATCTTCTGAACAGCTACCCGCCAGGTTTCCTGTTCAATGTCCTCGGTCAGATCGGCAGGGAGGCCACGCTTTTTTAACGATGCGCCAATATCACGTCGCAGGTCAGCCGCATAGTTCGTCACAAACTCGTCCCACGCATCCTGATTCATCTCCTTCAGGAGCTGCAACCAGTGTTGATCCCAGGTCATGATGCCAGCGGTTGCAGTGATTTCAAAATCATCATTTGACATACCGCGCTCCAATTTGCTTGGCTAACAAACTTATTTAATGACAAGTCGCGGCTTTTGTCTACAAAGGTTATGAAATTCGTAAACAAAGTAGATAAATCCTAACCCGCCGACATTAGCCTGAGTAAGCCAGACAGCCCAGCACTCACCAGCCGCCAGCAGCCTGCTGCGCCGCAGTGGCCTGGAGTATCGCAGCCAGTTCGCCTACGGCTTCCGCGAAATTACCATCAATCTGATTTAACCCAACCTCATAAATGCACTGTAGGGACAGCATTCTTGCTGTCCCATAGGTGTCAAGATAAGGGAAAAGGATGTTATCCTGAGATTGAATAAGCACAAACAATCAGAAAGATAACATCCCTATGGACAAGATAACACAGGTGGCAAAAAAATGCAGGCGGTCTTGGCGACGCGGGCCAAT